>JAADIU010000023.1:21343-49190 GCA_013151185.1 Planctomycetota bacterium
TACTCGGTGTCGATATCGATCGTGCCGGTCTGCGGTTTGTCGTAAATGACGATGATCTTTTTGTCGGAACTCGTGACGACCACGTACTTGCGAACATGGACAAGCGCCCGTTGCAGCATCTCCAGATACTTGCGTACCTTGTAGAGTTCTGGCGCGGCTTTGAAAGCGACTTTTTCGGCGCTGAACACGGTCAAATCTCTTTTGGCCTGCGTGGCTTCAAACAGGACACGGGCACGGATTCGAGATATTTTCGACGCAGCCATTCCCCCGGCTGGTACGGTCACCTTGTCGGAATTGGTGGCTCCGAGCAGCAACGCGTCGACCCGCGCCTCTGCCGCTTTCATGGCTTCCGCAGTCGATGTGTCGTCCTTCGCCAGCCGATCCATCTCCAGAATAGCGCGATCAAGTCGCAGTGCCCGATTGCGACTGCCCGCCACGGAGGTCAAGATCTGCTCAGCCTGCCCCCGGGCTTCCTCGATGTGGGATTCCATTTCGAGTTCGGCTTTGACGACTTCCTGAAACGATTTGGCAACGTCGTCCGTCGGGTGGGCTTCCTGAACTCCGCAGAAAAGAATCTCAATACCCAGGCCCAGTTCATCTGCACGGGCCTGCAAAATAGAGTGGAGCGATGCGTTGATGTCGCCACGCCCCGGACCGATGATTCGATCGACATCCACGCTGGCTGCGTAGTCGGTCAACACCTGATAGGCGATGGCTTCAACCAAGCGCTCGGGGTCTTGAAAGCGATACAGGTAGTCATGCAAATCTTTGATGCGGTATTGAATGTCGACCGACACCATCAACAATCCGACCGCGACAGCTTTGCCTTCGCGCTCTCCACCGTTTGCCTCTTCGTCTTCTGCGGTTAGATCGCTCGAAGAATCGGACTCAAAGTTCGTGACGTCCGGACTGGCGACCATGAGCATCATTTCGGCGTTGAATTCGTGCTTCTCTCCCCAGAGGATGGGTCTGAATTTCTTCTTTTCGTCGTCCAGCTCACGGTCCTCAATTTCCGGATTGTCGGTCGCTGTACCGATGGTCAGCGTCCGTACCTGTTCGACGCGGGCGCGGTACACGCTGTCGATTGGCCACGGGCTCTTGATGTGCAGCCCTGGCGAAAGAACGCTGTCGCCCCCTTGAAGTTTCTTGCCGAACCGTTCAACGATCGCCTGCTCATCCGCATCGACGATAACAATGGTTGACAACGCAAGCAGGGCAACCACCCCAAATGCCGCCATCGGTATCATCGCCCGTTTGAGCAGTTGATAGAACCATGTCGTGCTGACCTCAAAACCGAATTGATAATTGATCGCATCCGCCAGCGACCGAGCGATCCCGCCGGTTTCGGTTACCAGCGCCAGCAATCGGCTGTCAAACGCAGGTCGACTCTCCTGGCCGATCGCGCGGGGGCGGTAAAAGTCCAGAACGAAATTCGCAATGAACTCGATGCCCAGCACCAGCAAAGCGATTCGAAGAATGTAGGTGACCAGCGCTTCGGGGTTGGGCAGGTCGCGCCCTTGGAGCCCGATAGCAATCAGTACAAGAAGGCATGCCAGCGCGTTACCCGCGAGGAAACTTGCCCCCGATCGCAGCAGCCGCCAGCCCGACATGCGAGCCATCCCGGCGGTGTATCTGGAGAAGAGAAACGACAGAAAACCGATGCCGCCAACGAAGGCCATTGATGGGCCGGGGTACTTGGTGGCGCTCCAGTTGTCACTGAGTGGTTTTCCGAAGGACCAACCCCATACCCAAATCGAGGCAGTGATGTGATACATCGCGACCAGCAGTGCGGTGGAAGGAACAAGCCAGCGCAAGATCCACGCGAGTCGCCGCTTCTCAATCAGATACGCTTCATCTTCAGAATCGAAGATAGCCGACACGCCGTCTGCGGCACGCGAGTGTTTGAGTTCTTCTGCGTCGAGGCGTTCTTTCGCCATGCGACGACGTTGGCTGTACACGATTGAAATGACCGGCCAGATGACGACTCCGCCCAGCATAAACCGGGCAGCCGCCAGAATGACGTCCGATTCGCTGATACTGCCAACCACGAACAGGACGATGAAGAACACCGTCTGGAAGATAAACCCGACGAGCGCGGCCAACTGGGCCCGTCGGTCTTTTGAAACGGAAGATTCGCTATTCATATCAGGCTGTGTTTCTCATCAGCATTCGTTGGGGCGAACGACAACCGTTCGCGGGCCGTTCGGTCTTCTTGATGACTACTCTTCTTGTATATGACTACGAAAAAACTGTTTGTTGGTCCCCAAGCGAGATCCGTCAAAGATTGACCAACGCGGGGCCTCAGCGTTTCCACTGCTCGATGATTCCTTGCACAAAATATTCCTTGCACAAAAGCGGGTGCCGTTGATTGATCCCAATCGTGACAAAAACTGGCGAACAGGGCGTGGGAGCTTACAACAATTGCCCAACGTTGCCAAGATCGCAGCGACATCGCGACCGACGCACAATCGCCTTTATTCAATTGACTTATGGGATTATTGCATCCGCTCGGACACGGCGGCCAAGGGCGTGTGGCCGAAGGCCTTCTGCCGACGCGGCGCACCGCGCACAACACCACAGAACGCTGCCGAAATGGAGCGGGTTTGAATCGGGTGGACTACCGGACGACTGGTTGGCGGCCTGCCAGATGCGAAAGCAAACCGACCGTTGAAGCATACCCACCCCCGAGCAGATGACAATCCCGAAGGTGGGGTTTTGACCGCTTCAGATTTGGTACGCCCTTCGCCCGCGGGCGGTTCAGGAAAAATCGAATTGCGGCTCGGTTGGTCCGGTCATGTTCGACTTTCCGATCGATTCGGTGCATCCTGCGGCTGGACGGGGATTCCGAGCCGTTCTATGCTCTCCAAACAGCCGCTGCATGGCTGGGGATTTAGGGAACTTGAGCTTATGAAGAAGATGTTGGCAATCGCAAGGGCGACGTTCGTGGAGACGACCCGCCAGCCCATCTACGGGGTGGTGCTTCTTTCGACGCTGTTCCTGATGCCATTGAACGTCGGCCTCGCGGCATTCACACTCAAAGACGACAACAAACTCTTGATGGAACTGGGCCTGTCTACGCTCTTGCTCAGCGGATTGTTCCTCGCCTCGTTCAGTGCTTCATCCGTGTTGACGCGCGAGATTGAAAACAAAACGGTGCTCACCATTGTCAGCAAGCCCGTCAGTCGTCCCGTATTCTTGATGGGGAAGTATCTCGGGTTGATTCTTGCCTTGGCTTTGGCCTACTACGTTGGTTTCCTTGGCTTCTTTCTGTCGGTGCAGCACAAGGTGTTGGAAAGCAGTGCCGATGAGTGGCACTGGCCGGTGCTTGTGTTCGGTCCGGGCATGATTCTCTTTGTGTTCGTGCTTGCGGGAATCTACAACTTTTTTCGAGACAAACCGTTCATCGGGACCGTATTCAAACTTGGCGTGCCACTGCTGACGCTTGGTGCGGTGGCGACGTGTTTCTTCGGCAGGTCTTGGCAGGTGGGGCAGATCAATCTTGGCATCGCCAACTTCGACGTATTCAAAGCCGCGTTCCTGGTTTTCTGTTCCGTGATGATGTTGACGGCGATTGCATTAGCCGCTTCGACCCGCGTCGGCCAGGTGCTGACCCTGCTGATCTGCGTAGGCGTGTTGATGGTGGGGCTTATTTCCGATTACCTGCTGAGCCAAGCCGCAGAGGCTTCTGTCGTTGCCCGGGTGGCGTACAAAATCATCCCGAACTTCAACTTCTTTTGGATCATCGACGCGGTAAACGCTGGGATGACCATTCCGAACAGCTACGTCGGTCTGACGGCTGCCTACGCGACGTGCGTTTCCCTCGCGGCGCTACTTGCTGGTGCAGTTCTCTTCCAGCGACGTGAAGTCGGTTAGTGGTGTGACTCAACCTGTTTGGGCCCGATACCTGTCGGGGCATGATTCACCGATGTGGGGTCCGCTGTGCGGACCATTTTTTCGTATCGAGCATTCTCACCGCGACGGTCCGCACAGCGGACCCTACCCGATACCTCGGACGCACCCAGAAACCCAACCGCCCAACAGTACTGCATCCGAGTCGATCTCGCGGGGGCCCCCATTCACTGGCGCCGCGCCGCTTGCTACGCAGCAAGGTAACCGGCTTCGAGTGCTTCGCGGATTTTCTTGAGCGCTTTGTTTTGAATTTGCCGGACGCGCTCCTTCGTCACGCCGATGACCTTGCCCACTTGCTCCAGTGTCTTGGGCATGGGAATCTCCGACGATGTGGAGTCGAGGGCGAACCGCTGACGGATCACCGTTTGCTCCACCTCAGACAATGCCGCGACGTTCGCAGTCAAAATGTCTTTCAGTTCGGTGATGCAGTCCGATTCCACGCGGGCTCGCTTGGTGTCGAGGTGATCACTCTTTTCGATCGACGGATCGTACTCAACCGGAAACGTGCCCCGATATCGGCTGGCTTTCATCGCCACGCGCGAAAAGCTCTTGAGGATCGCACGACATGAGTAAGTGCTGAACTTGAACCCACGCCCGCAGTCAAACTTATCGACGCTGCGCAACAGAGCCATGTTTCCTTCGCTGATCATCTCGTTGAAATCAACGTGTGTGAGTCGCGTGCGCTTGGCCATCGCGAGAACCAGCGGCATGTTGAGTTCTACAATCTGAGCGCGCACGTTCAGTTCCCAATGACCCCATGCGATCAAGGTTCTTGCGGCTTTGCGTGTTAGTGCGCGATCGGCGAAGCGCGCCAGGATCGCTGCGATTTTCATCCGCGTCAGATTCAAACGGAGAAACAGCATTCGCTCCTGCTCGCCCGTCAACGTTGGCGCGCGGGTAGCCGGCGAAATCCTGCCGGCAGCGATTTCTACCGGATCAGGGAATCGAAAACCTTTGGCTTCCGAAAGTTTAGCCGTCACCCCAAACAGAGTTGTCTCTGCCTTCGCGAGGTGCAGGTCGGGATGGTCCATCGGCGCGACGGGCTCGGTGCAAAGCCTGTGAAGAATCGAACAATCCGCTTCGCAAAGCGAGTGCATGAAATCGCCAGCCGGTGGTTCGGGCATGCCCGTTTGCGCTTTCGGCACGCTCGCTTGCGGTGTTGGCATGGTAGAACCAGTCGTCACGCATGTAGTTGGTGCATTCGCAGTTGGCGCATTCGTGGCTGGCACGCTTGTGATTGGCTTCGTCTCCATTTGAGCCATGTCGATTCTCCTCTTGCTCTGCTTGCCAAACTTTGCGATCCGTTCGGCAGGCTCCCTGTCAATAGTCCCCTCTGGGTGCTGATCACCTTCTTGGTGCGGCACTCCTATTGTGTACTACGCGAATCGGGGTCCGAAGGATTCCACAATTCGGTCAAAAAATGTCATTTTTACTGGACCCTCGCTTTCGACGTCGCCAATACGGGGCAACGCAGCCGAAACATGGCCACACCTAATTCAGATCGCGGTGGCCATCGCGAAACGCCAATCCACATACGCAAGGCATACGAACGCGCAACCGCGCACATCGTACAATTCAGCCTGCCGTGGGGAGTTCTTGTCGTGGGGGGAGTATTACTGCACTGGAAGTATACGACAGAAAAAGTGGGTCAGCAAATTTGACTTACGTTTTCGGACGATTTCTTCGAGCCTTTTGCGCCGATTGATGTCCGAAACGTGCGTTTGTGTCAATTGTGTATCGAACTTGTTTCGACGCCCGATCGCACATTGTGTCGCAGCGTGACACTCTTCTATGTGCGGGGCGAAACCGGTGTCGTGCGAAGCATCGATGTGTTGCCGGTTCTACTGATGTCGCAGTGCTTCGATGGGGTCGAGTTGGGCGGCTTTGATGGCCGGGTAGATGCCGAAGAAAATACCGATCATGACACTCAACCCGAAGCTGAGGAGGATCGACCACAGCTTGACGATCGGGTCACCCCAGCCAGCCCAGTGCGAGATTTTGTATGCGCCTGCATACCCGAGGATAATTCCAAGAACACCACCCCCGGTGGAGATGACAGCCGTCTCAACCAAAAACTGAATGGTGATGTGTTTTCGCTTTGCGCCCAATGCCCGGCGCACACCGATTTCTCGCGTTCGCTCCGTCACGGTGGCAAGCATGATGTTCATGATGCCGATTCCGCCGACGAGCAACGAGATACCCGCGATCGAACCGAGCTGATATTGGGAGTTGCGTTTTTTCTTCTCTGCAAGTTGCAAAGTACGGAAGGGAATGACGATTTCATAGTCCAGCTTTTTGTGACGAATCTCGAACGTTCTGCGAACCACCTCCGAAATCGCGATGACGTTTTCCGTTTCGTCGACTTCGATATAGAGCGCCGTCAGATCGCTCTTGGTTGTCTCCCTTGTTCCCGATGCACGTCGCGACATCACATCGCCATAGTGCTTGCAGGCGACGCTGAACGGGACAAAGACTTCGACGTTGATGTTGCGCTGCTCTACGTCTTTCTCTGGTGAACCGGCAGTAGCCACCCTTTCGAGGACGCCAACCACGGTGTACGGCGCGATTTTCTCACGCCTGGACACATAAAGGCTTCGTCCCAGGGGGTTGTCAATCCCGAACAAGCGTCTTGCAACCTCATCACCGATCACACAAACCGGAAGGGATTTCATTTCGTCGCTATCGGTGAGCACCCTTCCCCGCGCGGCCTTTGTATGCACAGCCGAGAAGAACTCCGGGGTCGTTCCAAACACGCTGGTTTCGAGTTTTCGCTGTCGACGCCGAACCGAAAACGCGATGCGCTTCAATGGCACAACACGATCCACATGGCCGATCGTCTCGCGGATGACGGCCATGTCTTCGTAGGTGATGCCGTAATCCAGGACGGCTTGATTGCCTTGGGAAACCTGAACCTCGGCTTGGGGTTTGATCGAGTTGACGATGATATTTTGCGTGCCCAACAGTTCGATCATTCGCATTTCGTCAGCCGACGCACCCTCGCTGATCGCCAACATGCAAATAACGGCTGCCACACCGAAGATAATCCCCAGCGCGGTAAGCGTGGTCCGCAGCAGGTGAAGGCGGAGGCTGCTGATGCCCAGGCGAAACATTTCCAGGTTCATTGTATTCATGAACAACCGTTCCGATTGTGCAGCTTGGGTGTTGGACCAAGCGGGTCCGTGCAAAGAGTGGACAGTTTGGGTGGCCCGCCCCTTCCAGGGGTGGGGAACGGATTGCAGCACTGTTCAGTCATTGGCGAGACCAGTTTAGATGCCCGATGCCCTGCGCAACGTTGGCGCGTCGGTGAGTATATCACCGCAGAAGGAACTACGAAAACGGAACGGTCGGATCTTGTATGGTTGCGCGGTTGTGACGTTCGGTTTGGCAACGTCTATGGCGCGGCGGGGACTTCGATGACGATGTTGACGGATTCGCCGGGCTTCACGGTGACCTTGATGGGTTCGAGGTCTCCCGCTTCTTCGTGCCACGCGCCGATGGAGTAGTCACCCGGTGGCAGGTTCAATGAGCACACGCCTTTTTTTCGGGTCACCGCGTGGTAGGGGTGGTCGAAGACCCCAACGAAAGCGCTCATCCACGGATGCACATCGCACTTGATCTTGACGATCTCCGAGCGTTTGAAAGTAATGTCGCGCTGATCGCCTTTCTTCGGCTGGGCGAAGTTGGTCGTCCGTTGCTTTTTGGCGAACGTGTGGATGTTGTGCATCGTGGCATCGTTGTTGCGAACGGTTAGGGGCTGGTTGACCATCAGGGTTTGCACATGCGGCTTGTACATGCAGCCGAGTTGGTCCAGAAGCGACGGATTTGCGGGCGGGGCGAACGGACCGGAGCCTTGGCCCTCGGAAACGAAACACACCACGTTTCGGACAGTCATGTTTTTGTTGACGAGCCAGTTTTCGGTACCAACCTTTTTGTCCTTGTTCGCCTTGACGCACGTTGGGTCGGCGGCCATGTCGATCACTTTGCGTTTGGGACGGGTCTTTCCAAGGTAGCGGGTGGTGATGTTGACCGTGCCGGATTCCCCGGATTGAGCAGTTTCGCCCCCGTCCTTCGATTCGTTCTTGCCGGTGGGGGCTGGCTTGGATGGGGTGTCGGCAGGTGGAGTGGACACTTCATTCGCATCAGGCGTGGTCGACGGCGTCGGTGCTGGCTTCGATGATGCGGCTGGCTGCGTTTCTTTTGAACTGGGCGAGCAAGCAGGCAGCCCGACGAGCAACACAGCCAACAGGACGACACCACATAATCCGCGCACGTCGCAAAGTCTTGAAATCATTTCACAATCCTTGGTCCGACTCAACAGTCCTTAGTTCGACCCCATTGTCTGACTTAATTCTCGGTGCTGGGTTTGGCATCGTTTCCGGGTTTGTTGTCTTTGCTTGCACCCGGAGTCCCATCCGTCTTGGGAGCAGATTCAGGCTTGGCCGATTTCGGATTCCGTCTTCGGTTCCGCGATCCACCACCGCGTCGACTTCCACTCTTGCGTTTGTTGTTTCGGGGACCGCGATCTTGCGAGCCTTCTGTCGGACTCCCGCTCCCGCCCGATCCGCCAGATGCGGTATCAGTCGCTGCGTCCTTGGTGCGATTGTCATTGTTGCGGTTGGGAGCGTTCTTCCCGTTGCCACCGCGTGAGTCGTTTTTGCGTGATGGGTTTTTTCGATTGCCACCGCGATTACCGCCACCACCCCGGTTGCCTCCACCGCTTCTGCCTCCACGGTTGCGGCGAGCGGAGCGGTCGTTCGCGGGTTTGGGGCGTTCGGCATAACCCTCTTCAATGTCGATTCCGTGCGTTGTCTGACATGACGGACAAAAGAAGATTGACTCGGTCGGTGCGGTGGTCGTAGTCGGCTGAGTTTGCGGTTCTTCTTCGCCCGCCCACACCAGTCGCACCCAGCCGTCATGCATGGCTTCCTTCGCCACGATGGATTCGTCGCAGTGATCGCAGGGGAACGCGGCCTGCGGCGTTTCGCCCATCGACTTGGAAGCCAACTCCCACCAGCCCCACTTCCCGGTTTGTTTGATCTGTATTTTTTCCATTCGATTCTGCGCTGTCACAACCCCATCGACGGCCAATTCTGCAACCAAAGAAGTTAACCGATCGCACCCGGACTCGCCAACAAATGGCCAAGGGCGGTCAAGCGAATCGGGGCCTACCGTTCATTCTTGCATGGTGCTGTCGGCTGGGGGGATTGTAGCCACTTGCGCTGCATTCGGCGGATTGATGCGTCAAGATCGACCGCGTCGAGGTCGGCGACGGTGAACCAAGCCAGATCGTTGGACTCGTCGCTGATGGTCACCTGTTCCTGCGATCGCGACTGAAGAAGAAACCGCACGTCATAATGTTTGTGGGAGGCGACATTGCCGTGTGCAGGAATGTCGTGAATGTCCAGATCGAAAATGTTCTGGTTGAGAATGGCGATGTCGTCGATACCCGATTCCTCAACAGCCTCGCGCCGCGCAACGTTGAGCACGTCGGGGTCGCCATCCGCATGTCCGCCCAATTGAAGCCAGCAGTTTAGCTTGCGGTGATGCGTCAACAGTACGCGGCACCCAGTCGGATCCAGCAGCCAGGCAGAACCCGTCACATGGCCAACTTCAAGCGAACGTTCAAAACAATTCTCGTGTTCACGGACGAACTGGGTGAGATGTTCGCGGCAGACGTGGTCGTCGGCGTCGCACGGTTCGTAACGTTTCAGCAAATCGAGAAGCAGGTTTCGATGCAAGAGTCGTCCCTCCTTCATGTGGACGAGAGTTGATTCCAGAATGCGGACAGCTTCGCTCCATCCAATTGTCCGTCGGTGCGAACACCCGAACAAACATCAACGCCGAAGGGTGACACTGCCGCGACAGCATCGGCCACGTTGGCAGGCCGCAAGCCACCGGCAAGAAATAGAGGTACCTGAACGGTATCGCGAATCGTTCGACTCAACTGCCAATCGTGCGTGCGCCCTGTCCCGCCCAGTTCTTTGATCTGCAAACTCGGATCGCCGGAGTCAAGCAAGATAGCATCGACGTGCGGAGCGGCTAGTCTCGCTTCCTCAACTGAGTTGTGGTCCAGCACATGAATCACCTGCACGATGTTGATGCCTGGCATCGCCTCGCGCAAATCGCGATGTGTGCCGTGTGTGAGTTGATCGCAAATCTGAATCGTGTTCACCAGGCATCGGCGTTGCTGCGCGATAATTGCATCGACATCTTGGTGACTTGTGAGCAGAAACGATGCGACGCCAGGTGGAATCGTCTGAGCGATTTCTGCGATCAATGGTTCGGAAATGACACCCGGACCACTTGGCATCGAGGCAACAAGCCCCAGCGCGGATGCACCGTTGGACACAGCCATCCGCGCCTCGTCGAGGCTGGAGATGCAGCAGATTTTCATGCGAACCAACATGAGGGCTATCGTAGCGCGAAACACCTTCAAACACCAGTTGCGGTTGCGATACACGCCTTGAATCGGGAGAGGTTGCGGACTTACAATAGGCGACAGGGATTAGAGACGCTTTCGGCCGTTGGTGATTTGCACCGCGTCGAGGCGAAAAGGAAAGCGGAGGGAGATTTGAGATGGGGAGACTACGTCTTTTGGTGTTGCTGTTCGGGTGCGGTTTGTTTCCCGCCAACGCGTATTCTGATGTTGGGCCGTTCGCGGTTCCAGATTTCAACTTGGTAAACGGTGGCTTTCAATTCCATCCGGTGTTGAACGTCGCGGGTGGACGGCAGATCTACGGGTTCAGTTTGGAGGCAGATTGGACGGGTCTTTCGGGTACGCCACGCTCCGACGAGTTACGCCTCTTCTCGCTTCTTCCGGGCGGTGGCGCTGCGAGCGCTCTGTCGTATGGCGGGACCGCGACGGGTAATCCCTTTCGTTTTGAGGCATCCCGTTTCCTAGCGATACCGCAGGGTGTTGGGTCGGGTGGGAACTGGACCTTGGCTTTTGCCAATCCCTCTATCATCACGTCAACCGCAAGTCTCACGAATGTTTCGGTCACGCTTCTCAACAACCCCGTTTCAACCTACCAATCCGACACGACGGACGGAGCGCTGTGGACCCGGCCCACCGAGGCGTTCGCCGGACTCTCGCCGTTTGGCGAAACCCGCTACCACAAACAGGCGTTCACGGTTAATCAAAGCGGCAGGTATGACATCTTCAGCAGCCAGGGTTTTGATGGTTTTGTTTTCTTGTACGCAGGGGCGTTCAATCCGCAGAGTCCTCTGCAAAACGGACTGAGCGAAAACGACGACGGGCGAACGGGCCCGGGGTCTTCGGACGCATGGCTTGATGTGACGGGAGCACCGCTGGAACTCTTGGCGGGCACGACGTATTATCTGGTGACCACGGGGTTCAACCCTTCCGATTCCGGTGCGTTTACGAACTATATCGGCGGCGTCGGAAACGTGACCTTTGTACCGGAGCCATCCAGTTTTGTTCTGCTGGGTTGTCTTGCTGTTGCGACGGTGCGTCGTCGCGGTCGGTAGTTCGGTGGATGGAGATGTGCGGTAATGACCAAAGAAAAAGCGACATTCGCAGCCGGTTGTTTCTGGGGCGTGGAAGCAGCGTTTCGCAGTATCGATGGCGTACTCGAAACAGCCGTCGGATACTGCGATGGCACGACGCAAGACCCGACGTATGAAGACGTGTGTCGCAAGAATACGGGTCATGCCGAAGCGGTGGAGGTTGAGTTCGATTCGGGAGTGGTTACTTACGACAAATTATTGGAAGCGTTCTGGCAGATGCACAACCCGACCACGCTGAATCGCCAGGGGCCCGATGTTGGCTCGCAGTATCGGTCATCCGTTTTTTGGCATGACCCTGTTCAGCGCGATCTTGCAGAGACATGCAAACAACGCCTCAACGCGACCGACAAATACAAGGGTGCAATCGTTACCGAGATCTGTCCGGCGCAGACGTTTTATCGCGCCGAAGAATACCACCAACGCTACCACGAAAAAAACGGTGGGGGAGCGTGCGCTCTGTAGTCACCTGCTTGTGACGCACAGCGGTGACGCACATGATCGCCGGGTGACGTCGGCCTTCGCGATATCGATTCTAGCTCCACATTTCAGAAATACTGTTGCGATTGTTTCAGAGACTTGGTGTGCCAATAGCCTGACACTTTTTCCAATGAGGTTGAGTGTGAAGCACCCAAGTTAACACGTTGGCCCGTGGTAGCATCATTTCGGGCTATTCCGCCGGACAGTGCAGTCATTTCGCTCTGTCAGTGGCGGACAGCCAGCAAATTAAATTATCAAAAAAACTTGCCTCATTGGCGAATAGGTACGAGATTGAAAGGTAGAGAGAGCGTGATGCTTCTTTCCCCTCCTCCTTTGGAAGGCGCCGCCGTGGTCTATCGTGACCGCTTGCGGCGTTTTCCTTCTCGAGCTACCCGTCGAGCGAGCATTCCAATCGCAGCGCTTTTGTCAGTCGTGCGAGGTACTCATTTCGCGGGATTTCCCGGCAGTTGAATTGCTTGAGATGTTCGGTGGTGAACTGCGTATCCAGCAGTGCGAAACCGCGCTCGCGCATCCGTTCGACGAGAAACACCAGCGCAATTTTAGATGCGTTGGATACGAAGTGAAACATACTCTCTCCACAAAATGCGCCCCCAATCGCCACACCGTATAAGCCGCCGACCAATTCATCGTCAAGCCACGACTCGATCGAATGGGCAAAGCCAAGGTGATGAAGCTCGACGTAGACCGTGCGAATGTCGTTGTTGATCCATGTGCCTTCTCGCCGATCGGCGCATGCGTCGATGACGCGCTCGAACGCGGTGTTGATGCGCATATCGAATTTTTTCTGACGGTGGAGTTGCCGAAGATTGCGGGGAACGTGGAACGAATCAAGATCAATGATTGCGCGGGGGTCGGGGGCGAACCAGAGAATCTCGCCGTCATCGTCGGCCATCGGGAAGATGCCGCGTGCGTAGGCGTTGAGCAGCAACTCGGGAGTCAGCTCGGGATTCATACGCCCCTCGATGTGTCCGTGTCGAAGTATTGGAGCAGGTCTTTGATTTGCGGGATGCAAATATCGGGTTCGTGTTTTCGTTTTGCGTGTGCATCGTCGGTGCGCAGGGCGGTTTTCATTCCGACTCGCTTCGCACCAAATACGTCGATCGCCGGTTTGTCTCCGACATAGAGCGCGCGACGGGGAGGGACGCCAAGTTCTTCGAGCGCGACGTTGAAAATTCGACGGTTGGGTTTTGGCACGCCAACGACGCACGAGTAGATGCGAACGGGAAAGAAATCGAGCAGCCCCTCTTGTGTGAGGTGGTCTTCAATTCCAGACGGTGGGGCGATGGTGTTTGAAATCAGAGCCAGTTTCAATCCGAGGGAGCGTAGTGTTTCAAGTGTGTTCGCCGTGCCCGGGTGAGCGTGCGCGAGCGCCTTGTTGGGGCTGTAGAGCTTGCGGGCCAGTTCGATCGCGTCTTCGGAGCCGACCCTGAACCCCATGGATCGATGCATCGCGTCGAATTCTCGCATCGGGTCCAGTTCCGCCCCGGTCATTCTCGACCAAAGGTATGCCCTCGCGAGGCGGCCTATGATCCGACGCCGGTATCGATCGACCGAGGGCGGAGAGAAGCCGGCAGACACAAGATGCCCGTGCGCCAGCCGAGCGCCTTCCTTCAACTCTGCGTACGATTCCTTGCGATCGAAATCGAGCAGCGTCCCGCCAATGTCGAACACCACGGCTTGTATATTTTTCATCGTGTCCACGGGGATCATGGTAAGGCATGTTCGGCGCGGTTGCCAAAATCGCGTTGCGTTCGGTTGCGGCGTGGGGGGTTGCCGGGGGAGGAGAGACCGAGGTGGTTTCGCCAGCAGTTGAACAGTACTGCAATCTGTTCCCCACCCCTGGAAGGGGCGGGCCACCCAAACCGTTCACTCTTTTTGCGAACCTGCTCAGCTTCGATTGCGATACAACTGCTTGTCGACGATTGCGCTCATGGCGGCTAAGTCCAGCTTGCCACCGAGGAAATGGTTGATGGATTCGATGCGGTCGGTAGGGTCTTCGATCATTCGATTGTAGTTGACGTAGAGCGTTTCGAGCGCGTCGTGTTTGTTCAAAAAATCGGACACCTGCTCAAGGTGCAGGAGGAACATGTTTCTCATTTCGGCGTCGGAGATTTCGGGTTTGTATGTTCCGCGCCGGATGAGCATTTTCTTTTGCGACTTCAACACCTCGTCGAGATTTCGGCGCATGAAAATGATCTTGAATGAATACGAGCCATCGGTCGGTAAATCCAGCAGAAGCTGCGAGATGGCTTTGACGACTCTTCCGCCGGCTTCTTGAAGCCAGGCGGAATCCGTTTTGATTTTCTTGATGCGCTCGAGCTCGAAGTAGCCCTTCGGGTTGTCTTCGTCGGCGGTCCGTTCACCGTCAACGACCAACTCCAGACCGCCGGCTTGCAACATGGACATCATCATCGATGTTCCCGATCGCGGCAGGCCGGAGACGACAATGATCGGGCGGGTTTTGTCAGTCGCATTCATCGAGGGATCCTTGCATATTCGCAGCGGCGTTTCGATCAACGTTGCGTCGTGCCGCAGGTTTGAGCGCCGAGCATTTCAGCGGCAGCCGACACCACGCGTTCGACGGCTTCGTTCAGGGGGCAAGCGAGTATTGCGCCAGCGGCTTGGCGATGGCCACCCCCGCCGAATTGTTGAGCAAGGCCCGCCACCTGCGTGTCGTGCTCACCTCGCAGATTCAACCGTACCCGACCCGGATGAACTTCTGTCAGCAGCGCCGCGATGGAGATTCCCATCACCGATCGTGGGACGTTCACCTGCTCGTCGATGTCGGAAGCGTCGCAGCCCATTTGCGTCAACTCGGTGTGACTGATGCTGCTGTACGCGAGGGCTCCGTCGGCAGCGCGGCGCGTGTTTTGATAAATGAGCTTCAAGAGATCGAATTGCGCCGGGCCAAGTGAGCGGTCGAGTCTTGCTGCGATATCGCTGGGCGATGCACCCAACTCAACTAGGTCTGCCGCTGTGTGCAGCGCTTTGGCGTTTGTATTTGGCAGCGAAAACCCACCTGTGTCGGTGTACATGCCCGCATACAGAAGCGAAGCGGAGACAGGGTCGATTGGCAAGCCCATCGCTCGAAGGAGTAGGTATACCAATTCGGATGTGCTGGACGCATCGTCAACGATCCAATCAACTTCGCCGAAGCATGTGTTGGTGAAGTGGTGGTCGATGTTCAACACGGTGCCCGACCTGTGCCAATCTTCGGGCAGAGTCTTTGGTACACCCGCTCGAGACGGCTGACTGGTGTCTACGACCACGATTCGATCCGCATCGGCATCGGCAAAGTCAGCGTCAACGGCGGGCTCCACCTCTGCCCAATCGAGCATGAAGTCAAGACGCGCGGAAACGGTTTTCTCTTCAAAGTGGACGGAGGCACGTCGCCCGTTCGATGCCGACCATGCACGCGCCAACGCAAGGGCAGACCCAAGGCAATCCGCATCCGGAGAAACGTGCCCAACGCAAACCAACGAACGCGCATCAGCCAGCGAATTCATCAGCGTAGCCGGGGGGTGTCCTCTGGATTCATCTGCGCCGCGATTCATATTCAGTCGTTCGCGACCATGTCATGGGGGTTGGGGGCAGGCGCGTCGGCATCGGGCTGCTTCGATTCGTCTGTTGCCTGCGCCTCTGGAGCGGGCGTGTCCGAAGCAGGTGGCTGCACGCTTTCTGTCTCCGAGCCTTGGGCCTCCGAACCCTGCGCATCAGAGTCGGGCGCGACCGGGGCTGCTGCATCGGGGGCTACTTCAGAAGTTTGCGCATCCGAAACGCCATCTGGTCCAGCGTGTTTCGGGTCCTGCGTAGAATCCGGGCGCTTACCCGTCTTTTTCTTTTGCGGTTTGGGTTTTCGCTGAATGGTTTTCTTTGTCGGTGCGATGACCATCGTCATCCGTCGGCCTTCGCTTTTTGGGAAACGTTCCACCTTGATGGCCTCACCGAAGTATTCGATGATTTCCATGAACGTCGCCCGGGCCATGTCGGTGTGCTGGCGCTCGCGACCACGGAAGAGCATAGTGAACTGCACCTTGTGCCCCTGGCTCAAGAATTTTTCCGCCCGACTGATCTTGATGTTGCGATCATTGTCGTCTGTCTTTGGACGCAGGCGCACTTCTTTCAGCGTGACTTCGTGCGTGGCGCTCTGCTTTTGACGTTTTTTGAGCGTGTACTTGTGCCGACCATAATCCATGATGCGGCACACGGGCGGGCGTTCATGCGGTGCGATTTCGACCAGATCGAGACCGAGGTCTCTTGCTTCGCGCATGGCTTCAAATGTATCCACAACACCCCGTTGATTGCTCTCACTGTCGATCAATCGAATCTGAGGCATGCGGATTTCGTCGTTGAGTCTTGGTCTTCTGGCGATGAGACTTCCTTTCCTTGTACCCAAACAAATCGGACCCGTTCGCGGGTGCAGCAAGTTTGGGCCAACTATGAACTGCGCTCGCGGGCCGTCAACGATTCGTGACGGCTTCTACCTTTTGTTTGAATTTCGATGAAGCACCACTCGACAAAATTTGCGAGCGGGAAACTACCCATTGTTGCACCGTCGCGATCGTTGATGTTGACGGTTTCCTCAGCGGCTTCGTTTTCACCGACGACGAGGATGTACGGGATCTTCTGGGCCCGCAGCCGATGCTTCTTGGGGCCGATCTTGTCGCTGCCCGAATCAAGTATGACACGAACGCCGTGTTCGGCAAGTTGATCGTGGACTTTGCGGCCATATTCGAGGCTCTTTTCGCTGATCGTCGCCACCGCCACCTGAATGGGGGCCAACCAGAGCGGGAAAGCACCCGCAAAATGTTCGATCAAGATTCCGACGAACCGCTCCATGCTGCCGAAAGGTGCCCTGTGAATCATGACGGGGCGATGGTCGCAGTTGTCGGTGCCGACGTAGCTGATGTCGAACCGCTCGGGAAGGCTGTAGTCGATTTGCACCGTGCCAAGCTGCCATTCGCGGCCGATGCAGTCCTTGACCACGAAGTCGATCTTGGGTCCGTAGAAAGCGGCTTCCCCTTTTTCTTCGGTGGCGTCGATGCCCATGTCAGCCGTGATGTCGCGAAGTTGCTGCTCCGCACGATCCCACAGCTTCGGGTCGCCAGTGTACTTGTCGGAATCGGGATCGCGCATTCCCATTCGCACGCGGTAGTCTTTGAACTCCAATGTCGAAAGGACCAGTTGGGTGAGTTCGATCGTATTGCGAAGTTCGTCGGACACCTGATCGGGTGTGCAGAAAATGTGGGCGTCGTCCTGCGTGAACCCGCGAACGCGCACCATGCCGCCCAACTCGCCCGATTGTTCGTATCGATAGACCGTTCCAAACTCAGCAAGCCGCACCGGTAAATCGCGATAGCTGTGGGGCGACGCTTTGTAGATATGGATGTGGTGCGGGCAGTTCATCGGTTTGAGCAGGTAACCCTCTTCGTGCATGAGAGCATCCTCGACGACTTGCCGCTGATTTTCCAAATCGGCAGAGGGATCGAACTCGGTCAAGTCGTCAAACACCGATTGGATGGCTGTGGCGAAGATGCGGACTTTGCCCGTTGCCTCATCCTGTCTTGGACCGGCGTGTTCTTCCTGCGCCCGCTTCACCAAATTGCGAAGGCAGAGCAACATGCGCCCTCGGTCGGTTTCGTAGAGCGCGGGGAACTGCGAATCTTCGTAGTACGGATAGTGGCCGCTCGTTCGATAAAGGTCGAGTCGGCCGATGTGCGGGGTGAACACGGGTTTGTACCCGCGAAGGATCAGCTCGGCTTTGATGAAGTTTTCCAACATCATGCGAACGATCGCGCCGTTGGGTTCCCAAAGCACCAACCCGCTACCGACGTCGGGCGAAATCGTGAACAGGTCGAGCTGTTTGCCGAGCATTCGATGGTCGCGCTTTTGCGCTTCGATGAGGCGCTGCTCCCACACCCGCAGCGATTTCTTCTTGAAAAACGCGGTGCCATAAACACGCTGCAATTGCTGCTCGTTCACGTCGCCTCGATAGTACGAACCGCTGACCTGCCGAACCTTGAACGCACCAATGCGGCCGGTCGATGGAATATGCGGACCGCGACACAAGTCCTCGAAATCGGTTCCGCGATTTTCACCGGTGATATAAAAGCTCAGCACGTCGCCTTCGGCGCGCTCCGCGTTGTCGACCTTGAAGCGGTTGCCTTCCCCTTCGAGTTTCGACATAGCCTCGCTTCGATCCAGGTCGTATCGCGTGAATCGGCGATCTTCCTTGATGATGCGTGCCATTTCCTCTTCGATGCGGGCGAAGTCGTCCGGGGTGATTACTTGCGGGCAATCGAGGTCATAATAAAACCCATCTTCGAGCGGTGGACCGTATGCGAGTTTTGTTTCGGGGAACAATTTGCAAATGGCTTCGGCCATCACATGGGCGGTGCTGTGTCGCAGCAGGAGGAGACTCTCCGCGTCTTCATCCTTTGTCGTCAGCAGCGAGAGATGGCAGTCGCCTTGCAGTGGTGCATGAAGATCAACCACATGGCCGTCGTTACCGTCACCCACAACGCCACCGCTCACGATCCCACCGATAGCCGCCTTTGCCAAACCGGGGCCGATTTGCCGGGCCACATCGAACGCGGAACCGCCCTCGGGCAGATCAATCGTCTTGCCATCGGGCAAGGTCACTTTCACTAGGTTCCCACTCACGAGTACAGTTCCTCAAATCGCAGACTGTGCGAGGCGTGCTTTTCCATCGAGCAATACGACAAGCCGCCCGCCAAATCAGAATCGGACGAATCAGAATCAGCCGAACCAGAATCAAACTGGCCGAAATCGGAGTGGGGCGGGGGAAGATACGGTGGAGATGAACCCTGGCCAGAGTCGCGCCGCTTACATTCAGGCCCTTCGCGCCGATCATCCGACCGTGTCGCAAAACCAGAGGCTAGCATGTGGACTGCGTCATCAAACTCTGTGCCATCGGTCAACAAATCTGCTCGACAGGGCAACTGCCGAAGAACCCAAAATCACAACTGCGTTGGGGGTCGCCCACGGAGAAACGCACGTTACCCACAGCGGACGAACAACACCCGAAATATACCACATCAGGCAAGCCGGTCAAAGGCCCACCTGCCTCTCATCGGCAAGACGCTCTCCGACCCGAAGCCAACCCGGCAGAATCCCTGTGCAATCAGTGAGATACCGATGCAATCAGTGAGACAAGTGCAATCGGGGAGCCGTCAGGGTGTTGTACCCATACCGCCAAACAGCAGGCTGAGCAACGAGAGCAAGAAAGCCGAAATGGCGGCTGCGATCTGAGTTAGGAACGCTGTGCCGGTGAAGAAACCATTGACGTCCAGATTCGCCAGCACCGTCATGCCATCAGGCACAATATTCGTGATCGAGGATAAAAAGGTCATTTCCGAAGTTCTCCGTGACAATCGAACGTAGGCCAAATCCTACCCACAACGGCGATCCAGCGAAAGCCCAATCCGGCGGAGGCGGCACGCCGTGCATCGACGGCTCGCTCGACGTCACCTCACGCTTTGCTTTGACGGTGGATCGTGGCCGCAGAATCGTTCAGTGTTGCTTTCAGAAGTCGATTCTGGGCGTCGCAGACGTGTTCGAAGGTGCCGCCGAAGGTGAAAAAAGTTGTGGCTGCCAGGCTTGGCCCAGTTACTTACGCGTCGGATGGCAAATCACGCTGTTTCTGATCGATCGGGGTGCCGCATTCCGGGCAGGCTCCGCTTACGTTGCCGGTCAGGTTGTAGCCGCAGTCAACACACCCGCTTCTGTATCGACGGTCCGACCACCAGAACCATGCCGTGGCGAGCGCGGTTGGTAGTAAGAACATCCACATCGGAATCCAAATAGCATCGAATTTTCCCTGGGCAACGCATTCTGGCCACCAAACGGATGGACCCTCCGTTGGTTCTACAACCCACGCGGTCCCCGCAGATGCAATATTTCGCGTGCGTCCTACCAGCGCGCCTTGAAGAAGAGTGATGGCGAACTTGCTGCTGCCCCAATAGCTGATCTGGTAGGTATGGCTTACAACCCACGCGGCCGCAAGACCGACACACAGCCCAACACCACTCCACTTGAGAATGCGCCGTTTACGGGTTCGTCGCTTCATGCCCCTTCCCACGCCAAGAGATGCAACGGTCTAACCTTGATTGATCAACCCATCCCATCACAAAAACCGGAGTGGGTAGAATAGGTTCAACCCCGATTCGGTTGCGGCAGTGCTATCCCTGCGGAACCTGCACGTTCGTTGGAAAAATGCTCAGCGAGCCGTTCGTCACCACGAGATTGCAGATGGTCGGTGGCGACACCTCGGTGAAAAAGGCGCGCCGCTCTCCGTCTTGTGTGCCGAAGCGAACTCTGAATTCGCCGCCGTTTGGAAGTAGCGATGTGCCTTGTACCTGCCAATTGGCGATGCGAGAACCGTCGAGTTGCCAGACCAACTCGTTGGTCTCTGTGTCGAACTGCATGATCTCGCCATCGACATCGCGCACGTCAGTGGTTTCAAAACCGGAATCTGGATCGGCAAACTTCGCAAGGCTCGCATCGGTGCCCGCCACTGAATCTGCGTCCACGGTGGTGCCGTTGCTGTTGGCGTCCGGCCCCGGATCGTTCGTGTTTCCATCCGAGGCATCACCGTTGTTCTGTCCGCCATCGCCACCTCCGACGATCGGGACTTCGCAGCCGACAGCTAACATCGCAACCACACTCATACACAACAATCCGCACACGTTTTTCATCAGACCATTCTCCAGCGATCATGAAACCAAATCCTGCCCGGACCTACATCGGTTCGGCCTCCAACGAAACGTATGACTAACCGTTCGCGCGGACGAGGGCAACTCTTGGGTGAGGACCGGGGTAGGGTGGGCCGTGCCCACCAAGGATTTGATGCCGCGCGAATTGGTGGGCACGGCCCACCCTACGACTTGGTTCGTGTAGGTTAGATACAGAAAGTAGGATGAAACGTCTATGGGGCGGGGCAGGATGTTGTGGCGCAGTCTGTTCCTATTCCTTCAAAGGTGCCGGCTGCCCCACCGCAGTTTGTTTCGGTTAGGTCCAGGCAGAAACCGTTTGATAGGCAGCAGGCCCCTTCGCATGTACCAGCATCACAGGTTGTGTTGTCGCCTTGGTAGGAACCGCTGGACGACGTGCATGTGGTCGGAGGTAGCTCGCTGCAAGTGTCATCGGGTAGGCAGCAGGCACCTTGGATCGATCCGGTGAAGGCCAACTGGAATTGCGCGAAGTCGGCTAGGTCTACGTCGGTGTCACCATCAAGATCGACGCACTCACAGCCGCCCGTCGCAGTTGAAAACGGTCCGCCGATGCAAGTGTTCAGTTCGTCGTAGTCGGAGAGGTCTACATCGGCATCGCCATCACGGTCGGCTGACGGGGTGACGATGACATCGAACGTTTGTGTGCCGTTGCCCACTGCGTTGGTTGCGCGAATGGTGACCGCAAATGGCCCGCCAACCTGCGGATCATTCCAAGCGATCTGCCCCGTGTTGAAATCGATCGTCGTCCCGCTTGGCCCGTCGTCGAGCGACCAGTTGATGATGGGGTCCATGCACGCGGGGTTGGTGATTTGCGGTAACGGACCGGTGAAGGGAATTCCGCAGGATGCCATTTGCACGCCAATTGTCGAGACATCCGGGGGTGCGGATGAGACGCCGAGGAATAATGTCTGCGTCGATGAGCCTGCTCCGTTTGTTGCGCGTAAGAATACGACGTAGGGGAATTCCGATCGGATCGGGTCCGGCCACGATAGTTCGCCCGTGGCAGGATTGATCGACATGCCCGGTTCGGGGTTGTCGATGCTCCAGGCCAGCGTGGCCATGTTCAGCGGATGGGTGACCGTCGGGGTCGGTCCGACATACAAGCTACCACACGCGGTCGCCTCCTGTGGGATGTTGTCGATCACGGGGATGAGTTGATCGATGGTTAGTTGATCGCAGTAGGATGCTGCATTGTTATCCTCGAACACCTCTGCGATTTGATTCAGATCATCGAGAATCGTACCAACGAAGTAGCTACCGGCAGCGATGTCTGCTGGTAGGTCCACGTCAACGTCGAACTCGAACGCATCTTGAAATGGAATGTCCCATAGTAGGTTGCCGAGCGAGAGGTCGGACGTATCGATGATCGCATCGGTCGATAAATAGAATCCCTGTTGCACCATGAATTCGTTTGTGGTGCCCAGGTTTTCAATCACGCTCCGCATCGTAAGCGTTTCGCCAGGAAGTATTGACGCTGGTGTGAAGAACGCGGGAATGGCTTTTCCCAATGTAGGGCCGGTCGTAAATGCCGCACTCGCCAAATCCACATGCGGAGGTTCCGACGGGCCGGAGTGCGGGTACAGAAACCTTGCCCCACTTTGATCGTCGGTGTGCAGCTCGATAATATTCTCTTGTCCCAACGCACCACCGCTCGGGTATCTCGGGTTCATCGTAGCGATAAACCATGGTGTACCGGGAGGCTCGTCACCCACCGGATCGTGCCCGAGGCCCAAGGAATGCCCCAACTCGTGGGTCGCGACCATCAAGAATGAAAAACCGTTTGTTGGGGTGGGGGCGGCGACGACATCGCACGGTGGGTTGTCGAGAAAAATCCAGCCGATCCCTTCTGGAACGTCGCTGAATACCATGTCCATATCAAACCACGCGGTACCTTGGTTGACCAGAAACGTGACGCCCAGAACGCCCGGATCGAGACTGCTTGCCGGGACAGCGGCTGTGTCACTGAAACCGTCGAAGTTATCAATCGGAAAATCTTCCGCTGCTCGAATGAACTGGTATTCAAAATCCGATGCCGGAACGAGGTTCCACAATCCCATCGCCGCGAGGTAGTGTCGATCGGGGTCGGAACCTTCGGGGAAGGTCGACGGCGAGAGATACCGAACGCTGAGAGCGCCCGGCCATACTACGGTAACGCCTCCCACTTGGAAAAACGTAAACGCATCGGTTCGATCACTAGACAAGAGGCAGCCGAGGAGTGCAGTGGCGAACATCACTGTTCTGGCGATGCGATAGGGGATCCCGCGACGCTTCATGGCTGCACCGCCTTACCGCGTGGATCGGTGCTGGCTTGTTTCGGTTTCGGTAGTTCACGTCCACCTGATGTATTCCGCTTTGCTGCCTGATCTGCCGGAGATCGTTTGAAAGAGACAGCTCGCAAATCCGCCGCGAGTCGCTTGCCCGCAGCCTGCGTTTGTCCGTGGCTTCGACTTTGCGAAAGAACTGGTGTGATCAATTCGACAAAATCGCTAAGCCGCATCGCCTCGGACTTCTCGGAACTACGCCGATCTACGGTCTTGAGTCTTGGGCCATCGGTCCCGACGAGGTGGGATGCTGCACTTGTTTGTGCGATCCCCTCGAGTTGCAGATGACCGGTATTGTCAATGCCGGTGATCGCTATTCCGGCTGCGTTGTGAACGCGCTCCACGCCCATCGCATCGGTCTTAACCCGAACAGCCCCGCGGTAAACGCCCACGACGGGAAACGTCTTGTAGGTGGGCAGGAGCATCAGTACCCACTTGTCGCCTGCTCGAAATTTGGGCGCACAGCACACGCGCATTTGAAGATCGTCAATCTGCCCACCGGGTACCGTCAGCGTGAATGTTTCTTCCGGGTTGGCTTGCTGACCTTTGAGCACACGGACTTCGTTGAAGGTCACTTCGGACTCGATGCGTCGCGGGTTCTGGGCCCAATAGGATCGCACGGTTTCGACGCGCCCCACGATGACCTGTCCGGAATGGTCGGCCATCTGTTTGATGCTCATGGGTACGACCTGGGCGGCGATCGCATTGCTCGAAGCAAAAGCGATGGCCGTCAGAACAAAGATGCGTTTCAAAATGTGCATGGAATCCCTCGCGAATGCGCAATGTGCATTTGGCTATCGTATTGGGCGGGATCGCGTGAATCAAGAATTCCCGCCCGATTGCGTGCAGCAATGCCCAGAGATGGTGTCACAAAATACGCCGTGGCGACAACAGCAAGTTCGGTTTTCGGACTCGAATCGGTGCCTGCCTCAACCAGCGTGCGTCGAGTTGCCGATAACATCCGAAGCCATCTTAGGGCAGGAAACGAGGCGACCAAACCCCATGACAACAACATTGACGAAACCCGAGAGCCTCGAAACGGCAGCGACGCCCTCGCTGCGCCGCTTCTTGAATTGCTATTGGCTTCGTCCCGAAAATGCGTTCTGGATGGCCCTTCGCAGCCGGGCGTTGGAACCGCATGTGTTTCGATCGCCGTGCGTTGACCTTAGTTGTGGCGATGGCGTGTTCAGTTTCTTACATGCCGGCGGAGATTTCGCCCTCGACTTCGACGTCTTCCAGAATGTGGGCGGCCTCGACAAAGTGCGCGACGAACATGCCGACATGTTCGACCACGCGGACAGCACCCGTACGCCCGAAATTCTGTCACCCGCCAAGTGGCGCATCGACGTGGGCACCGATTTGAAAAGCAACTTGCTCATCAAGGCGTGTGGCCTGGGTTTCTACGACGCGTTGGTTCAACACGATCACAACGAGTCCATGCCTTTTGGCGAGGATGCCTTTGAAACCGTTCATTGCAATTCGGCGTACTGGGTTTTGAGAATTGACGGGTTCCTTCGCGAACTCCAGCGTATCACGCGAAGCGGAGGGCGGATTCTTCTTTCGGTGAAACTTGATGCCATGCGGCAGTACACGCTCGAAGGGCATCGCGATCGACTGGGTCCAGCTTGGCTCAACCTGATCGGGCGCGGGCGAATCGATTCCTGGCCCAGCCTGTGCGACGATCCAACATGGCAGCGAAGGTTCAAGGACGCCGGGCTCGAAATCGTTTCCCGAACGCCATTTGTCACCCGCACCCACGCCCACATTTGGGACATCGGCCTGCGACCCATCGCTCCGCTATTGGTGCGAATGGCCAACGCGTTGAACGAATCCACCCGCCAAGAAATCAAGTCCGATTGGATAGACCTGATGGACGAACTTCTCGCACCGCTCAACAACCCTGCATTTGACCTTTCTTCCAGAAAGGACGAACCGGCAGAGGTTCTCTACGAATTGACGCCCCGATAGTCAGCAGGGCGATATTCCGGCTATACCCGGACACCTTCTGCGACCGATAACTTAGAGATGCCGGGCGAAGCCCGCGCGTCGTGCTGCGTGAGTCGAGGTCCGTTGAGCATTGGAGACGGTCGAGATGAATCCCCACGGGATCATGTTTCATCATTTTCACGGCGAGGCGTATCCCGCTAGCCAGGGTTCGATTTGTGCTCAAACGCTCGCCGAGCTGATTGAGTACACTGGGCGCGATCGCATCCTCAGCGCAGCCGAGTGGATGCGACGTTGCGAAGAAGATGCGCTTCAACCCGAAGACGTTTGCATCACGTTCGACGACGCCCTCCAATGCCAACGCGATGTTGCTCTGCCCGTTCTCGAACAACTCGGAATCACCGCGTTTTGGTTCATACACACCTGCATCTTTGAAGGCGAGCCGTCGCGCTTGGAAATTTTCCGCGCGTTTCGCGAGACGCGTTTCGATTCGATCAATCAATTCTACGCAGCGTTTGAAGATCGCGTGCGCGATTCCGTTGGTTGTCAAACCGTTTCGGACGCGCTCGATCAGCTCGACATCGGCAGCTACCTTTGCGAGTACCCGTTCTACACGCCGGCAGATCGACGCTTTCGGTTTCTCCGCAATGAGATTCTTGGCGAAGAACGGTACGCACAGGTGATGGATGAGATGATCGTTGCGTTCGGCGATTCACCCGAAGCCCTCGCCCGTGGTTTGTGGATCGACGCGGAAGACGTTCAAAAG
Source organism: Planctomycetota bacterium (assembly GCA_013151185.1). Classification (GTDB taxonomy): domain Bacteria; phylum Planctomycetota; class Phycisphaerae; order UBA1845; family UBA1845; genus UBA1845. The sequence continues at coordinate 47,062 of JAADIU010000023.1, forward strand.
TTGCACGAAACCGGGCATGTGATCGGGCTTCATTCGCACACCCATCCGGTAGCGCTCGCCGCATTGCCACCCGATCGCCAACGGTGGGAGTACGAAACAAACCTGCAAAAACTCGAAGCCATCACGGGCACACGCCCCATTGCGATGGCGCACCCGTGCAACTCATACGCACCGGAAACGCTGGACATTCTCCGCACGTTGGAAATCAAAATCGGGTTTCGAGCGAACATGAATCAAGACTCAAAATCACCGCTGGAGATTCCGCGTGCGGATCACAGCAACATCGTTACAGAGATGCAGACATGCGGATCACCGTCTTCACCGGAAACCAAGCTCGCCACGTCGCGCTGATCGAAGCCCTGACGCAAATCGCCGATGAAGTTTTTGCGGTGCAGGAATGCACAACCGTCTTTCCCGGTCAGGTGGACGACTTCTTTCGGCGCTCCGAGGTTATGCAGAAGTACTTTCGTCGGGTGTTGTCGGCAGAGCAGTTGGTCTTTGGCCAGACGCGGTTCGTCTCGAAGGAGGCGCGCCAACTTGCGATTCGCATGGGCGATCTTTCACGATTGGCGACGGGGGTGCTTGCACCGGCTTTGCAATCCGACGTCTACCTCGTCTTCGGAGCCAGCTACATCAAGGGTCCGCTTTGCGATCACTTGGTTGCCAACCGCGCGGTGAACATTCACATGGGCGTGTCACCGTTTTATCGAGGAAGCTCGACGAATTTTTGGGCGATGTACGATCGCAGGCCCGAGTACGTTGGCGCGACGATTCATCGGTTGACGGCAGGGCTGGATTCCGGACCGATTATTTGCCACGCATTTCCACGCGCGGAGTCGGCAGACCCATTCATCATTGGCATGAGAGCAGTGCAAGCCGCTCACCGCGCGGTCGTCGAACACCTTCGTGCGGGCGACTTGCACGACATGCAGCCCGTCGATCAGGATCGCTCGATGGAAATTCGCTATTCGCGGAATTCGGATTTTACGGATGACGTTGCGGGCGAGTACCTCGAACGGGTACCAACCGCGGGCGAAATGGAATCGGCGATGAAGGGTCGGAAATTTGAAGGAGCTGTCCGGCCTTTTGCGGCTTGAGAGGTAGAGGATAAACACGTTGGCGCATTCGCAACACGACACATTGTTCGTAATCCTTGCAAGGGGTGGAAGCAAGCGTTTCCCAGGCAAGAACCTCGCACCGGTTGGCGGTGCGTCCCTCGTCGCACGGGCGATTCGGTGTGCGCAGAGCGCGTCGCATCGATTGTCGAACCCCTGCCGGATCGTGGTCAGTACGGATGACGATGCCATCGCGGAAGAAGCCCATCGATGCGGGGCGGAGGTTCCGTTCGTGCGCCCCGCAGATGTGGCGAACGACAACGCCACCTCCGTGAACGCAATTCGGCATGCGGTCGATTGGTTTGGCGAGCGCAGCGTCACGTTCTCGGAAGTCGTCCTACTCCAACCGACATCACCGCTTCGATCGCTCGACGATGTCGTTCAAACCATCCGAAGCTTTCGACAATTCCCGAACCGTTCCCACGTTACGGTCGCTCTACGACCAGCATCATCGGGACGCGCCGGCTATCGACTGGGCGCTGACGGATTGCTGCACACGCGTGACGTGAATGCGGCTGGTTCAACGGATCATTCGATCGTCAAGCCCAACGGTGCGGTCTATGTTTGCTCACCATCCTGGCTTGCATCGCACGACAGTCTTTGCGTGTCCGGGCAAACGCACGGGTTGACCATGCCCGCATCGCGTTCGGTCGATGTGGACCGCGAAGAAGATTTGGCGTCTGCGCAGCGTGTTTTCGATCAACGCCTGCCTTGGCTGCGCGATCCGTGTTTCGTCATCGCGGAAGCGGGCGTCAATCACAACGGATGTATGGACACGGCGCGACGTCTCATCGAAGCCGCTGCCAATGCCGGTGCGGATGCGGTCAAGTTTCAAACGTTTTCTGCTGATCGCCTGGCCACGCAACAAGCTCCGAAAGCAGCATATCAAGAGCGCCACCAACCCGGGGGCGAATCACAATTCGAGATGTTAAGGCGGCTTGAGCTTTCGCCCGACCAACATCGAGCCCTGATCGACGATTGCCGGGATCACGACATTGCGTTTCTTTCGTCCGC
>JAADIU010000254.1 GCA_013151185.1 Planctomycetota bacterium
CGAAATGCAGGACGTGCTCGCCGGTGTGCAATCGGCCCACCATGAGGAAATCTCGGCCCGCCATAAGGAAACTTCGATCCTCCAGGGAGATATTGCCGTCCTCAAGGAAAAGTTCGGCTTGGCTGAGGGGATGTCTTCTGCCCGTCTGGATGAGTTGGTCGCGCTCAAGGATGAAAGCGCGAAGCGGGCAGAGAAGCTCGGAGGCCAGCTTGCCGAACAGACCAAGGCGTTTGAGCGGATGACGGCTAAGCAGGAGGAGCAACTGGCCAAACGGGCGGAAGACATTCGCAAGATGAACCAGCAGGCGGGCGTCCTCAAGGAGGATTTGCAGCAGGCCCGTTTCCTGAGTGATGCTCGACTGAGTCGAACCGACAAGGTTACCGAGTTCATCCGCAGGTCAGCCGCCCGCAGTATCGGATATGCCGAAGGGATGCGGCAGCATCTGGTATATCGGGATCGCATGGAGAATCGACTTCGCCGCGAGTTGGCCCAGCTACACTCGCTCAAAGGTGAACCAGCCGACTCGACCAACCACCGAGCCGGGATCTGGTCGTCGACTGTCGATGACGACGAAGCGGAGGCGTCCACTCTCGAAGACGGGGATGTGAGCATCGGTACGATCTTCAAAGATTGCTTCAATACATGGCTCTTTGGCCGCGATGACGTCTCTGCGTTTGCGAGTGCCTCAAGCAAGACCGCCAACGCGAAACCTTAGATTCGCCGTAGATTGGGGGCGGGGGCAGAGTATGGGAGCGGTTCGCTGCGTCGCGGGCGTGTTAATTGGAGGTAAGAGCACGCGGTTCGGTCGGCCCAAGGCGCTCGAACCCTTGCCCAGTGGCAAGACCGTGATCGCGCATGTTCTCAGTGTTGTCGAAGCGTGCGCGGACGCATTGTGCATCGACGATGTCGTTCTGTTGGGAAAGGGGCAAACGTACGACTTGCCACCGGAGATTGCCAGCCACACGCAGTTGGCAGATTGTGCAAAGGGGGCGGGGCCACTGGCTGGGCTTCACAGCCTCCTGACACATGCGGGGGATCGCTGGGCGTTGATGCTGGCGTGCGACCTTCCGTTGATTCAAGAAACGCTCTTGCATCCGTTGTTCTCGATACCGTCACAAGAGGACTTGCCCGATGTCGTCGCGTACCAAACCGATTTGAAACGACGCCCGTTCTTCACCTGCTGTGCGCTGTATCATCCTCGGATTCTCCCACGCGTTGATCAAGCGCTCGATGCCGGAGACTACCGTTTGCAATCGATCCTGCGGGCTGTCGCAACGAAAGCAATTCAACCTTCGCCCGAGCAACGGCGGATGTTGCAGGACATCAACACACCGGAAGACAAAAACCGCTTGTTCGCCGAATAATCCTCCGCGCCGAAACGATTTTCTCGCTTGCCCTTGCAACAATCGTGTGCGTCGATTCCGATAGGCCAGCATGAAACCACTGAATGCCGGCGGTGGCTGGCATGCCATCAAGCAGAGTTTCAAATATGCGCGTCGCGCGGGTGGTATCATGCGCCTGATGCGGGCGATGCTGTCGAAGAATGCCTGCAAAACGTGCGCGCTCGGCATGGGCGGTCAACGCGGCGGCATGGTCAACGAGCGCGGTGTCTTCCCGGCGGTCTGCAAGAAATCAATGCAAGCGATGGCCGCAGACCTCCAAGGTGCGATTCGCGGTGGGTTTTTTGAGCGGATGGGCATCGAGCAACTGCGCAGGATGTCCCCCCGCGATTTGGAACTGACGGGTCGACTGACGAAGCCACTTTACGCAGCCCCCCACGCGACGCGCTATCGCGAAATATCGTGGGGCGAAGCGATCGCAGGCATCGCGTCGAGACTTCGAGACACGCAACCGGCGGAGAGTTTCTTCTATTTCAGCGGGCGCTCCTCAAACGAAGCTGGTTTTCTTCTGCAACTGTTCGCCCGTCTCTACGGAACCAACAACGTCAACAACTGCTCCTACTATTGCCACCAAGCCAGCGGTGTCGGGTTGACGAGTGTGACAGGATCTGGCACTGCGACGGTGACGCTTGGCGACCTTCCAAAAACCGACCTCGTTTTCCTGATCGGTGGAAACCCCGCGTCGAATCATCCGCGGCTAATGAGCGAGTTGGTCGACTTGAGGCGTCGCGGCGGGAAGGTGATCGTGATCAATCCCGCGAAGGAGTTGGGGCTCGTGCGCTTCAAGGTGCCCTCCGATATTCGTTCGCTCTTGTTCGGCAGTTCAATCGCCAGCACCTACATTCAGCCGCACATCGGTGGCGACATCGCCTTTCTTTGCGGTGTTGCGAAGGCGGTCGACGAACTTGGCGCGATCGACCGCGAATTTTTGGATCGCTGCGCTGATGGCGGGGACGCATTGCTCGCTCAAGTTCGGTCGATGCGGTGGGACGCAATCGTTGAAGGCAGCGGTGTCGACGAAATGATGATTCGCCGCGTTGCGAAGGACTATGCGTTGGCCCGCAACGTCGTGTTCTGCTGGGCGATGGGTATTACCCATCACGAACATGGCGTTGAAAATGTGCAGGCCATTTCAAATCTGGCGATTCTGCGCGGGATGCTCGGGCGCGAAGGGGCAGGGCTGTTGCCACTTCGCGGGCATAGCAATGTGCAGGGCATCGGCTCGATGGGTGTGACGCCGAAACTCAAAGCCGACGTGTTCGCGCGCATCGAAGACGACCTTGGTGTGAAGCTGCCCACAACAGCGGGCATGGACACCATGGACTGCATGGAAGCCGCTGCAAAGGGAGACGTTCGATTCGCGTTTTGCCTTGGAGGCAACCTCTACGCATCCAATCCAGATCAGAAGTTCGCGGCGAAGTCACTCCAGAATATCGACTCGGTCGTGTATCTATCGACCACGCTGAACACCGGGCACGCACACGGAACGGGTAAGGAAACGTGGATTCTGCCCGTGCAGGCACGCGACGAAGAGTCGCAGACCACGACGCAGGAGTCGATGTTTAACTTTGTGCGGCTTAGTGATGGCGGCAAGGCTCGACACGAAGGCCCACGCAGTGAAGTCGATGTGATTCAATCCGTTGCAGCCCGCTATTTTGGCGGGGAATCACCCATTGATTGGGCGCGGTTTGGCGAGCATCGAAATATTCGCGAAGCCATCGCCGTAGCGATACCGGGTTATGCGAAGATCGGGCGAATTGAGGACGACAAGAAGAACGGCGAGTTTCAAATCGAAGGGCGCACGTTTCACGAACCGGTTTTTGCAACCGAATCGAAGCGGGCAAAGGTGCATACCGTCGAGGTTCCACCGCTGCGGGGCGAACCCGGCGAACTGCGATTGATGACGGTCCGAAGCGAAGGCCAGTTCAACACGGTCGTCTACGAGGAAGAGGACATCTATCGCAACCAGGAACGGAGAGACGTCATCCTAATGCACCCAACCGACATCGAAGAACGCGGCTTGAAGGTTGATCAGCGCGTGACCGTATCCAGCGCAACGGGCACGATGCACAACATCCTCGTGCGATCGTTCGACATCCGAGCCGGCAACGCAATGATGTACTATCCCGAAGCCAACGTGCTCGTTCCAAAAACCACCGACGCCCGATCCAAAACCCCCGCCTTCAAAAATGTGTGCGTTACGGTGACACCGACGAACGCCACGCGCGGATCAGGGTTCGTCCCGCTGGAGAATGTGAAGGTGTCAAGTTCGCACTCAACCCCCGTTAGTCCGCCGGCTTGGTAGGTTCGCCGCGTGTTTGGTCGATGGTTTCAAGAGCTTGTTGAGTTCTCTGCCCAGGCGACGGCCTTTCAAATCTTTGGCGACGACCTTTCCATCTCGGTCGATGAGGAAGGTAGCCGGTACGCCTGAGACGTTGTAGGTCTTTGCGATGGGGCTGATGTCGGCTGGGCCTGCTGCTATTTGTGGCCAACTCACACCGCGTGTTTTCAGGAATCGTGTGACGGCAGATGGATCTTGATCGACGCTGATTCCGACTACCACAAAATCGCCATCCTTGTTGTACTGTTCATAGGCACGCTTGATGTTGGGAATTTCTGCGACGCACGGACTGCACCACGTTGCCCAAAAATCGAGCAGGACGACTTTTCCGCGAAGCTCTGACAGCTTGATTTTTTTCCCGGCGAGGGTGGTGCCCACAAAGTCGGGGGCGATGTCGCCAATGTTGATGATCGAGAAGCGGTCGACCTTGATATCGACGGGTTTGTTGCTCTTGGCGGCGAATTGAATCTCTCTGACCAGAGAGATATCCTGGGGGCCAGGGCCTCAGCCGGGGGCGGTGCGCCGTGCCCACCGTTGTAGTTCGAGGTGCAGCGTTCCTTCTGTAACTCCGTTAATTGTGTACACGCCTTTCTTGTCGGTCACGCTTCCAACCACCACGCCGTCGCTTCGCCGAGCGGTAACCGAGACGTTCGACAGCAATTCATCTTTGGGCCCGCGAACGATGCCGGTCATTTTGTGACCTTTCGTGAGATCCAAATCGATGGCTGGTCCGTCGTTCCCGGAAAGCTCGATGGGAACTTCCAGGACGGTTGCGCTGTAGTTGGCTACGCGGTGCTCGAATGTCATTTTCCACTGTTTGATGTGCTCGGGCAGCGGACCCACGCGGAAACTGCCGTCGGCTGGGACGACCGTCATCATGCTCCACGAGATGCCGCCACCGCCTTTTGGTTCTGCGGGCTGAAACCGTCCGAACGACATGGTTTGTTCTGAATCGTTGAACGGCGTCGTGAAATCTTGCGCGGCTATGCCCCGGATGCGTCCTTCAAGGAAACGCGGTTTGGGCAACTTGATTTCAAGCGGCACGTTGTCTTTGAGTGGATCGATATTTTCCAGAAACCAGACGCCATGTTCGGGATGCGCTGCGGCGAAGTTCACCCGTCCATCCATCAGGTTGGAGAGGATAAACTTTCCGTCCGCATCGGTGTGGGTTTCGACGGCGGCGCTTCCGTTGCGGGCTTTGAACAGAAGGAGGATGCGTTTCTGCGGTCCGTATACGAAAAGTCGTCCGTTGCCGCTATACCTGAGCATGCCTGCCTTCGTGTTGGCCGCTCCAACTTGAACACCCTCGACCGGTTTGCCCTCAAAGTCGACGACCGTGCCGGTGATGCGATTGATGGGGACGACCTCTGGTCCCTCCTCAGCGAACAGCGGCATCGCGTGAACGAATACAAGCAGCGCGGTTGCGGCAATGATCTGTCTGCATCGCGTGCGGGTCGCAGGTTCGGACATGGTTGTCTCCCGGTGAAATCGGTGTGGTGGCAAATAGCTATCGGCATCAAGAGATCGTCATCAAAGTGTACTACGGATATCGCAGTCGGTTGACATCAATTTTGTATATTCTGGTCGATGGAAGCTGGCGGAGGCGCCTTTGGCGGCATCGGGCCCGTCGCAGAGGCGGGTTTACGCAGTGATCCGGTCACCCGGTTGAATATCGATCGCAGCTTCGCCCTTGCGGAAGAGGCGGGCGGAGGCTGCGTGCAGGGTGGCTGTGTTGTTTTCGATGTGAATCATCCCGCCCTCCCACAGTCCGACAACCGGGGCGTCGTTCATTTCATGGAATTCGCGGATGCGGTCGTCTCGGGTTTCGCCAAAGTGCGAGTGGTAGGTACCATCCACTTCGACGTAGGTTGCACCGCTGTAGTAGTGAGCGTTGACCTGGAATGGAACGAGCCCCAGCGCCTTTAGCGATGGTGGTTGGCAGATGGGCATGTCGTTGGTGGTCATCATCGTGGGGCAGGCGACGTTTGTACCCGCGCTGATACCAAGGTAAGGCATACCATCTTCGACACAGCTGCGAATGACGTCGAGCAAGTCGAGTTCGTATAGCGTGTTCAGAAGTCGAAACGTGTTCCCCCCGCCGACATAGATGCCCTCGGCTTGTTCGATTGCTTTCCTTGGGTTGGGTGTGCGGTGAATGCCTTCGATGGTATATCCGCCGTGGAGATTGTTGTCGGTGATCATTGCTTCATACGCATCGTGATCGTGCAGTGCGTAGGGGACAAACAGCAACGTTTTGATGTCGCCGAAGTGACGCTTCATCATTGTCGCGAGGTTCGACTTGCGCTCGTCGGTACGAAATCCGCCGCTTCCCAGGAGAATCTTCATCGGTTTGACCCCGTGTCTTGTTTGCCAATTTGAATCGTTCGCTTTGTGTCAGTTCGTGTCAGTCTCCCGCCCTTCCGCTTCGCTCAAGGATGGGGTACCCAGCTCTCAGTTTTGGTGTGTCATATCCGTACTTTGAGAAAGGGTTTGAATACGAGTGCGGCGATCATTGAGATGACAAAGAAGCTGATCACCCAGTGAATGTTGAACCCGAAGATCGGCGTTTCGCATTTTGGCAAGCCGCGCAAATCGAGTTCGATGCGCTGGATCACATCGGTGTTACTTGCTGGAGCCTCGGCTGGGTAAATTACGTTCTCGAGGAAACTGCTTCCCGGTCGCACCGGGCTGACCCGAGCATACTTGTTGCTACTGACCGCGATTTCCTTCGAAGCCTGCTGGCCGTCGATAGTTACTGTGAATCGTTTGACACCGGGCGACTTGGCTTTGAGTCGCCACACGATTTCGTTTCGCTTTGGTCTGTCCTCAAAATCGTCGAAGATGGCTTGCTGCGCTTCAAGCTCCAAGCCGCACAGCGACTCGACTTGCGCGTCGACTTTGGTAGCGTTGACTTTGTCGCTCAACTGCGCGCGCACCAGGAT
>JAADIU010000087.1 GCA_013151185.1 Planctomycetota bacterium
CGTGTCTCGATCGGCCAAGCACGAGCCCGCCGTGTCACTCGCACGGACGCGTTCGTCCACCGTGGATGCTGATTTGCCGTGCGTGCGCACACCGGATAGCATTGTGCTAAGCCAAAGCCAAACCCCCGGAAGTCATCCGGCGGGTCCGATCTATGTGTCAAGTCGTACCGACAGCTTCCTTGAAGGTGAAGGCGGAACGATCGCCTTGTGTCCATGAAACCAATCGAAGTTACACTTCGCAATCCGCATCTCGTGATCGTGCTTGTCCTCGCAACCGCCGTTGTCGGAGTTCGGTCGTTGATGGACATCCCTGCCGACCTGCTGCCACAATTCAACACGCCTGCGGTGCAGATTGTGTGTTTCTATCCGGGGATGCCACCCGAGGTGATGGAACGCGACATCATGAGCCGCCTCGAACGGTGGACCGGGCAAAGCGTGGGCATCGAGCATCAGGAAGCCAAGGCGATGCTCGGGGTGTGCGTGGTCAAAGATTTCTTCCGCGAGGATATCAGCTTCGACACGGCGATGTCGCAGGTAACGTCGTACGCCATGTCGGACATGTTCTATCTGCCACCGGGCACCATCCCGCCGATGGTCATGCCGTTTGACCCGACGGCATCGGTTCCGCTTTGCCTCGTGAGTGTCTCCAGCCCAACGATGACGGAGAAGGAACTGTACGACGTTGCGTACTACGAACTCCGCAACCAGTTGCAGGCGATTCGAGGCGTCATCGCACCTGCGGTCTATGGCGGTGTACTCAAGCGCATTTACGCCTACGTCGATCCCATGAAACTCGCCGCACGCGGGTTGTCTCCGATGGATGTGGTCGATGCGCTGGGCCAGCAGAGCGTGTTCATTCCCACGGGAAACGCGAAATTTGGCGACATCGATTATCAGATCGTCTCCAACGCCATGCCCGCGACCGTCGAGGAAATGAACGACATCCCCCTGACGCGCGACGGGGATACGATGGTGTTCATCCGAGACGTAGCCAAAGTCAAGGACACGAACCAGATCCAAAGCAACAAAGTCCGGATCAACGGCAGCACGATGGCGTACATTCCCATCTACCGCCAGCCGGGTGCAAACACGCTCGCGATTGTCGACTCAATCCGCAGCAAACTCAATCGGATCAATCAGCGCTTGAGGCAAGAGGATCCGAAGGCGAAAGACCTCGTGCTTGGCGTCGTGATGGATCAGTCTTCGACGGTCCGGGCGTCGATCAAATGGCTGCAAATTTCGGCAGGGCTCGGCGCGGTGCTGGCGGGGTTGGTGGTGTTGGTATTCCTGCGGAGTATCAAGCTCACGCTCATTGTGATTCTGGCCATTCCGCTTTCGATTTTGGTGGCGATGATCGGGTTGTTCTACACGGGCGACACGATGAACAGCATGACGCTGGGTGGGCTGGCGCTTGCGATTGGTATTCTCGTCGATCAATCGATCGTGGTGATCGACAACATCGTCCGCCACATTCGCATGGGCAAGTCGCGCATGCAAGCCGCTCTCGATGGCACGACCGAAGTATCGCTGCCCGTGCTCGTTTCCACGGTCACGTTTGTCGTCGTATTCTTCCCGGTCGTGTTTCTTTCGGGCATTCCGCGTTTCTTGTTCGGACCGTTGGCGACGACGGTGATCATGGCTGTCGTAGCCAGTTATGTGATTGCCATGTTGGTGATTCCGTCTTTGACGGCACGCCTGCTTGATCCCGAACGCATTCGCGCCGGTGGTGGGCAGGACGGTCCGCCGGAGTGGTTCACTTCGTTGTTTCGACGGGTGATTCAACTGCGCGGAGGCATTGTCGGCGTGTCGCTTCTACTACTCGTGTTGGCGGGTTGGCTCACCACGCGGATGGGCACGGAACTGTTCCCCGCCGTCGATTCCAATCAGTTCACGATGTACGTTCGATTGCCGTCGGGCACACGCATCGAAAAAACCGAAGAGGTCATCATCAGGATCGAAGAACGCATCATCGCCATGATGGGAAAAGCCGACTCCGACGCCGAAAAGGAACTGTATCCCGACTCCAATCTGCGAATCTTGATCTCCAACATCGGCGTGCTCATGGATTGGCCGGCTGCCTATACGCCAAACAACGGGCCTATGGATGCGTTCGTTCTCGTTCAGACGAAGGGGAAAACCGACACGTTTTCAACCGTCGATCGGTTGCGCGAGGCGCTGGTCAAGGAATTCCCCACGGTTGATTTCGCGTTTGACACGGGCGGCATGATGACAGCCGCCCTCAACTTCGGAGCGCCCTCGCCCATTCAAGTGCAAATTCGCGGTTTCGATCTCGCCACCGCTCAAGAGATGGCCAGCCACATCAAAGACATCATGCAAAACGTCGAAGGCACCACCGACGTTCGCATCGGACAGCGGATGGACTATCCGCAAATTGGCATCGAGGTGGATCGGGTCCGCGCAGCTCAGCTTGGTATCGTGCAGGAAGACGTGATCAAAAATGTCGTCACCGCACTGAACTCAAGCGTGGGATTTAACCCTGCGTTCTGGGTCGATCCGCGCAAAGGCAACCACTACTTCATCGGTGCGCAGTACGCGGAACACGATATTGTTTCACTGGAAACGATGCGCGATATTCCCATCACCGGAAAGCATTCGCTTCAACCGACCCCGCTTCGCAACATCGCGAAGTTTTATCGTTCATCCGGGCCGGCTGTCGTGAACCATCACAACATCACGCGGGTCACCGACATCTATGCGAACGTCGCCACGGGTTACGATTCGGGGTCGGTCGCAGGGGAAATCGAACGTCGGCTCATCGCTTCGACCGTGCTTGCCCCGGAAGCAGAAAAAACCGAACGCGGCTTGATTTACGAAGTGCATGGTGACTACGCAGGCAAGGGATATACGTTCAAGCTCAAGGGCGAAACGGAAACGATGCGCAACGCCTTTCAGCAGTTTTCAAGCGGTTTGTTGATCGCGGGTATTCTGGTTTACCTTGCAATGGTGGCTCAACTGCGATCGTTCAAGACGCCGATGATCATCATCGTCAGTGTACCGCTCGGATTTGTGGGCGTGGTGGCTGCGTTGTTCTTGACGGGAACGAACCTGAACATTCCGGCGGTCATGGGCATCGTGATGATGACCGGTATCGTTGTCGAGTACAGCATTATTCTCCTGGAATTTGCGAACCGACGTGTGCGCGAAGGCTTGGAAGTGATCGACGCGATTCGCGAAGCGACGTGGATCCGTCTGCGCCCGATCATGATGACATCATTGACGACTTGGCTTGCGTTGATCCCAATGGCCATCGGGGCAGCCGGTGGCGAGGCGAACGCCCCGCTCGCTCGGGCGGTGATCGGTGGCGTCGTTGCGGCGACCTTTCTAACATTGCTCGTGATTCCGTGCCTTTATGTCATGTTCGTACGAAAATCAGATATGGAACCCGCAACGGTTTGAGGCCACAGTGAAGTTGCGGGTGGAAAGATGATAGTGAAATGGGTGATACCGGAAATGGGTGATATCGTGAATCGACTTCAGCATCAGCGTCGGGTGTCAACCGTGATCGTTGCTTTGGCAGCGCAGTTCGTTTGCACCGCTTCATTCCTGCCCCGCTGCATGGCCGAAGGGGGCGTCAGAGTCAACGTCACCGCTCCGGAGAAAAGAACAATCGTACACAACGTTCGCCTTCCGGGATCGTTGGAAGCCGACGAGCGGGTGGACCTCTACGCGAAGGCCAGCGGATACGTCAAGAAAGTTGATGTGTTGATCGGTGACGCCGTGAAGGCGAATCAGGTCCTCGTTCTACTCGACATCCCCGAGATGGCCGACGAAATTCGCAGGGCTGAGGCCATCGTTGCCGCGAAGAATGCGAGCGTCACCGCGTTCGATTCCAAAGTCACGCAAGCCGAGCGTGCGATTGACTCGTCGAATGCGGAAGTCCTGCGCTATGCGTCTCAACATCATCTGGCCAAGCTGAACCAAACGAGGCGGCAGGAACTTCGCAAAGGCAGTGCCATTTCGCAGCAGGCGCTCGACGAAGCCGACAGCGCAGTCGCCGTCGCGGAGGCGGAGTTGAACATCGCCAAGACCAAGGTGGCCTCCGCAGCGGCAGACTTGCTGGCCACAAAGGCCGACCGAGAGGTCGCCGTCGCCGAAGAGGCTGTCGCGGATTCACAGTTGGGCCGATTGAAAACGCTCATGACCTACGCCGAGATCAAAGCCCCGTTCGATGGCGTCATCACCCGTCGCAAGGTTGACCACGGAACGTTTGTTCGTTCGGCGGCTGAGGGAACGAGTATGCCCTTGTTGGAAATCATGAAGGTCGATCGGATTCGCATTGTCGCCGATGTGCCCGAAGCCGAGGCTGTCTATGTGAGTCGCGGAACCGAAGTGCAGGTCAATGTCAGCGTCATGGGCGAGCCTCCGTTCCCCTTAACAGTGTCGCGAACGTCGGGGGCTGTCGATCCAAGGACGCGAACTGTGCGAATCGAAATCGATATGGACAACAAGGATCGACGTCTCACACCCGGTATGTTCGCCGAACTCACGTTCAAGCTGGCCACCCGCCCGAATGCACTGGTCATTCCCTCGAAAGCCCTGTCGTCGAGCGGATCAAAAATGTTCGTATTCGTCAATGACAACGGGAAAGCCGCGCGGGTTGAAGTCGGGGTGGGTTACGACGACGGCATCGAAGCGGAAGTCGTCTCGGGCCTGAAGGGCAGCGAACAGGTGATCGTTTCTTCTTCGGGAACCGTGCGGGCAGGCACGACGGTGACCATTGCTGAATCTGGCTTGTAGAAAAAATTGAGCAATTGAGTGCGGAGCAAACGATCGATGTCGCAAGTGCATAGGCCAAACCTCAAGCCCCAAAACCATAAGGCACTGTTGGGCCTGCCGTTGTCGGCGATGGCTGTCCTTTCCGGATGCCTGCCACAGCGTGCGATGGAGCCTGCGCCCGTTCCGCCAAATTTTGCGCCCATCGCACAACCGACCTCCGCCATCCCGTTGTCGCTCGATGCCTCAAACATCAAACCGATCATGACCGAACTGATCCCCATCGATCTTCCAGCGACCGTTCGCGTAGCCGCTGCCCAAAACCTCGACATCAGCACGGCACGCGAGCGCGCCGTCGCCGCCCGAGGGCGATACGAGGCGAGCATCGGCCAGGCGTTTCCTGTCATTGCGCCTTCGGTTTTCTTCCTGCGTCGCGACGGTGGTTTTCTCAACACCGATGGCCGCATCTTCGACGTGGGTCTCTGGAGCTTTCAACCGTCGGTCGCGATTCAATGGGTCCTCAATCCCGGGCGGGTGATCTACGACATTGTCGCCGCGAAGAAACGCATGAACGCAAGCGAGCTTGAATCGAGAGCAGTCGTTCTTGAAACACTGCGCCGAGGCGCGGTCGAATACTACGAACTCGCACTTCGACAAGCCGCCGTGGCGGCTTCGCAGGAAAGCGTGACGGAAGCCGAAGAACTCGTCCGCATCACTGCGCTTCAGGTCGAAACGGGGGCGGGTGTTCCTGCGGACAAACTTCGGGCGCAGGCATCTTTGGCCCAAAGAAAACAGGACATGATCATCGCCCTGCAATCGTTTTATGAAGCGTCCGTCGCCCTTTCGCAAACGCTGCACCTCGATGCGTCGATCACGCTTGTACCCGACGCCAGCGAACTTCCACCGATTCGACTCGTTCGCGAGGACATGACCATTGACGAACTCATCGAATGCGCCGTTGCGTTTCGTCCGGATCTCGGTCAGGTTCGCACGCTCGTAGAAGCGGCCACGGCTGATCGCGGTGGTGCGTGGTGGCAGGGATTCGGTCCAACGGTCAATCTCTCGTACACCTACGGCGCGATCGGTGGACGTGCGAACAATGTCATTCCCGGTCAGGGTATTCCGGGTACGCTTATCGTGAATCCGTTCTCGCCGACAGGTTCGTTCTCGGGCAACCCGATCGCCAATGCGTTCATCCGCGATGGTGTCAGACGTGGATCGAGATCACTTGACGACAGCAGCAACGTTTCGTTCGGCTTTCGCAAGAGCCAGGAGATCAGTTTTAACGCGGGATGGCGATTGAGCCTGTCGATTTTCGGGGAACTCAAGACAGCCGACGCCCAGAAAAAGATTGCGATGAATGACGCGACCCGCCAAGTTGATCGCGTTCGAGCGCAGGTCGTGCTGGCAAAGAAGGCGAGCGAGGCGAACCAAAGCCTCATCGAACTGGCGGGCGAGCAAGTCACCGCAGCCCGCGAAACGCTGCGACTCAGCGAAGCCAGCCTGGAAGCGGGCACGATGACAACGATCGATGTGCTTCAAGCCCTCGACAGCGTAGCCCAGGCGCGGCTTCGCCATGCGGAAGCGATCGTGCGATACAATCAATCGCAGGTAAACCTGCTCGCATCGTTGGGGCTTCTCGATGAACCCTCGCTGCTTCTGACACACGATCAACACACGCAGCAGGAAAACAACGACGTCACCAACAATGCCAACGATCCGATGCAGATGACGGCGAATTAAATTCTTGTGCTCCAACACGCGATGACTTTGCGGTTGGGTGGCCCATGGCTTTAGCCGTGGGGGACACGAATCCCGGGACCAATCGAGTCCCCCACCTCTGAAGAGGCGGGCCACCCATCCGGCGGGCCACCTATCCATTGTTTGACCTGTCTCGGCTA
>JAADIU010000198.1 GCA_013151185.1 Planctomycetota bacterium
AAGGTTCCATCACTTCACTGAGAAACGTTCGGGCGGAGGGCCAGCCCGGGCTGCGAACCAGGTCGTTGTTCGTCAGAAATTCGGTGTCATCAAGCGAGAGGGCACCAGCCGACAGCACGGGCCAATGTGCGGCTAATATCAGGGCAATCACCAAGATGAACGCAGAGACGATGCGGGTCGCGGGGAGTTGCTTTGGCTTGGCGCGGACGTTGGGCATTCGCCTATTCTACACCATGATTGCCTTCAACGAGGAGTTTACACTTGCACCCGCGACCCATAATGGACGGGCTGTGCGCGCTGGCTCGAAAGTGTGCGTCATAGCCAGGATAGACGCTGCCAGAATTCGTTTTGAAGCGTATAATGAGGGCAGCCGGGGTGCTGTTGGAATCGCCGTATCTGTTCGAGGGGCCCGTTCGCGATGCAGAGTTTGATTGCCATCTTGGCTTCGTTGGTTGCGCTTGCGGGTGCGGCCATGCGATGCCGGTTCGGCTGAGGTGGTGGTTTGAGTATGCTCAGTTCGGGCATGTTGATTGGCGGCGTCTGGGTGGGGCTAACCTATTCATCAAAGATTCTGGCTGGCTCTTCGGGTCGTTTTGGTGCCCGCGTTGCGCAGGCGATCATTTTCGGTGCAATGGGCTTGTTTCTTTTGCCCTACTTTTTGACATTGTTTCAAAGCTGATCGTTGAGGCTGGGCTGGTCCCACCGATGATTGAACGGTGTCGCAATCCGTTCCCCACCCCTGGAAGGGATGAGCCACCCACTGATCGTTCAGCTCAAAGTTGATCCACGATGCGGTGAGATTGCCACCATTTGCGCTGCCCTGTACCTTAGCGGCTTGGTTGGGTCTTGGATTGACCCCCGAAGTGGCTTCGAGCATAGGTGAATTGCAATTCCATGGATAAGAACAGAATTCGATCGATGTGGTTCTTGTGTTTAGGCGGGGTGCTTTGTTTGAGCGCGTGCAGCAAAGAAAGCGAGCCGGTAGAGATATCCGAAGATCAAAAAGAAAAAGTTCTCGTCGCGTTGGTTGCAGCTGATGCTGTTGACGGAGAGACCGACAAGATCATCAAGAAGTGTGCCACTTGTGCCCTCAGAATGGATGGCAAGGATGAACACGCCATGCAGCTTGAAGGCTATACACTGCAATTCTGCTCGAAACGATGCCGCGACATCTGCGCGAAAACACCCGTCGACATTCTCTTGAAAACCCAGTAGGGTCCGCTGTGCGGACCATGTTCTCTGCATCGCACGTTATCCCTGCGACGGTCCGCACAGCGGACCCTACCAGGAACCTTGAGCGCAATCGCTATGAGGAAGAGTGGTAGGGTGCGGCTTGCCGCACCGGATTGTGAATACGGTAAACGGTGCGGCAAGCCGCACCCTACGAATGTCCCCGAATAGAAACAGCGTTTCTGGAAACGGAACTAGACACTGTGTATCAGTGTGAGTTCGTTTGCTTTTGAACTTTTCATTGCGGGTTCGTTCTGAATCAACCGCATCAAACCCTGCGCCAACTGAGCCTGCCTATTTGTAAACCAAAAGCAGAGTTCGCGTGTTGATCTCGACGGGGTGGCTGCGTTGACGACCATGTCTTCATCCGCGCCAAGTTGTTGCGTCAGGATACGCGCGTCCAATGCGAATCCTTGGGGGATCATCAAAGCACCTTCGATGGGTTGAACATGCACGGGTTCTCTTGTTTGTAGAATAGGTGTTCCATCGCTTCGGCATGAGGTTAGCTCGCAACGAAGGGTGCCATCGGTGTAGCGAAAGTGGATCACCTCGCGTGCAAGCGAATCACCAAAGTGTGAACACAGCAGAGGGATTCCAGCAAGCAGGTCATTTCGGATGATCGTGCCCCACGACTGATTTTTCAGGATGCTCGCGAATCCGTCGGCTTTGCACTCGTTGAGGTACAAGACTCGGTCCATGGGCGGATCGATGTTTCGATTTCGCACCAAGCGAACGATCGCACCGACATGATCGGGTCGATCCATCGAGGTGAGATTTCCCGGCTCAACCAGGTAACTACAAATAAATCCGGAACATGTTTTTGGCATCCGGGGACCATGAATTGAACATCCCGAGTCATCAAGAAAGCCGCACATTTCACCGCATAGCGAAACCAAATCCGGGTCGTTGATGGTGAGCGCTTTTCCGCAGCACGCATCGCATTCTTCGCAGTGTCGAATTTGCCCATGCGTCGATTCGGTTCGTTGAACGACTTGCATGGGTATATGCAGACGGGTGTTTGAGCGCGGTTCGCCAGCGCGGCTACAACAGCGTTTTACTTTTTTTCCACTACCGCACGGGCATAACGAATTGCGATTGGCTTTCATCCGTGGTCCGTTTCCACAGCGCTGCGATCTGCGAGATAGACCTCTGGCGCATGGGTGATACATCGGGTGTCCGAACCGCATTCTTTCATTCGCACAGCAGGTGTAAAATAGAAAGCGACGGACCGTCCCCTCCGCACGGTCCGCCGCTTGATTGTCACGAATCAATTCTCCGGCGAGTCGCCTATCCCAGCAGCGAGAGAATCAGGCTCGACTGCTGATTGGCCAACCCCAACAGCGAGATGCCCGAATTCAACAGCACGCTCTGTCGGTTCAACTCGGCTGACGCTTTGGCAAAGTCGGTGTCACGGATCGCACTCCGCGCTGCCGTCAACGATTCCGACTGCTGCGTCAGCGAATTGATGGATGTTTCGATCTGGAATTTCTGGAATCCACCGATGCGACCCTTGGCGGCAGACACTTGGGAGATGGCCCCACGAACAGCCTGTAATGTGTTCGCACTTCCGGCTTGCAGGTCAGCCGTTCCGCCGGAACGAATCTGAGCCAGTGTGGTTCCGTTTGTACCGCCCTCGCCCAAGCGGCTTGTGGTGACGGCATCGATGCCCAATGTCGATCGTGTGTTGGCTTGCTGTCCCAGTTGGAATGTCATTCCACCGTCGGCTTTGACTGTGAATGTGTCGGTGTTGTTGACCGCATCGAGGTTTGCTCCGAGATTGAACGAGATGCTGTATCCCGCATCGCTATAAGACACCAAACCGTTGTCGGCAGTGATGGACCGCCCGTTGACATTGACGACCGCGTCGGTGCCTTCCTGACGGTCGAGATCGAGGATGTCGGCGCCACTGCTCATGTTTCCGCCGGAGATGACCTGAAACGAAACGAACTCGTCACTGCCTGTGGCGAGGTTTGTGCCATCGCCGGTACTCAGGACAACGTTGTCGCCCACGACAGCGGCTTGCACACCTGTCACGTCGGTGACGGCATTGATCGCGTCTCGGATATCTGTATCGATCGCGTCCACGCTAACACTGACGGTAGCGGTTCCGAGTGTGCCTTGGATCTCGAGCACTGTTTCGGCATCTGTTGTTTTGGCGCCAGCGGCCAGTGTGATTGTTGCTTTTGCCTCAGCCGCTGCTGTTGTGACGGTTGCTGTGATGTCGAGGTCGTTATCGCTGGCACCGCGGGAATATATTTGCAGATTCTCAACGGTGTTTGTTCCGATGCCTGTGGCTTGAATGGCCTGCGAACCGTTGAGCAGATTCTTGCCGTTGAATGTTGTGGTGTTCGAGATTCGATCGATCGCAGCAAGTGCGTTGTCGATTTGAGACTGGTTTGCTGCGCGCTCGGCGCTGCTCAATGACGCATCGTTTACCGACGCGAGCGCGATCTTTTCGATGTCCAACAGGAGGTTTGAGATTTCGTTCAGCCCCCCCTCAGCCGTCGAAAGCATCGCGTTCGAGCGTTGGTTGTTTTCGAGTGAAGCATTGATCGCGACGAGTTCTGCGTTGAAGTTTTCGACTGCGATGAGTCCTGCGGGATCGTCGGAAGCTTTGTTGATTCTGAATCCGGTGGAGAGTTGTGTGAGTGCCTTGCTTTGCAAGCTCGATGTTCGATTGACAATGTTCAGAAGCTGCATTGTGTTCAGATTTGTTGCTGTTAGCGCCATCGTTGCGACCTTTCCAAAAAGGGGCGTGAACCCCGGAAACCAGTGGACAGTCGCAAACTCAAATATAAAAAATCACCCCGCAAACATTGGTTGAAAGATTTCTGAACAATGACATGACGTGGCACTAACGAGAAATATTTTCGGTCCCACGGAGTTTGGGCAACGTCCGAAATCGGACCGATTGGCGCAAGTTGTGCGTGTTTGGTTTGATTGTTGGCGTGATGCAAGCGAGAGATTGATAGGGTGGGCTGCGCCGACCCTTTCGCGTCGCACTAAACCTGCGGTGGACACAGCCCACCCGACAACAGGCGTCGCGAAAAATTATGTATCAGCCTTCACGGAAACGGGACGTGTGGGGTGCGTCCCGGACGCACCGAATGGGCGTCGCGGAAATGTGGTCGCGAAAATGTGTATTGGCCTTCACGGAAACAGCACTAGCAGGCCACGAGCAGCATTCGGCTTATCGGATTGGGTTTGCCCATCAGATGGGATAGATAGTAGTCAAACGCGCGAAACGCAGGCAGAATAGCATCAAGCGTTCCCGGTTCGCCACGCATCCTCAAGAGTACGTCGCGACCGATGGCGTACTTTTCGGACCTTGCCCCTTCGCAATCGCAGCACAGCAACCCGCCCTCACGCGATGACAAGAAGATGGCACCTCTCGCTTGGATCGGGCGCAAGCATCCCACACAGTGGTCCAGTATTGGGAACGACCCGACTTCGTGAAGGAGGCATCGTTGAAATGCCGTTACGGTGGCGAGCGTTTGGGTGTCGGTTGTCAGGGATGTTAGCGTTTGGCGGATTCCGTCAAAGAGAAGCGGGTGTGGGTCCCAGTCCTCCGTCAGTTCTGCGACGGCGAACGCGACGTATTGAGCGGCTAACAGTCGATCAAGCCGATCACGCAGCGCAGCGCCCGCTTCCGATTGCGTCCACTCCGTGAGAATGGCCAGTGCTTCCTGTCGCAGCGTTCGGACCGAGAATACCAGATGTCCCGTATCCAAAAGATCGATCGCCGGTGCGAAGCGACCCCGCGTTGCGCGCTTGATGCCTTTGGCAATGAGGCGGACCTTGCCATGCTCACGGGTGAACACGGCTAGGACTTGTGATGATTCCGAGTAGTCAAGACGCCGCAGCACCACCGCGTTGTCTTTGATGATGGCCATGGCCGCGATGATACCACACGACCCCAAAAACGTCTGCGAGTCGGGATCTTGCTGAAGCCCAAGCCATCAACTCCGCGCGATCTACAACAAGAAGAGCAGCATCACCACGACGAACATAGGCAGCAAGACGCACAAACTGTATTTCATGTAACCGAAGAAGGACGGCATTTTGATACCGCTCTGCTCCGCGATGCTCTTGACCATGAAGTTCGGACCGTTGCCGATGTAGGTCAATGCGCCCATGAATACCGCTCCCAACGAAATCGCCACCAGCAGCGAACTTGAGATTGCACCAGAGCCCAGTTCAACCATGGGGGCCCCGGCTTCGGGTGGCAAGACCTTTGCGGTTTCAAAGAAGACAACGTAGGTCGGGGCGTTGTCGAGGAATGCGGAGAGTGCGCCTGTCGTCCAGAAGAAGTGCCACGGCTTACTGAGGCCGAGTTCCGCACCCTTTTGATTCAGGATTTCGATCGGAACCTGCATGCAGATGAAGATACCGATGAACAGGGCAGCCACCTCGAGGATGGCGTGGTAGTTGAATTGGTTGTCTTTGTAGATGCTCTTTGGTGTTGAGTAGAGCGACAGCCCGACCAGTGCCATCATGGCCAGTTCACGCA
The DNA here is from genome assembly GCA_013151185.1 of Planctomycetota bacterium. Lineage (GTDB taxonomy): Bacteria > Planctomycetota > Phycisphaerae > UBA1845 > UBA1845 > UBA1845. Next base: position 5,741 of record JAADIU010000198.1, read on the forward strand.
TGAAGGGGAACGGGGTGAAACTTGTTCCAAGGAATTTCTTGCTCGGATCGATCAGCGCTACGCATGCCACGATTCCAAGCAGATAGAAAAAGTTGATCTTCCCCGACAGCTTGAGCTTCGTGACCCGTGTCTCGTCGGACTTGATATCGCTGGGTGTTTCTTTTTTGTACGCGATGGTATCCCACACAAAATAGGTGATCAGCAGCATCGCACTGACGAGAAGCCACGGCTGAAACAGGCACAGCGTCCAGAGAAAACTCACTCCGCGAAGGTAACCTAGAAACAGAGGTGGATCGCCAATTGGCAGCAGCAGCCCACCGCAGTTGCTCACCAGAAAGATGAAGAAAATTACGGTGTGTCGTTTGTAGCGGCGCTCGGAATTCGTTTGGAGGAGCGGCCTGATGAGGAGCATACTGGCTCCGGTGGTTCCGATGAAACTCGCGAGCAACCCGCCCACTCCGAGGAATGCAACATTGGTGGCGGGGTGGGCTGGCAAATCGCCCTTGAGCGAAATACCCCCGCTGATGACGTAGAGGCTGAACAGCAAAACGATAAACGGGACGTACTCGATCAATACCGCATGTTCGAGAATATGGATGACACTGCCCAAACCGGAATGCGTTGCCAGCGTTTCATGGTTGTAGGTCATCGGATGAAGCAAGCCGTAGTACAACAGCGTCAGCGCACCCAGCACCAGCGAAACCACAAGCCGATTCTTGTTGTTCTCCCACCAATGCTCCGTCGACTTAATCAACGGAAGCAGGGCGATGGCCATCAGAATGGCTACGAACGGAACGCATGCCCACAGCGGCGGAATGGAATATCCCTCGGGCGGTCCGTGTGGTTTTGACGGTATCGGATTCGCGCCATCGCCCACCGGA
>JAADIU010000238.1 GCA_013151185.1 Planctomycetota bacterium
AAGCCCACTACGCGATGATCGAAGACGGTGATGTGGCAGTGATCGAGATGGCCGTCGCATCGGGTTTGTGCCTTGTACCGCGCGGCTGTCGAAACGTATTGCGCGCGACCACTTTTGGCACGGGCGAGTTGATCGTCGATGCCCTGAATTCCGGTGTCCGACGGATCATCGTTGGCTTGGGTGGAAGCGCCACGTGCGATGGCGGCATCGGTTGCGCTCAGGCTTTGGGCGTTCGGTTTTTCGATGCCGATGGAAGCTTCATTGGCGCGCCGGCAGTGGGGTGCGATCTTGCGAGGGTTCAACGAATTGACCTAAGCAACGTCCACTCCGATTTGTCGAATTGTCGGGTCACCGCATTCTGCGATGTCACGAATCCGCTCACCGGACCGAACGGTGCTGCACGGATTTTCGCGCCTCAGAAAGGCGCATCGCCCAAGGATGTGGACAAACTCGAATGCGGACTTGAGCGGTTGGCTATGGTGGTGAATCGCGAACTCGGTATCGAATTGGCGTCGATGCCCCGCGCCGGTTCTGCCGGTGGGTTGGCGGGAGGGTTAGCCACCTTTGCGTCGGCTGATCTGGTATCGGGTGCCGAAGCCGTGCTCGACTTCATCGACATCGAAACGTCGATCGAGCGGGCTGATGCGGTCATTTGTGGCGAAGGCTGTCTCGACTCGACCACGCTGAGCGGCAAAGCCCTGTCGGTGCTTGCACGAATCTGCAATCGGCTGAATACGCCGTTGTACGCTCTGGTTGGGCGGTTGGACTTGCCTTCCCAGCAGTGGAAGCCGCTCTTTGCAGATGTCGCTGCCATCGGTGAGAGCGGTGCCAATTCGTCTGACCCATCACGCGATCTCCAGGATCTCGCCTGCCAATATGCCCACCGGTGGTTTGCATCTCGCTGACCTGCCCAGCAAAGGTCAGCCGTCAATTCTGGCTGATCGCGGTGTGGCGATTCCCAAGTCCTTTCGATTCAAGGTCGATAACCAAAGTGGACGTCGCCGGTTTGGCAATTCGATCCGAAAGGACCCAATCATGTGTGAAATGAAGCGTTTCGGTGACTACGTCGTCGCGCTGGGCTACTGCACGTCTGAAGGTGTCGATCGCGCCGTGAAAATCCAAAAGGATTTGGTGAGTCGCGGTTACCCTCACATGCTGATCGGTTTGGTGATGGTGCGCTACGGCATCATCGACGGCGGCCAGATGATCGACGTGCTCAAGACGTTGGAGCGCACCCATGTCGCCGCAATACACGCGGGTTGAGGTTTCTCTTTGCTTGTGTGGCTGGAACCGTCTAGCCGGCGGACGCCAACCTTGGTGCAGCTTTCGATTCACTCGGATCGAACTGCGCCACCCACATCGCAATCTTCGCGTGCTCTTCTTCCCACTGTTTTGAAAACCGCAAGCAGACGAATTTTTCAAGCACCAAGTCCAGTGTTTCGCACACGTTGACCACCGACTCGCAGCGCGACTCCAGCATCTGGCTGCCATCCTTCTCGGCGCTTTCGTCCTTTGGAATTTGCAATCCGAAGACGCCCATTGAGGGACCGTCGAGCGACAACGACCACTCGCCGCTTCGACTGGCCAACAACAATCCGATGCGCGACGGTTGCTTACCGCTGGCGAGGGCGGCTTTGCTTTCTGCCATGCGGGCAGGTGCATCTGCACGAACCGAAATCGCCCCCGACAAATTGAAATCGCACCGCAGGTTGGCTTGATTGACCACCGACAACAGCGCGTCGGTTCCATTCGATAGTGCAATGACACCTTCGCTGGTCTCGACGTGAAACCATAGCCAACTGAGAAATTCTCGCCCTAAAAAGCTTCGATCAGCCGGGTCGAGCCCGCCATATTCGCCATCGGTGTCATCGGGCGGTGAGATCCAATGAACGGGTTTGGCGTCCTCGATGTCTCGCGTGAGACCGTGGGCTTCACCCATCGACACGGTGAGATCGTGCGTGGTCATGGTGAAAAGTTTCACGTCGAACGTATCGATGAACAATCGTTGCATTTGCTCGTTCACACCGGTCGACGCACTGCCGAAGTACAGCATCCCCTTTTCGAGATCGACGACGATCGGATAGGTGCTGATGCGTCGAAACGCGCCCGACAGTGCTTCTTTGTCCGCCCGCCGAGCCGCGTTATCCCGCGCCTCCTTCAAGTCCCGCTTGCTGAGGAAATCGCGACCGCTGGCTTCGAGGGCAGCGAGTCGTTCGATTTCAAAGTAGCTTCGTTTGATGGCTGCGGGTGGTGTGTTGCGATCTAAGCGCATTGCAAAATGTGCGAAGCCGCCAGCGGAAATCTTCTCGCCTGCGAACTCTGCGTCGAGCACATGAAGCGGTGTCACCCAACCCAGTTGGATGCCGTCGTCGGCTGCGGTTCGGTAGCGGCCAAACGCGCATGTGGTCAACGCTTCGACAAACGCATCGTCGATGTCCGCACGATTCCAACCTTCAATTCGATACCGCCGAAAAGTGACCGACCCGGACACAAAGCCCATCTTCATCTCCCCGAAAAATCTGAATCGACATGCTTGAAGAAATACGAAACGATGAACATACGGCTTGAAATCGAAAGCTCAAGGCGGGTAGAAGCGTCAAGGAAGTTGATCGTTTCGGATTGCGGTTCGCAACCTTTGGTCGATAGTGATTTTGCAGTCCGAGCACCAAACAATTCACAGTGCCTGGTTTCGAGGCGCCGCGGCAAAATTGTGACCTGTCGTACGCATTGTCGAAAGGAAACCGCCAACGGTCCCTTTGATCGTCACGATCGCAAGCACGTTTTTTCTGTCAGCCAGCCCGCCGAGGGCAACGGTGGGCACGGCCCACCCTACCGGGCGATTACTTTCCGCCGGCGCGGGTTTTCCAGACTGGGTCGTGATGCGAATCTTGGCCGGACTCGAACCAGCGGGTCATGGTCATTTTTTGCTTGGTGTAGAACTGGATGCTTTCGGTTCCTTGGATGTGTAGGTCGCCGAAGAACGAGTTGTTCCAACCGGTGAACGGGAACCATGCCATCGGTGCAGGCACGCCCACGTTGATGCCGATCATGCCCGCGTTGAAATGACGCTTAAATTCGCGAGCAGCCCAGCCGCTTCGTGTGAAGATTGACGCACCATTGCCATACTCACAATCCTTACCGATCGACAGCGCTTCGTCGATGTCTTTCGCCCGAACCACCGACAGCACCGGTCCGAAGACCTCTTCTTTGTGGAGGCGCATCCCCGGTTTAACCTGATCGATCACGCTGGGGCCAAGCAGGAATCCGTCGCCCGTTGTCTCCGCTTTTCTGCCGTCGAGCGCAACCGTCGCACCTTCACCCTTGGCGATGTCGAGATAACCCTCGACGCGCTCGAGATGCTCGCGGGCGATGAGTGGTCCCATGTCTACTTCGGCATCGCCATCGGTCGCACCGACGCGCATTTTGCTCGCGTGCTCGCACAGACGGTCCACGAGTTTGTCGCCCACATCGCCAACTGCGAGTGCGACGCTGCCGGCCATGCAGCGTTCGCCGGCGCATCCATAAGCAGAAGCCGCCAGCGCACCGACCGATTGATCGAGGTCAGCATCGGGCATGATGATGAGATGGTTCTTCGCACCACCAGCCGACTGCACGCGCTTGCCGTTCTTGGTGCCCGTTTCGTAAATGTATCGTGCGATGTTGGTCGAACCGACGAACGAAATGGCTTTGACCGTTGGGTTTACAAGCAACGCATCGACGGCTTCCTTGTCGCCGTGGACAACGTTGAACACGCCATCGGGCAAGCCGGCTTCGACCAAGAGTTCGGCCAGGCGAATGGTTGCGAGCGGAACTTTCTCCGATGGTTTTAGGATGAACGTATTGCCACAGGTGATGGCCACAGGGTACATCCACAGCGGAACCATCGCAGGAAAGTTGAACGGGGTGATGCCCGCACACACACCGACCGGATGGCGAATCGTTTCGCAATCCACGCGGCGAGCGATGTTCTCCATGCACTGCCCCATGATGAGGCTGGGAATACCGCAGGCGAATTCGATCATCTCGACACCGCGTTGAACAGACGCACGGGACTCGGCGATGGTCTTGCCATGTTCGCGCGTGACAATCTGCGCCAATTCTTCAAAGTTTGCCTGAACGAGTTCCCGATAGCGGAACATGATTTGGGCACGCTCGACAACGGGCGTCTCCGACCAAGCGGGTAAAGCGTCAGCGGCTGTCTGAACGACGCGATCGACTTCCGACGAACTGCATAACGGAACCTGTGCGATCACCTCACCGGTCGAAGGGTTGAACACCTCGCTCCAGCGATCCGTTGTGCTGTCGATCCACGAACCGCCAGAAAGAACCTTGACCCTCGCCACCGCCTGCCCCGCTGTCTTTGATACCATCGTCTACCTCTTCGTTTGCAAAATTCAGTTTGATTCAGGTCGAACAGTGTACGTTCTGGAGGCATCCGAAGCCATACCCCGCATTCACCCAGCGCAACAATGCAAGCAGCCGATGCGTTTGCAACGGTTGGAGGATGGATTTAGACTGGTCGGCTGTTGATGATGCGTGCGGGGTGATGAGCGTCAAACGGTCGACACTCCCTCTTGCATCGCTTCAATCCCTTGAGATCGAGGAGTTTCTTATGCCACGAATCGTCCGAGGCGGTTTGATCCAAGCCTCCCTGTCCGAACCGGTGACCTCCGGGGTCGAACGCGTTAAACAATCAATGATCGACAAACACGTCGAGCTGATCGCCAAAGCCGCAGACCAGGGCGCTCAGATCGTGTGCCTTCAGGAATTGTTCTACGGGCCATACTTCTGCGCCGAGCAGGATGCCAAATGGTACGAACTGACCGAGCGCATCCCGGATGGTCCGACGGTGAAGCTCATGTGCGAGCTTTCCAAGAAGCACGGCATCGTTCTCGTCGTCCCGATGTACGAAGAAGATATGCCGGGCGTCTATTACAACACAGCGGCTGTCATCGATGCCGACGGGACGTACTTGGGAAAGTTCCGAAAAATTCACATTCCGCACTGTGCGCCCGGCTTCTGGGAGAAGTTTTATTTTCGTCCGGGCAATCTTGGGTATCCAGTGTTCGACACGAAGTTCGGACGGGTGGCGGTTTACATCTGCTACGATCGGCATTTCCCCGATGGCGCGCGGTGCCTCGGATTAGCCGGCGCGGAGATTGTATTCAATCCGTCGGCAACGGTGGCCGGTCTGTCGGAATATCTCTGGAAGCTCGAACAACCCGCCCACGCGGTGGCCAATCAGTACTTCGTCGGTGCCATCAACCGACCCGGATTTGAAGACCCCTGGCGCATCGGTGAGTTCTACGGTCAAAGTTATTTCTGCAACCCACGCGGACAAATCATCGCCGAAGCAAGCCGCGACGGCGACGACATCGTGCTCGCAGACATCGACCTCGACCTCATCCGCGAAGTGCGCAACACATGGCAGTTCTTCCGCGACCGCCGACCGGAAACCTACGGATCGATCGTGCAATTGTAGTACCGTTACCAACCGGGTAGGGTCCGCTGTGCGGACCGATGGAATGTAAAATGGTCCGCACAGCGGACCCTACCACTTCACGTCGCGAAGGAAGATCAATCGAGTGCAACCCGTTGGTGTCATTTATGGTCTGGACGATCGTCCGCCAACCGGGCGTGCGATTATTCTGGCTGCGCAGCATGTGCTCACCATGTTCGGTTCAACGGTGGTGATCCCGCTGATGTTCGGGAGCCAACTATGGCCGATCGATGGCGACGCGGATGCCGCAACGCAGGCTGCACAGACCTTGCTTCAATCCCGCAACACCGCCATTCTGATCTCATCCGTCATGCTTTGCAGCGGTTTGGCTACTCTGGTGCAAACGACGTTCGGTTCACGATTGCCGATTATTCAAGGCGTTTCGTTCTCCTTCATCACCGCTTTTAGCGGCATCATCGCGGCATGCCTCGCGAAGGATCTCGACGGTGCGGAAGCCATGCAATATATCGCAGGTGCCGTCATCGCCGGTGCTGTGGTCGAAATGTTCATCGGGTTTTCCGGCTTGATGGGATGGCTGCGACGGCTGCTCTCTCCGGTTGTGGTCGGGCCGGTCATCATGCTTATCGGATTGGCGCTCTATCAGCATGGCGCACCGAAGGCTGGAATGCACTGGGGCATTTCCGGTTTGACGATTGGCATGGTCATCCTTTTTTCGTTGGTTCTCTCACGTCACAGCAAGATTTTTCGCATGTTCCCGATGCTGCTCGCGGTGGGCGGTGCGTATGGCACATGCTGGCTGCTGACCAAGACCGGGACGTTTCAGGAGGGGCACCCGGCTTTCGTGAGCTTCAATGCCATTGAGCACGCTTCGTGGTTTCGCGTCAATCCCAGCGACGTGTTCATGCCGTGGGGTGTTCCGAAATTCAACGTCGGGTTTATCGTCGCCGTGCTGGCAGGTTACCTGGCTTCAATGATCGAATCATTCGGCGACTACCACGCCTGCTCCAACATGGCCGGCGCTGGTGACCCGACACCCAAACAGATTTCGCGCGGTATTGGCTGCGAAGGCATCGGGTGCGCGATCACCGGAGTGTTTGGTGGATTTGCTTCAACGTCCTATTCGGAGAACATCGGGCTGGTCGGCGCGAGTCGATATGTCGTGCAGATTGGCGCGGTAATTTTGATACTGCTTGGCCTGTTCGGAAAATTCGGCGCGTTTGCTGCGACCATTCCGGACCCGGTCGTGGGCGGATTGTATTGCGCTCTGTTCGGTTTGATTAGCGCGGTGGGCATTCAACAACTGGCCAAGTGCGACCTGAACGCCGACCGCAATCTATTCATCGCCGGGTTCAGCCTGTTCATGGGCTTGAGCATTCCGGCATACTTCAACGCAATCGCAGACGCCGGTGATCTTCAACTGGGCCAGACGCTCGCAACTTACAAACCCACGGCAGAAGGATGGCTTGCGCTGCTCAGCGAGGGTGTTCGCGGTGTGGTCGTCGCCATCGGAACCACAGGGATGGCCGTCGCAGCGATCATCGGCCTGGTGCTCGACAACATCATCCCCGGCACCGACAAGGAACGCGGTCTGAAAATCCCAAGCCTCCTCGTACCAGAAGCTGGCGACATCTCCGAAGGCCCTGCTTGACGAGTAGGGTGCGGCCCGGGGGCACCGTCTTGCAGTTGTTGATTCGGTGCGTCCGGGACGCGCCCTACCTGTCGCTGCTTCCCTTCGACTTGCCCACGCCCGGATGTTATAATCGCCGGTTGCAAATGAAGAACGACTCCCGTTGAAAGGAACGGCTTATGTCTGCTGATGGCGCTTGCTCTGGCACGAAGATTTCACTACCCGTCTGCGATCACAAACCTGCGCCCTATGCCGGGCCTTCGCGAAAAGACGTACTCGCCCTTCGCAAAGAATATCTCTCACCCGGTCTGCTCACGTTCTACAAGGAGCCGATCCTCGTCGTCGAAGGGCACATGCAATATCTGTGGGACGAAACCGGCAAGCAATACCTCGATGCGTTCGCGGGGATTGTCACCGTTTCGGTCGGTCACTGTCATCCGAAGGTTGCGGAGAAAGTCAGCGAGCAACTGAATCGATTGCAGCATACGACCACGATCTACCTGCATCCGACGATTGGCGAATATGGCAAGAAGATGGCCGAGCACATGCCCGCTGACTCGGAGTTAACCTCGAATTACTTTACAAATTCAGGCAGCGAAGCCAACGAAATCGCAATCCTCATGTCGCGCGAGTACACAGGCAATACCGATGTGATCAGCCTTCGCAACGGATACCACGGCGGTACGCAGGCCGCGATGGCGCTGACGGCACACGGAACTTGGAAATTCAAAACATCACCTTCGATCGGCGTGAAGAACGCAACACCGGGTTACTGTTACCGCTGTCCATACGGGCTCGAATATCCCAGTTGTGACATGAAGTGCGCCCACGATGTCGAACAACTCATCCGCCACGAAACGTGCGGTGAAGTCGCGTGCTTTATCGGTGAGCCGATTCAAGGTGTCGGTGGTGTCGTGACTCCGCCGAAGGAGTACTTCCAAATCGTCTACGACATCGTTCGTCAACATGGTGGATTGTGCATCGCCGACGAAGTGCAAACCGGCTTCGGTCGGACGGGCACGAAGTTCTGGGGTTTTGAAAACTACGACGTCAAACCCGACATCGTCACGATGGCCAAGGGAATCGGCAATGGCGTTCCGCTGGGCAACTGCATCACCCGCCCCGAGATCGCCAAGATGATGGCCAACCGCATCCACTTCAATACCTACGGCGGAAATCCGGTTTCCATGACGCAGGGACTCGCGACGCTCGAAGTGATCGACGACGACAACATTCAACAAAACGCCCACGAAGTCGGAACGCACATGAAAGACAAGCTGGTCGCATTGATGGATCGTCACCCGCTCATCGGCGATGTTCGCGGGATGGGCCTGATGCTTGGTGTGGAATTGGTTCGCGATCGCGAAAGCAAAGAACCGGCCAACACCGAAGCCGCTGAAATCATGGAACGCTGCAAAGATCGCGGATTGCTCATCGGCAAGGGCGGGCTGTATGGCAACACGCTGCGAATCAAGCCGCCCATGTGCCTAACCAAAACCGACGCCGATTTCCTCGTCGATTGCCTCGATGAGGTGTTGACGGAACTATAGGTTTCCTCGTCGCATCACATCACACGGTTCACGGAACCGTGGCACAATTGTGCATCGCCAAAACGCGCACTTGGAATTATCATGCGTTCCATGGAGCGGAACCTCAAATTCCTCATTGCATACGACGGGACGGATTTCCACGGTTGGCAGCGGCAGCCGGGGTTACGCACCGTGCAGGAAGAGTTGGAGATCGCGACGCGGCGGGTGTTGCGGCATCCACTTTCCATGCGGGGCAGTGGCCGCACCGACTCCGGTGTTCATGCCCGTGGTCAGGTTGCCAACGTGCGAACGACCTGCCCGATTCCCGGCGGCAGCCTTCGACACGCGATCGGAGGGCGTCTCCCGGTAGATATGAGCCTGCTCGATGTGAGCGACGTCCACCCGGACTTCGACGCCATCACCTCTGCCGACTGCAAGTGCTACCGCTAT
>JAADIU010000105.1 GCA_013151185.1 Planctomycetota bacterium
GTGGAGCGGCTGATCGGTGCGTTCGTCTGCGTCGGGATCTTCCGCCCGGTGTTGGCGCAGGGATTCGATCTTGTCGAGTGGGCGCTGCAACATGCGCGACCGCGTTGTGGTGAGGTCGCCGTATGCTTTCATTGTGCTTTCCAACCGAGACCCCAACTGTTCGACAACGGCATTGTACTTTTCCCATTGACGTGTAAACGTCCCCATCAACTGCAAAACTTCGTCGCTGGTTTCCTGCAATCGAAAATTGTCGGCGGCTTTTCGGATCACCGCGAGGATGGCGAACAGCGTCAGCGGGGAGCAGAGGACGATCTTCTTGGCCATTGCGTCATCGAGTAAACGCGGATCGTGTTCGTGGATGAATCCGTACACCTGCTCGTTGGGGATGAATACGAGAACGATATCCACGGTTCCCCCGGCGGGGTCGATGTAGTCGCGTGTGGTCACTTCCTGAATTCTCTTGCGAACATCCAGCAAGAAGCTCTTCTTGAATTGCTCGGCTTCGGTTCCTTCGGATTCGAGGAATCGCATGTAGTTGCTGAGCGGAAACTTCACGTCCATGTTCACGCGTTGCCCGGAAGGCAGCATGAACGCAAAGTCAGGCCGGGTACCGGATTCCGTCGTGGTTTGTTTGGTGTAGTTGATCCCCTCGACCATGCCGGCTAGGCGTAGAACGTCTTCTGCCATCCGCTCGCCCCATTGCCCGCGGTGGCTCGGACTCGCCAGGGCAGCAGTCAATTGCGCGGTGGTTTGCTGCAAGCGTTGGTTCGCGTGGCCGGTATGCTCAAGTTCTTTGATGATCCGCCCAAACGATTCGCGCCGATCTTTTTGCGCGCCTTGAAGCGCCAAGTTTAGCTCGCCCACTTTCTTGGTCACGTCTTCAAGTCGTGCATCGATCAGCTTGCGTTTTTCGTCGAGGGCCGACTTGCCTGTCTCGACCTGGCTGTCCAATTTTATCTTGGCAAGTTTCAGGAATTCTTCGCTGTTGCCCGCCAGTGCATCGCGACTCAACGCGCCGAAGGCATCGCGAAGCTGCGCGATGGTGCGATCAAGTTCTTCTGCACGCCTGCTTTCGGTTTCGGCGAGAAGCGATCGTGTGACCGACTCGACAGACTTCCTGCGCACCAAAGTGATGATGTACGCAATGGCGGCACCGATCACGACGCCGAGCGAAAATGCGACCGTAGAATTCATGGCGTGGTTTCTCAATCCAGGTGCGACGTGGCTGCTCTCTTGGCAGCGGCTGCAACGTAACAGACCCGCCGACCGTTGCCAAAAAACAACATGGACTTCGCACTGGGTTTCTTTTGGCGAACACGCCTCGCAATGAACCGTGGCTTGCGGGTTCGTCTGCGTCTGATAATACCCCAACCGATCGCCGTGCTGTGTGGTGTCGAGTCGATTTGCACCTTCGGTCAACTGGCGACCAACGGAAGCGGCACGCCCCGTGCCCGTATTCTTCGTGCAGGTGGTTTCCGTGGAGGAGCACCGATGGTGTCAAAGCTGGTCATTCTAGGCGTATCTCTCATTGCCATCTCGGGTTGCGCGATGAACGGGCCCTACATCCCACCGGTGGCAATGATCCACGAAACCGCCCTGTTCGACCCGTTTCCGAATCCCCGGTTTGCTGATCTGGGCAACGTTCGCAGCGATTGGCCGAGCAGCGACGCCTACTTCGCGAATCCCGAGCATTTGGAGTATGAGGAACGGATCTACGACATTCAGGGCTACAATAACAACAACAACAGCTACCCCATCCGCCGATTCCAGCTTCGCCGCACGGGCTCGGGCGTGCGTTAATCGGTCGAATTTGCACCGTCTGATCGGGCCAGAAACCACCTCAAACTCCCCTCTCGGGCCTTCTGAACACCCCGCCCTGTGAAATCTGCTTGATGCCGTAACCACTTTGTCGTAGTATGACTTGCGCGCATTCAGCAGGCGTCTGCGAGGCATGTTTGGGCCTCTTTCATGCCGCCATTCAGTTGGCGGATCGAGGGGCTCTCGTCGGCGAGATCGAGACGCCGATTTGTGAGCGCTGCCCGAATTTGGAGCCATCGATGGCCACGGTAACAAAGAAAGAACTCATCGATCGAATTGCCGAGGAGACGGGTGCCAAGCGGGTACTGGTCAAGCGCATCATCCAGGGCTTCCTCGACAACATCATCGACGAGCTTGGCAACGGTAACCGCTTGGAGTTCAGGGACTTCGGCGTGTTCGAGTGCAAAATCCGAGCCGCCCGCCGGGCTCAAAACCCAAAAACGCTAGAACCGGTCGATGTCGCGGCGAAGCGGACCGTGAAATTCAAGATTGGCCGCCTGATGAAGGATCGCCTTGTGGGCGACGGCTCGCCACCGCCCAATGTTCTCGATGCGGTCACCCCACCGCGATCCACCCCAGATCAAACGCAGAATGCCTGACGGCAAACGCAGAATGCCTGACGGGCTTTGGGCTTGTTCCGCCCCACCGCATCAAGCTCGGCGGCTGAACGACCGATAGGCCTCCATGCGAATCTTCGATCAACACCTGCATTCGTGGAACTCGTTCGACTGCGACACGCCGCCCGAAGACAACGTGCGATCGGCGATTGCCTCGGGGCTGTCGGGGTTGACCTTCACGGAACACTTCGACACGCATCGGGAAGAATGGGACGCCTGCGTCTACGACGACGAAAAAATCGAGCAGGAGTTGGCTGACCTTCGCGTCCGGTTCTCCGATCGCATCTTCATCGGTAAGGGAATCGAAATTTGTTATCAGCCGCAGCGCATGGATTTCATATTGGAATTCTTGCGCGCCCATTCCTTCGACGTGGTCTTGCTGAGTGTGCATTGGGCGTTCGGAAAACCGATCCATCACAAAGAACACTTCGACGGTATCGATTGTGAAGCGTTCATTCGTCGTTATCTCGAAGCCGTGCGCGAAGCCGCTGCCCATCTTGTTCAGATGAAGCGGGATGGTTACCAACCGTTTCACATCCTTGGCCACCTCGACCTCGTCCGCCGATACGCGTTTCGGTATTTCGATTATGCGGGGCCGTTGAATGAACCTGCCCTGATTGACGAGATTCTATCGAACTGTTTGCAGGCGGGCATCATTCCGGAAATCAACACGTCGTCGCTTCGACAAGGGTTGTCGGCTCCGATGCCTGGTGAGGAAATCGTGCATCGTTATGCAGAGCTTGGCGGGACGATGATGTCGTTCGGTTCGGACGCACACTGGGCAGAAAGCGTGGGCGCGGGGGCGGAGTTCGCCCTTGATTTGATGCGAAATGCAGGCCTTTCGCACCTTGCGGTGTTTCAAAACGGCGAGCTGCAACCCGAGCCGCTAAACGACTGAGGGATGGGCCAAACGCTACAGGTGTTTTCTTGGCGCTACAGGTGTTCTTTGGGCGGCAGGGGTGCCCGCGGGGCTTTTTCAACTTCGATCACCATCTTGCCCGAGCGCCAAAGTCGCACGGTTCCGGTGGATTCTGAAACCGTGATTGCGATGCTTTTCGTCGATGCGCTGATCGCAGCGGCAGACCCGTGGCGGGCACCGAGTCCCTGCGGTAAATCGGCACCACCGATGTCGGGGCGCAGAGTCGTACCCGCGGAAACGAGCACGCCGTTTCCTTTGATGATGAACGCACCGTCAATCGCAGCGAATTCTTTGACTGTGTTGCGCAACCGGGTGTCGAGAATGTTCCGATCTTTTTCCGCGTAACCCCGGAAGGGATTGATGATGTTCTGCTCGGTATACTTTTGCAGTTCGCGAATGCTGCCGATGACGAACAGCGCCCCGATCGGTTTGCCTTCGCGCCCCTCGTTGGCCAATTCGAGGGCGAGCGTCAACACACGTTGGAACACCACGCGACGCACATGCTCGGTCAATTTCGGTTGGCCGACAGAATCGAACAACTCGTACTCCTTGCCGACCTCCATGACGACGAGCGTGTCGATCAATTTCCCGGCGACTCCGCTGAGGGCGACGAACGTATCGCCCGCATCGAGCACGCGCTGACTCAATGCGAGGACCGTTGCCATCTTGATTTGATCCATGCGCGTCAATTTGAAATCGGGCACATCGAGTCGAACGATTCGTTTGTCCTTCACGGCTTCTGCGGATTCATCACCGCCGAAGAGGATGATTTGAATCGGACCGGGAATCGCTTCGAGCATCGCGGCTACATCGGGCACGGCGATCGAGTGGACCATGACAGCCCGCGCTCTGACGCGCTTCGCCACCGTACCCGCAGATTCGATGATGGCTTGGGCGTGGCTTCGTTCAGATTCGGGCATCGGTGGTTCGCTCTGTCGGTCAAGTTGAGACGAGGTGCGGCGCGGACTATACTTGCAACGATGAAATCGCCCATGCCCTTTGCACCCACGTCCCTTGCAATCGTGCTCGTCGCGGTGCTTCCAGCCATGTTATCGGCGGAACCACCGAAGATGTCGAGCATGCAGGCGGAATACGATCCATTGGATATCGGGGCGGCAGAGCAACGGTTCCTCACGCAGCTCATTCGCCGCACGCTCGAAGCCAAACTCAACAACGACCCAACCTACCAACCCGCATACGTCCCTCCACCGTTGGTCGACACCGCCAGCCAGATGGTGGTCATTCTCCGAATTGACGGATATGCGCGGGGCATCGGTGTGTCATTGCGTCAGCCAATCATCGAAGCGACCCAGGAAGCCGCGCTCGTTGCCTTGAGTAGCGCGCGAAGCAGTGCCGACGCAGCCACGTTTGCGCTGGATCGTGTTCGCATTGACGTGCAGGTCTTGGGCAGGGTGCAATTGTTCCATTCGACGACGGGCGGATGGATGTCGCCCAATGCGCTGGAACAATTTCTCGATCCGGGGCGCGATGGCGTGGGTCTTTTTCTGGATGGTGAACGGCGATGGTGTACACCTTCGGAAATGATTGCCCAGGGTGTGAATGTGCGAAACGCGCTCGAAATTCTTGGCAAAGAAATCACGCTGGATTCGCGCTCGTTGATTCAGGCCAAGCTCTCGAAGTTTCGTACGCTGCACTGGTGGGAGATCGAAGTTGGCGGTGATGTGCAAAAGTTGCAACGGGGAATGGTGCATGTTCCCCTCGCAAGCATCACCCGGAACAACCTGGACGATGCGATTCAAAAACTTGGCGATTATCTGATTTATCGACAACGACCCGACGCGACCTTCGCCGTGCGCTACGACCCATCATCCGACAGCTACGCTGCAAAGGAAAATGAGGTTGCACAATCGGGTGCGACATGGGCGATGGGTTTTTACGCGAAGCATACGAAATCGTCTGCCGCCCGGACTGCATTTGCAAGAGCGGTGCGGATTCGGCGAGGGCTCGTGGTTGATTTTCCTGCGGTCGATAATGCAGCGTTTCTGGTGACGGCAGACCGTAGGAATAAACTTGCGACGACCGCACAGTTTTGCCTCGCCCTAGCCGACTCGCCGAATCCTACCTTGGATGCCAACCTTCGCACGCGATTGGCCAATGCGATGATTTGGTTGGAGCAACCATCGGGTCGGTTTATCACCGTGTTTCCGCCCAATCGCAAACTCGAAAGCCAGGACGTAGCCCCCGGTCAAGCGGTGTTGGCGTTGACGCGATGCTATGAGTTGGACCCGTCGCAGCATACGCTCGAGGCAATCGAACGGGCCTTCGGTTTCTACCGCAAGCATTTCGAGGATACGGGCTCACCCGCGATGGTTCCCTGGCACATGCAGGCCTACGCTCGGATGGCACGGTTAACGAAGAAGGGCGCGTATCGCGAGTTCGTTTTCAAGATGGCCGACCAAGTATGCGACCATCAAATCACGATGCGAAATTCCGACGCTCCGATTCTTGTGGGTGCGATCGTGGCACCGGGTGTGCTGCCTCCGAATGCGGGGACGGCGGCGATGCTGAGTGGGCTGGCAGACGCAGCCGAACTGGCGCAGGACGTCGGCGATGTCGAGCGATTCCACCGCTATGTTGAAGCGTGCCGATTGGCGGCTCGGTTTGTGATGCAATTGCAAATCAGAGAAGAGGAGTGCTACTTCATTCGCAGTCTGCCCGATGCGGTCAACGGTATTCGCACGTCGCCAATGAACTGGCGCATTCGACTCGACAACTGTCAACACGCGCTCATCGGTTTGATCAAAGCCCGGCAAGTCTTGTTTCCGGATCCATCGTGAACACATCATCTCAACCAGCACACCGCGACAGCGCAAAACCGCAAAGCCTACGGATCATCGTTGCCTTTGCGGGAATTGTTGTTGCATTCGTTACCCTCAAAGCGCCGCACGTTTTTTTGATTTGGGCGCTCGATGGGATGGTCGCAGCCGTGACGCTGTTTGCGGCGACCTGTACGGGCTTCGGTTTTTTGCGCCTGTTGCAGTTGGGCGACATGCCGAGGCGTTGGCAAATTCTGCTTGCCGCTGGCATGGGAATCGGATGTCTGAGCCTTGTTGTGCTTGCTTGCGGACTGTTGGGTTGGATCGGCGAGGCGCATCGGTATATCGCGCCGGGAATCCTTCTGGCGACAGGAGCGGCTGGCTGGTTGGGGCGAGCGCCATTTTCCAAATCCGATGACGGGCAAAAG
>JAADIU010000136.1 GCA_013151185.1 Planctomycetota bacterium
GCTTTGACGGCGGCTTTGCAACTCATCATGTCGAGCACTTCGTGGATCACTTCCTCACGCTGTGTGTGTTCGCCGTGTTCAGAAAGGCGATCGAGCAAGTCGCGTAGAAAGGATGCCGCGTCGATATTCTTTAGTAGTGACGGAAACGCCTGGACGGCAACCTGATCCTGGCCGAATACGTTGGCTTCGATGCCCAGTTGCGATAGTAGCGATTCGTGTTCTTGCAGCAGGGCGATGTCGGCAGCGCTGGCGGTTAGAGTTTCTGGCAGGAGCAAACGCTGCGACTCAAGCGGGCCATCAACGATTTGCGCTTTGAGTTTTTCGTACATGATGCGTTCGTGCAAGGCGTGCTGGTCGATGATGACCAATCCCTCACTCGTTTCGGCGACGAGGTAGCTGTTGTGGACTTGAAGCGCGCGGTGTCCTTTGATCCGTGGTAGTTCCCCGATGGGCTCACCCGTAGGAACAGGCGACCATCCTGGCGGTGCTTCGTCTGAAGATACCCTTTGGCCATAGAGCGCGTCCCATACTTCCGGCTTGATGTCGCTGGGTGAGGTGGGCCGACCGTCGGCACCCATGTCTGACAACCGCGAGAACGAGTCTGCCGCGCCACCGGATGCGCCGGGCGAAAGCGGAGTCAATCCCTTATAGTAGTCCGCCGCCTCTCTACGGAGTTCGTCGGCTTTGGCTGGGTCGAAAGGTGTGCGTGCATGTGATCCATCAGCCGTAGCGCGCAGGGCGGGCATCAGGTTCGACGTGAGGAACCGGTCTCGAATCGCCGACAAGATCTGCGAATGTACCATGCCCGAATTTTGCCAGCGGACTTCGCTCTTGGTGGGATGCACATTCACATCGACCTGCGACGGGTCCATCGTCAAGAATAGAAACACAACCGGATGGCGTTGATGCTCCATCAAACCGCGATAGGCTTCGCGTACTGCGTGCTGTACAAACCGGTCGCGGATGTACCGCCCGTTAAGGAAAATGTATTGCCAGGAAGATGTCGAGCGCGATCGCGCCGGTGGAGCGATGTAGGCTTCGATTCGCAAACCGAGATCGTCCCGCTCGATTGCGATCAGTTCATCAGCCAGTTCCGCACCGTAGAGCGAGGCGATGCGTTCGCGAATTGACGAATCACCCGAAAGTCGATGCGTGGTCTTGCCGTTGTTGGTCAGTTCAAAGCCAACGCTTCGATGGGCCAGGGCCATCCGTGCCACTTGCTCATTCACATGGCCGACCTCGGTGGCATTGGCTTTCAAGAACTTTCGACGCGCGGGCACGTTGAAGAACAAGTCGCGGACTTCAACCGTTGTTCCCACACGACAACCCGTAGCTTGCGCAGTTTCGAGCGACTCGGCTGCGATGATAATCTCGTGCCCTTCGATGGCGTCGCGCGTTCGCGAGGCGATCCGAAGACGCGCGACGGCTCCGATGCTTGCGAGGGCTTCTCCACGAAAACCAAGCGTCGCGATGTTGAACAGGTCATCCTCGGAGGTGATCTTGCTGGTCGCGTGGGGGGTCACAGACAACCGAAGGTCCGCGGCAGACATGCCCGTGCCATCGTCGACGACCCGGATCAGACGCTTTCCACCCTCCTCGATTGTCACCGCAATGTGAGATGATCCCGCATCGAGGGCGTTCTCGACGAGTTCTTTGACGATGCTCGCCGGCCTTTCGATGACCTCGCCCGCAGCAATCTTGTTGACGAGCAGGTCGGGTAATATTTGAATGCGGCTCATTGGCAGACCTGTTCAGCGGGGCGTGTTGGGCAACGTCTCGATGGGAAGTATAAGTAGGCCCAACACGAAGGACAACGCGCAGCCGACCACGAACCACCGCAGCCTGTGAATTCTCTTATGGATGATGCCGTTACGCTCGCTCTTCACATGCCCATCGGCGCATCCGGCGACTTGTTGCGCCGGCTTGTTCGTGTTGCCGGTGAAGTTCACGCTGGCCGATTGGAACTGTCGGGGACGTGGGAGCAGTTTCTTTCGCTCGGAGAGGTGACACCTGCTATGCCCGTCGGGGCGCTGCCGACCGAATCGTGGTTCATCGAAGGCTTCCTCAACGATCAGGTGCAATTCCAGAGCGCCGCCAACGAAGTATCGGTTGAAGAACAATTTAACAGGGCGTTTGCCGCTGCGATGGACGCCGGTGTCGGTCGAATCTCAATTGCACCAGCCCGAATCGACGGACCGACCGCTGCCACTCGTGGCGGGTTGGCGGGCGCTTATGCGAACGAATTGAATCGCACGGCTGGCATCTTGTCGATGATGTTACCGATTGCTCAGCGGCTTGGTGTGGATGTATGCCTGCGTGCGGGGGAGGGTGGATTCCTGACATCGCCCGTCGAACTACGCGAGTTCGTGACCACGATCAACGCGCCCTCGTTGGGCGTTGAACTTTCGACGCAGATGACGGGTGGTTTGCCACCGTGGCAAGATTGGTTTTCGACGCTCGAACCTTATGTGCGAACCGTGCGAATTGATCTCGCGTCCGGCGAAGAAGGGAGCAGGGCGGTTTCGATGGTCCGCGAAGTCCGAGAGGCGATCGAGCGATTGTGCCACCCGAGAACGCACACGGGTTCGATGACCGTGCGGATGTCATCCGAGGCGTCGTGAATGGGGAGCGTCGTGAATGCGGAACCCGGTCAGTCCAGCGGTGAAGACTTTCCCACGAGGATGTCATCGACCAAAGGTTCATCACCATCGAACCCGATGTGGACTTCAATGGGCGACATTTTGTTGACGAACTCGCCTTTCATGCGAACCGCGATAGCGCTTTGCAAAGACTCGATGGGTTTCTTTTGAGCCAGTTTTATGTTCTGAAGTTGCCCCTCTTCAGCGGCGATGTGTTCAAGCCAATCTTCAAATCCATTCGTTGTCACGCTAATTTTGAATCGCTTTGAAGCCATCGACCTGTACCATTTCTTGGACACCGCGCGGCGGTCGGCAGTGGAGGATCTGAGCACATAGACCGCCTCCTTGCCCTTGACGAAGCTGGCCACGTTGAGATAGAGCAATCCACCGAAGACGTATTGCGTTCCGATTCCCAATAGGCCGAGCGTGCAGCCGGCGATGGCCAACCATAGTCCCCGTCTACGCTTTCTCACGGTTCCGATAATGCCCGCAATCCCCAGAACCACTGCCACACCGGCAAATCCCATGCCCACGGCAATTGCGAGTGGCATCTTGTGGATGCCCGAACCCCGCATCGCAACGAGTGGCGGCCAGGGAATCAGGAAGATGACGCCGAGGATGACGGCTAGGATGGCCAACTTGCTCCACCGGGGGGTGTGCTCCTCAAAATCGAGGGCGTCTTCGGGTGGCATCGGCTCGGTTTCGTTTGGGTCCATTGGCATCGTATTATTGAACCAGATGATTCGCGGGCGGGCAACATTCCTAAGTGCGTAAGTATTAGCCGGCGGAACGGTTTGCAGCGCTTGACGGGACATTTGGAATGGCTTTAGTATGAGCGCTGGTGCGAGGTGGTCTTCCCGAACCCCTTCGGGTGCTGCGGCTTCGTTGCCTGCCACGGACGGCTTAGTTGTACCGAGTCGGATGATTTGATGCTGCGTCGATTTGCACCATGATGCTTTCCTGGTGCCAACGGTGCGGGTCGCTCCCTCCGCCCGGCTTGTGTGTTCCCTCGTGATCCGTGTCCTTCAAAGCAGCCGACGTATCGCGGTTGCAAGGCGAAGAGAATTTTTGGAGTCTGTGCCCATGCCCTATCAATCTCAACGGTTGTCTTCGCGGTGGCTGAAGTCTCTGCGGGCGATCGCGCTCGCTTCGATGGTTGTGTTGCTTGGTTGCCTCGGTGATCAGCCGCGTTTGGTTTTCGGACCGGGCGTCTTTGGAAACCAAGCGCCGACGCTTGCGATCCTCGCGCCATCTGTCAACCTTAACTTGAACCAGGGCGAACCGTTCGACATCCGATGGGCCGACGACGACATCGATTCACCCGCGTTGGTCTCGTTCAGTCTCCTCGACACTGTTTCGGGGGTTGAGATTGTTCTGGTTTCAAACATTCAAGAGAACGACAACTCCGGCCCGGATCAGTTCAGCGCATCAACCGGGCTGATTCCGCTGGGCATATACAACCTGCTGGGCCGGATCACTGATGGGTTCAACGAGGTCGTTTCCGTGTTTGCAATTGCAGAGGGTTCTTCGACGCAGCGTGTGGTGATTACCATTGGTGAGCCGGGCACGAATCCGTTGAACGTTCCCCCGCAAGTCGCAGTCATTCAGCCGGCATTCAACCAAGGTGTGGCTCAGGATGATACGCTGATCGTCACTGTTCGTCCGACCACCGGGCCGGCGAATCCGAACGATGCCTACGATGCCGACAGCGAGAGTGAGTTGTTTATCGTGCTCGACCTGAACAGCATTCCCTCCGACGATGACCCACGCCTTCCCGACCCAAACCAAATCATCGTGCTTCGGCAGCAGAATATCGCACAAGGGGCATCCGATGAACTGACGTTCAACATCGGCGTCGATTTGGCTGTGATTCCGGCGCGGCCCAACGGTGAGCCGTACCGGGTTCGAGCGACGATTATCGACTCCGGAAACCAACGGGTTCATGCGTATGCGCAGGGTTCGATCAGCATTTTGCGCTCGGCAACGGGCACGGTGGATCTCATCGAGGTGGGCAGGACGCTTTCGGGGGCAAAGTTCCAGGGATTCAACCCGGGCTCGAATCTCGGATCCACGATGACCGGCATCGGTGACTTCGACGCAGATGGAATCGATGACTTCATGTTGGTAGCTCAGTTCGGCAACCCGCGAAACTTCGGAAACATTGGCGAGGCGTATTTGATTTACGGACTCAATCAGGCGCGTTTTGGCGGTGTGAACAACGTCAACAGCGTGAGTCGCGGAATCTCTGGGGTCATCTTTGAGGCCCCCCCGAACCGCTTGCAGTCACTGCACAACGATCCTTTGGGCACGCCGCGGGGCATCTCAAGTGTGGCGTCAATCCTGGATCTCACGGGCGACGGCCGGCCCGATCTTCTCTTCGGCATGCCGATGGCAGACGGCCTCTTTCAGGGACGCGACGACGATCCTGGAGATGCTGTCGAGCCTGTGGAAGTTAATCTCACGGCGAGGTTTGGCTTCCGAACGCTAACGAACAATGGAACGCCCGCAGCAGAGTTCGACGATAATTTTGAGGGCGTGATCGATACGTTCGTTGATAGAACCAACCCCAACACCGCGTCCGGCGGTGATCAACTGATGTTATTCGGCGCAACCAGCGACCAGGAAGAGGATCAGAACCAGTTCCCAATCATCGGTTTCGAGTTTCCGGATGCGATTTTCACACCGCTTGCTGAGGACATCTCTGAACTTGACGCTTCGATTACGTTG
This sequence comes from Planctomycetota bacterium, assembly GCA_013151185.1. Classification (GTDB taxonomy): domain Bacteria; phylum Planctomycetota; class Phycisphaerae; order UBA1845; family UBA1845; genus UBA1845. Next base: position 5,367 of record JAADIU010000136.1, read on the forward strand.
ACTCTCCAAAGCAATTTGGCGATTTCGACGGAATCATTCGCTGTTCACCGCTTAAACCTGCTCGCCAACGATGATACGGATTTCAACGATTTCAACGCGTCTGATGGTACGCCCGGTCCAACAGCGATGACCGACTACGACGATGAGGAAGTTGACTACAGCGTCAGCTTCAACGTCGTTGGACAGTCCATCACAACCACGATGGTGATTGACATTACCGACGTCATGCAGATGGCGATCGATGGAGAAATTGGCACAAGAAACCCACAATTCATCATCATCCCAATACTGCCGGTTAACGGCACGTTCTTTTCATCGGAGGCGGCTGTCGAGCCGACTCGACCGCTCTTGAGCATTTCGTTCGAAGAACAACGTCAAGTTCTGCTGGATACGTTCAATTGCTATCCCGATCCGTATGTCAACAACCGCTCCACGGTGGCGAATGACCCTGGGACTCATCTAGCCGACGCGACTCTGGAATCCTGCGGTGTCGTGGCGATGGTTGCCAGTGAGAACCGCGACCTCTCCGGACCGTCAGATGGAGTGCGATTGGCCAACGTGGTTGTACCGTTGGAACTCTCGGGACAAGAGACTCTTCAATTCGTACTCAGTCCGGGGACACTTCAACCATTCGTCGACCCGAATCCAGCCGACGGCCCGATTACCCACACGGTTGCCGGAACTGGATCACAGCAGGCCAAGGGGTCTCGCATCCAAGCGGGGTGGTGGGAGTTTATCAACGATGGTTTGACGGGACAGGCGAATCCAAGAACCGACTTCTTCGGTGAACGTGTTGCCTCGGTGGGTGATATTACCCTGAATGGCACACCGGAAATAATCATTTCCTCACCACGAAACGAGGCGTATATTGCTTCGATTAGAGCGGCTCCTCTGGGTAGCGCCGACAACAAGATGTTTGAGTCCACACATTTCTCCGGCAGCATTCAGGTGATCGATGGAGCAGACTACTCGACGTCGCCGCTGTTCAATGATGGCGATGGTAATCAGGTGATTCCCGCTCGCGATCGTCCGGGGCAGGGCTCCTGCACCACTCCCATAGGCCGTCGGGGAACATTTGGACCCTCGGACCGTTTTGAGGTGTTTGCCGAAGACATCAACGACTTTCTGGGTGGCGCTGAGGCTGCGGGAGATATGAATCGCGATGGCGTGCCGGACATTATCTGCGGCG
>JAADIU010000180.1 GCA_013151185.1 Planctomycetota bacterium
CGCCACGTCGACCCCCACCGCGCTGATCATCTTCGGGATCATCATTTTCCGGATCGTTGGTCGACGGATCGGCGGTGGCTGAACCGTCGGTCGGTGCGTTTTGAGAATCCGCCTCATCGTCTGCACTCGGCTGAGCGTCTCCACCCGACCTGTCGTCGCCCGTATTTTGACTGCCTTCCGTGTCCGTCCCGGTATCCGCACTGGAGCCTTGATCTGTGCCGCCATCAGACCCCGAGCCATCGCCTGAACCATCCCCCGAACTACCATCGCCCCCCGCCGCCTGCGCGGCAATCATTGCTTCTACCACCGGTCGAAGCTCTGCTGGAACCATGTTCAACATGCTCTCTGCGCCAACACCCAATGCCGGCATAAGAACGGGCAGCACCTCCAGCAGTTCCTCCATGCTCATGTCGCGAAACATCGCGGGGTTCAGTTCGTTCACGTCGATCAATCCACCACCGACATCCGCAAGCTGCAGGTTGATCTCCTCGGCGCGATCGGCATCCAATCCGAAGTCCGCCGCCAAATTGATGGGCCGCGGCAATGAGCGAAGCGTGTGATACGTCGAAACGACCACCGCTTCTTCAAAATCAAATTCTTCGTCGGTTTGGTAGTCGCGACCAGAGTCAAGAAGAACCTCCAGGGTGATCGCAACCATTGGTGTATCGAGCGGCTGACGCGGGGTGGTCGGGTTCGGATCTTCCGGAAGCGGAAGGGCAACAATTCGCCAACCATAAAACGGGAACAGGCGACCGAAATCGCCCTCCTGCTCCAACTCAAATTTAACCAATCCCGTGCTCATCTCGGTCAGTTTTGATTCCGCAAGGAACACCACACGCGCCAACTGATCCGTTTGAATCGAGCGATCGGTCGCCGACTGAAGCTGCGTTCCGATGACGGCCATCCCTAGCACAAGCAAACCGACCGCAACGACAACCTCCAGCAAAAGGAAACCCGATTGCCTGATGCGCGATCGCCCGAAACCCGATGGACGAATGTTGGATGGCCTGTTGCTCAACATCACTTGCGCACCCGAGCCTCTCGAATTTCCAACACCTGATCTTCCGTCAACTTTCGCGGCGTCAAGAAATCCTTTCGCAGCACCGGAGGCCAACCGTTCTCCTGCATCATTTCCAACTCTTCGACATAGAGCGCCCGTTGCAGCCAAGCCAACCCAGTCAAACCGTCGAGGATGACCTCCACCCTGCTGAATTCGCTGTCATCATCGATATCCTCCGATGGAATTTTTGGCGGTGCATCCGTCAACAAAAACGTCGCCCACTCGCTGGTGCCATCGGTCTCAAATACGAGCGGCGGAAACTCTTCCTCATACGACTCGCCCGCTTTCGCCTCGATCTCGTCCAATCGGGCCTGGTCCGCTTCCTCGACGAATTTGTCCTGGCCCAAAAGTTGATCGATGGTCGGCTTGCCCAAGCGAACCTTGACGCATCGAATCCCGCGGAGCATCGTCTCGTCCCGCGCCCATGCCGCAAGAACCGGTCGAAATTCCTCCGGACGAGCCAGCGGTGCGTCCTCGACCTCAACGATGGGTTGACGCTGTTCACCCTGTGCGTCGAGTTCATCCTCGCGCGGGAAGCGGATTCGGTGACGCAGCCCCTCGATCATGGCATTCGCGCGCGTGAGTTGAATCAGCGCGCGCATCTGCCGCGCCGACTCCGGGAGACGCGCCTGCATGATGTCGTTCATCAAACTTGGCAGCGCCAACCCGGCGAGGATCGCCATCAACCCTGTTACCAACAGAATCTCAAGCAGCGAAAACCCACGATGAACGTATCGCTTAGTCATCAGACCCTATTCTCTTACGATCTCTTGCGAACGAATTCTCTACGGACAAAGTCCGCCGTCACCTTGAATCCGGTCTCGCCTCACAAATTCAATGACCGCGAACTCCGCCAGGTCCACAACAACCCATGCCGAATCCGAGCGATCCGGGAGATCACACCGACTATCTTTCTGTCCAGTTCTTGATGTCGTCGTCGGTGCCTTCTTTCTTGTCCGGACCTTTGCTCGAAAGATCGAAACCGTCTTCGTTGAATTTTCCGGGTGATTCGTACACAAATTCCTGATTCCACGGATCACGCAATTCCTCGGGTGTGCCTTCGATGTAAGGCCCTTTCCAAATCTTGTCATCCTCATCGACGCTGCTGGGGATGCGAAACAGCGCCTCAAGTCCCTCGTCGGTTTCAGGATAGTTTCCGACGTGGAATTTGTACTTCTTGATCGCGCCGGAGATGTCGCCGCTGCGTCCAACAGCCATCTTCGCAATATCGATTTTTGCCTGCTCGCTGCTTCGCATCAGGTTGGGCACCACAAACGCTGCGAGCAGCGCGAGGATGCCAACCACAATCAGGATTTCCAAAAGCGAAAACCCACGACGAATACGTTTCCTTTGTATTTGTGTCCTCTGCATTTGATTTCTTTGCACTTGCCCAATCATCATGTCCAAACCCCTTAACTTGAAGGATCAAAATTCGCTTGAAATTCTCTCGCGGCTATCAACTCAAATACCACTGCCAATTCAAATACCACGATCAACTCAAATACCACCACCCTGCGACATCGTCAGAATGGGCAGCAGCAACGCCAACGCAATACACAACACCATCACCGCCATGACCAACAGCAACAGCGGTTCGAGCAGTCGAACAGCCACGTCGATCGTACGCGCCGTCCGCGCCTCGTTCGTGTCGGCGATTTGCACCAACACGTTGTCGAGGTTGTTGCTCTCCTCTGCCACCGACATCATGTCGATCACATCGGGTGGAAACAGCCCGCTTTTTCCCAACGGGGTCGAAAGCGATTCTCCTCTTTGTACACTCTCTGCCGCTTCACCGATGCGTTCTGATAAAACCCGGTTCCCGGTCGACCCTTTCGCGATATCCAGGGCCTCCAAAATCGACACGCCATTGCCCAGAAGCGTCCCCAAAATCCGGCAAAACCGGCAGATCGCCACCATCGTAATGATCTTCCCGAGCATCGGACCTTTCAGCTTGAGGCGATCGATCGTCACTTTCCCATTTTCGGTCTGGGCAAAAACGTAGAAGGCGATGCCGGATACGGCGATCCCGATAAAAATGAACGGGTAATACGACAACAAGAAATCGGTCGCGCCGAAAACAAGATGACTCAAAACGTTGAACGTCTCTGGACGCAGGTGCTTGCGCAACTCCGGAACGACAAAGATCATCAAGAAAAGCACAATCGTCGATCCCGCCAGCATCAAGACCGTCGGGTAAATCATCGAACCGACCAGCTTGTTGCGAAGCTCATCCTGACGCTCTGCAAAGATGGCGATTCTGGCGAGCACCTCCTCCAGGAAACCGCCGCTTTCACCCGCTCGGATCATCGTGACGTGCAAATCGGCGAAGGCATTGGGATGCTTTGCCATCGCATCGCCCAGCGACTCGCCGGAAGCAACATCCTCCCGCACCTCGTGAAGCACTTCCGACAGAACCGGACTGGTATTCTGGCGACCCAGGACTTCGATACTCCGAAGCAGCGGAACACCCGCGCGAAGCAGGTCGGCCATCTGCATATAGAATGCGGTCTGATGACGGAGTTTGACCTTCTTCTTGCGACCGGAAATCGCCGAAGCTGCCGCCCCTCCGCCTTCCTCCACCGAAACGGGAAACAGAGATTGCTCGTCCAGCAATCGAAGGACAGCCGCTTGGTTGTCTGCTTGCAGGGCTCCATTGACAGGCTTGCCATCGGAGCCAACCGCTTTGTATCGATACGTTGGCATGTTCGTACAAGTATCCGTCGTTCAGTTTGCCGACACATTCAATTCGCTAACACAGAGTCGGCTTGCTTGTTTTGGTTCAAGTGGGGGTATTCTGCGCATCTGCGCAATGTCTTTGCGCAATGCCACAGTATGCCCCAATCTTCCGCGAACGCCCAACTTTATAGGGCGTTGCCGCGGCGGCCAGGGAAGGCGCACGAGGAGTGTGTTAAACCGCCCGCATGCTCCCGACCGTCCGTGGTCCTGATGAGCACGCTTCACCAAGGGAAGCGATCGCCCGTACCTTACTGCGCCGCAAGCATTTACGTCAATCAGATAATTGTATTCCGCATGAGGACACTCCCAGCCCATCCTGCCTCATTCAACAAGCGCTTCTACACCGCCGCGCGGAGACAATTGCAGGTGATTTCACAGGATTTCGGAAAGACGGGAAAGTGGGTGGGATCGAGTGCGCCGATCTGGTGAGAATCGGTCTTCTCACACCTGAAAACGCCGGTGAATCGTCGGTGTCGGTGAATCGTGGGCTGTGGCAGGGCTGCGTTCACGCTTTGGCGACGCGGACGATTTCGCTCACCGTGGTTTTGCCCTCTCGGACCTTATTCCAACCGTCCTCCCGCATGACCTTGAACCCTCCCGCCTTGGCGACTTTCAAGATATCGCCAGCCGTCCCGTGCTTCACGATGATATCGCGAATCTCATCGGTGATGCGGAGCAACTCGTAGATTCCCTCGCGACCCTTGAGGCCCGTGTCGCGACAATCACGACATCCCTTACCGCGAAAGAGCATCCCGTCTTCTGGTAGCTCCAGATCGTCGGGAATCTCGGAAGGTTCGGGTGTGTACTTTTCGATGCACGATTGGCAGATGCGTCGCACCAAACGTTGCGCCAAAATACCCTCAACCGAACTGCTGACGAGGAACGCTTCGACGCCCATATCGAGCAGCCGCGTGGGCGCACCGGAAGCATCGTTCGTGTGCAACGTGCTGAACACAAGGTGACCAGTCAACGACGCGTTGATCGCAACCTCTGCCGTCTCCTTGTCGCGAATTTCACCGACGAGAATCACATCGGGGTCGTGTCGCAAGAACGCCCGCAAGCCAGCCGCAAACGTCAGACCAATTGACGGCTTCATCTGCACTTGGTTGATCCCGTCGATGAAATACTCGACCGGATCTTCAACCGTTAGAATCTTAATCTCATCACTCTTGATGCTGTTGAGCGCGGCATATAGCGACGTCGTCTTACCGCTACCCGTCGGCCCGGTGACCAACACAATTCCGTGCGGCATGGCAATCAGATCGCGCCATTCTTCAAACACAGCGTCGCCCATCCCCAAGTCGCTCATGCTGAGGAGTACGGATTGCTTGTCGAGAATTCTCATCACGACGCCTTCACCGTGGGCAGCCGGGATAATACTGACACGCAAATCGATGTCGCGATTCTGCGCGCGAATCCGAAACCCGCCATCTTGCGGAAGGCGTTTTTCAGCTATATTTAAGTTCGAGAGGATTTTGATGCGACTAATGATGGCGTTTTGAAAGCGACGGATTTCCGGCGGAACGTGCGTGGTGTGAAGCACGCCGTCGATGCGGTATCGAATGCGGAGATCATTCTCAAACGGTTCGATGTGAATGTCGCTTGCACGGTCGCGAATCGCCTCGACCAGAATTTCATTCACAAGTTTGACGACCGTTGCTTCCTGAGCGGCTTCGAGGATGTCGCCTGAATCATCACCCACATCGGTGACGACTTCGACATCGTCAATGCCGATCATCTCTTCAACGGTTTGGCCACCGACGCCATAATGCTCGCGGATGACGCGCAGGATATCCTGCTCGGGCGCGAGCACCGGTTCCACTTTGCAACCGGTCAACATGCGCAGTTCATCAAACGCATACAAATCGAACGGGTTGCAAGTGGCCAACCGAATCGCGCCATTCTTGCGGTCGACGGGAAAGAGATTATATCGATGCACGGTGCGCGACGGAACAACCTTGAGCAACTCCGGGTCAACCTTCACCTTGCTCAAGTCGACAAACGGAATGGACAACTGTTCACCGCGCGCTTCGATCACGTCCAACTCGGTGGCGAATTTTAAGTCGACAAGTTTTTGTTCGACGGGCACGCCATCCGAAGACGCAGCCTGCTCCGCCTCGCTCCGCTGCGTGTCCGTAATCTTGCCATGCTTGACCAAAATGGAAGTGATGCTCACGCGCTGCCCTTCTGCCTGCTGCTGAATCGAATTCTGCGACACCCCGCCGGATTTGCAAACGCAGGAAAACCGCAAGCGCCTCCCACAAGGTGTCGCACCAACCAATGTTATACCCTAGTCTATTCGATCGGTCTCAAGACCGCCGGATATTCAGCGAGATTTGCCTTCCGCCTAACCTATTGCAATACCAAACCTTACAGCCACCGCCACACCCCGACCGAAAACTGAGGCTCCGATGTGCATCCCGATACGAGGGCGCGGGCGATTTGCGTGGCTGTTGGCCAAACGCTCACCGCCCGCCCCAAGCGAATTTCATCACTTGTACACAAAAGATAGATTCGGGAAATCAGGGAGCGCCCAGAGCTTCTTGGAACGCGGCATAGTCGCCCAGGTCGACATCGCTATCGACGTTCAAATCCGCGCTTCCGCATCCGAGTGCGTAGTCATTGTCCGGTCCCGAAAGGCAACCGATCATCGATTCCGCGTCAGCATCGTCCACATCGCCATCACCGTCGAAGTCGCCCCGAGGCAGCGGCAACGCCAAGTAAACATCCGTCCCA
>JAADIU010000007.1:0-960 GCA_013151185.1 Planctomycetota bacterium
CGATCAACAATTTTGCGTGTCGCGCGCGACGGCGGGCTTGCTGATAGTGACACTTATCGTAGTAACTGCATCGTCGCCCCATGCAGTTTCCGTGTTCGCTCTTGACCCGCTCCCACACGGGATACGGAGGCGTAACGGGAAGATCGGCCAGCGAACCATCGTCGGTCTTGTATGCCCAATCTTCAATTTCCCAGAGCGAATTGAGATAATCGCGACTTTGAAAAAGTGATTCCTGACGTCGGCTTGCCTGTGCCAAACGTCGAAGCCCGATGTAATTGGACCGCCCTTTGACCAGAACTGCCGAAAATTCATCTGGCAGGACCGATGCGAGAAATGGAATGTCCTTCTCGAAAAGCTGCTCTTGAAGCGCAATGGTGTGCGTTGAGATGACGACGCGATCACCATACTCGGTGACGCGCTCGATGGCGGGCAGCAGGTAAGCGAAACTCTTGCCAACCCCGGTCCCGGCTTCTACGAGCAGGTGCTCGCGTTGATCGAACGCCCGCGCGACTTCCTCGACCATTTCCAACTGCTGAGGCCGCACCTCAAACCCAGGCATTCTTCGGGCGATCAGACCTTCTTCAAGCAATGCCTCAGCGCAGCCCATGCGTGATCTTTCGTAAGTCTCGCGTTTGTCCCAACCGATTCATGTTACCGGCATGGCGTTCGCGCAACAATCTGCAAGTGTCCCGCCCGCGCCACTGCGTCGGGGTCGCGGCTAATTTGTTTTTCGATCCGCATCCATTCGCGACGTTGCTTTGCATCTTCAAGTAACCCGCGATACGCACGTTGGTTGAAATTTAGAATCGTCTTGCCCCGAAGTTCCAATACTTCAAAGCCAGCCGCTTCCATGAGCGCTTTCGCCCCGCGCGGTGTGTAGGTGTGAATGTCGAATTGCTCGTCCTCGTTTTTGGTGAGCCAGTGCGTCTTTCCGGTCTTGAGAAATGCCGACATCTGCTC
>JAADIU010000007.1:1047-14104 GCA_013151185.1 Planctomycetota bacterium
GAGCTTTTTGTGAATCTCCTTCAATGCCAGCGCGGGCTTTCGCGTGCAACCCACCGGGTCACCCATCGCCAGCGCCATCGCATACGACCCATTTGGAATTTCGCCCATGTCGCAAAGGTCGGCTTGGAAGAATTCGGTGCGGTCCAAGCGACCCGCCTCTTCGATCGCGAGCTTTGCCTTGCCGATCATAGCGCCGGAAATATCCACGCAGGCCACGCGGTATCCGCTCGACAGAAGTTTCAGCGCCCACTTTCCCGTCCCGCAACCCAGGTCGAGAATGGGGGTCGATTGATCCTTCGGCAGATGCGGTTTGATATAGTCCCACGTGAGGGCGTCGTGAAAACGCCAATACGAATCATCGTACGAGGCGTCGTAGCGGCGAGCGACCCGATCGTGGTACCGCTGAACTGCGGGTTTGTGTTTGCGACTCATTGTGCGACATTGTAAACGCTGCTTCGCAGGTGAGCCAACCGATCAACCGCCAAAGAATTAGCCGACGGTTAATCAGGCGAAGTCGGGCCTCGACCCGACCAAAGGGAATCAATGACCCGTCGAACCGGCTGCAATTTGCGTGAATGGTCCGTGCAGGATCGAGCGGAACCCACCGTGCGGATTGGGATCGTTCTCGACGAAGATGCGGAGCAGGAAATCCGCATCGACCTTCCCGTTCAACCGCAGACGGTTTCGAGTTGCGACGAAGTGTTGAGATCACTTGCAGATCAATCGGTGACGCTCGGGCTGGATGGCAAAAAGTTGAATTTCCTTGCCGGCGATCACGACATGCAAACGTCGGGCCCGATCAGAATCGAGCCGACAACCCGCGATTGCGACGCAGCCGCTTCGATGACCGTCCGCAACGTTGTCGCGGGCAGAGGATTCCACTGGCAAAAGCGCATCGACGTATCGCTTTCCGGCATGGTGGAAATCCTCGTTGGTGACGGCGGACTCATTCTGGTCAACGAACTTCCTTTGGAAGTGTACCTCGCCGGCGTCATCACAGCCGAGATGAGCGGGTTATGCCCTGCGGCATTTCTCGAAGCCCAATGCGTCGTCGCCCGCTCGTGGCTCCTGGCGATGTCGGAACGCAAACACGACACCGACCCGTTCGACCGCTGCAACGACGATTGCTGCCAACGCTACCAAGGCGTCAGCAACATCAGCTCTGCGGCTCAGCTCGCAGTGAATCAAACGAAGGGTATTGTCCTGCTCGATGAATCGCAGAACGTGGTCGATGCGGTGTATTCCAAGTGCTGCGGTGGAATCTCCGAATCAGCCGAAAGCGTCTGGGGCCACACGAAACCCTGCGTCGAATCGATTGTGGATGCTGCCAACACTTCCCCGGTCCAACGGTACTTACCGCTGACCGAAGAATCCTTCGATGCCTTTCGAGCAGCGGGTGACCATCTTGCGCCGCACGTCTATTGCAGCCCGCAATTCATTCCGCCACAGACGCTTGCTCGATACCTTGGACACGTCGACGAACCGGGCGACTACTACCGTTGGACGGTTACCCATTCCCGCCGAGAACTCGAAGCCATATTGGCGCGCAAGGTGCCTCAGCTATCGAACCTGAAGACAATCACCGGCCTCGCAGTCGAACAATGTGGTGCGTCCGGACGCGCGAGCGTGGTGCGCATTGAATGGACGGATCGCAACGACGTATCGAGGCGCACCTGCATCTCACCGGAATACAACATCCGAAACGCGATGCACGCCGACTTCCTGTACAGCAGTGCGTTTTCGATTGAGAAAACCTGGGGCAAATCAGGGATGCTCGACACGATCACGCTTCGCGGCCTTGGATGGGGGCATGGTGCCGGTTTTTGCCAGATGGGCGGATTGGGGATGGCGCTGTCGGGGAAGCGACGAGACCAAATCCTGAACCACTACTACCCTTCCGCCATGCAAACCCGCGCATACAAATAGCCTCAACCGTAATCATATTGTCGGTGGCGGCTTGGATTGTGTGTCAAATTAGAAGCGAGACGTAGGGTGCGGTTTGCCGCACCGTCTAGCATATATTTATTCGGTGCGTCCGGGACGCACCCTACCATGATCGCGCAGCTGGTAGGGTCCGCTGTGCGGACCGCCACGGGGACGATGTTCGATACCGAGAAACGGTCCGCACAGCGGACCCTACATCGTTGAACCACGCCCGTTGAATAATGCTATCAGGTGCTGCTGTATGGAAGGAGCGCCATGAACCGGGCCTGCTTGACGGCTTCTTTTAGCGCCCGCTGTTCCTGCGAAGTTGTTCCCGCTCGCTTGCGGGTCATCATCTTGGCGCTGGTCGTCATGAACTTGCGCAACAAGTCGACCTCTTTGTAATCGACAACGGGACCTTCCCAGTCTTTACCGCGACGGTTCGGAAAACGATGGGCTGTGTGAAAGCCAAACTTCTTCTTGTTACCACCACCACCGCTACTGCTGCTGCTGTTGTTGCGCTTCATTGCCATAACGTATCAGTCACCTGTCTTGTTTGAATCTTGTCTCTTGAAACCTGCACCAGAATTCCGGAACACCAAAATACCGGGACACCAAAATACCGGAACAATCGAACGGACCGGCATCTCACCGACCCGCTGCTGTCTTATATCTTACAACTCTCCGGATCACGTCGCCTCCGCTTTGGAAGCCTCCATGACCCGGCGAAAATCACCTTCGCCAACGACCTCGGACTCATCGATCAACATGATCGGAATGCCATCGCGAATCGGATACCGTCGCCGCGTTTGTTCGTCGGTCGAGTAAAGCCAACTGTCGTGCTTGACCAATGGGGCGTGCGATTCCGGGCACACCAAAATGTCGAGCAACGCTTTGTCGATATCCTGCCCCACGTCGTCTTACCCCACGTTGTTGGTGCCCTGCCCCGTCTGGATCGCGCCCTGTCAGCCACACACCGACCGGCGAACGGGGCAGTGTACAACACCTATTCCAACCTGACAAGATCGCTGTGAACACAGAGCCACGGGCATCATAACTAACTGTTAAACAAAACCTTATAAACAGTCCGGCAGCTTTCGACGAAGCAGCTTCCCCGTGGCACCTCGCGGCAGTTCGTCAACGATGTGAATTTCGCGCGGAACTTTGAAACCTGCCAGCTTCTTGCGGGCAAATTCGCGTAGCTCCGATGCCGTCGCGCTCTCACCCTCTTCGCACGCCACAAATGCAACCGCAACCTCACCGCGACTGGGGTCTTGCTGACCGATCACACCGGCTTCTGCGATAGCGGGATGCTCTTCGAGCACCAATTCGATCTCGCGCGGATGCACGTTCTCACCGCCGACGATCAACATCTCTTTGATGCGCCCGGTGATGTACACGAACCCGTCGTCGTCGAGTTTGCCGGCATCGCCACTCTTAAACCAGCCGTCATCCGTCAGAACGTTCGAGGTCGATTCCGGATCGTTGTAATACCCTTTCATAATGTGCGGACCTTTGATCCAGATTTCTCCCTCCGCACCCACTGCAACACCTTCACCGCGTTCATCGGCGATGCGAATTTCCACGTTGCGGATAGGCCGACCTATGGACCCATCGCGCAGCGCGTGCGGAAGCTCGAGCGTGGAGACGGGCGACGTTTCCGTCAGACCGTAGCCCTGCAACAATCGCGCACCGAACCGCTTGCGAAATCCGTTGTCGATATTCTCTGCCAACGGTTCACCGCCGCTGCCCAACAGGTAAACGTTTTTCATCAGATCGTCAGGCGCAGATTTCAAACGCAGCAGCGCGCCGTGCATGCTCGGGATCGCAATGAATATCGAAATACCCTCGTCCTTGATCGCCCGCGCGATGGCGGCTGGTGAAAACCTTGGAATACAAAACGACGACGCACCCGCAGCAATGGGCACCAGCGAAGACACCGTCAACCCGAACACATGAAACGGGGGTAGGCAGTTGAGCAGGCGATGCTCGGGCCCGATCTCTGCCGTGGCGACCATGTCGTCGCTGTTCTGACGAAGGTTGCGATAGGTCAGTTCGACACCTTTCGGCTTGGCTGACGTACCCGATGTGAAGAGCAGAACGGCTGTCTCATCGGCAGAAACCACGGGCACGGGCGGCTGACGTCGGAGCGCCAATGAGAGGAATCGCCGCTTGAGAGGCAGCTCATCCAGATACACCGTCCGAACCCCCAACGATTCACAAAGCGGACGAAAGTGCGACACCGACAGGATCAAATCCAATCCCGCCCGTTCAACCAACGGACCCAACTCTGCCGCAGCCAACAAAAAATTCAGCGGAACCAGTGTCCGCCTAGCCCACCACGCACCAAACATGCAACCGCTGAACATCGCGCTGGCGGGCAGCATCACACCAACCTTGTCGTGATCCGTCTGCCGGGCGACCTCGTCGCACATGATGCGCGACAACCCCACCAGCCGCTTGTAGTTGAGTCGGACGTTTGCGTCGGCGACGGCTGGCGCATCGCCTCGCGCCTTGGCGGCATCCAATAGCATTTCAACCAGCACGATATGGACCTCTCTGGAATCACCGGATGGACGAACCATCGACAATACGAACCGAGATTAAGTCTTGCGATCTGCGATGTCCATCGCCATGATAGCGGAAAGCCTCTACAGACGGTGGTTTCGTCGCACCCGTTGCCACACGCGGGCCAAGCGGGTTCTTACAAAGAGTGAGCAGTTCGAGTGTGGTCGGGTGGCCCGCCCCTTCAGGGGTGGGGGAACGGATTGCAACACTATTCGATAACTATTGACGAAACCGATTAGATCGACTCTGAAGAATTCAAGAGAATAGGAAAACCCTTATGGCAAACGCAAGGATGAGTTTGCTGGTGATGACCGGATGGATCGCGGCCTTGGCTGGATGCCAGCAGCTCCCTCCACAAGCCATTCAGCAAATTGAACAAGCCCGCGGCGAGCTTAAACAACGCAACTACGTCAAGTGCGAAAAAACGCTCAACCCAGTCATCGCCTCCTACCAGACCCACGACGGCATCGCAGAAGCCCTCTATATGCGCGGGCAATGTCGCTTGATGAAGAACCAACGGCGACAAGGCATGCGCGACCTTACCACAGCGCAAAACGTCGCCCGCGACAAACGCCTGCGCGCGTGGATCGAAGTTCAATTGGGCAACGTAAAATTCGATGACGGGTCGTACAGACAAGCGCGCACGCTGTACGAATCCTCCCTGGAAGAATTGCCGGAGGTACCGCCAACCGATCGTGTCATGCACCAACTCGCGCTTGCCTGCGAACGAAGCGGAGATCGCGCAGAGTCTCGGCGGATCCTCGCACGTTTGAAGAAAACGTTCCCGTCGTCGTCCTATGTGTCCAAGTCTTATGCGTCCAAGGGTTCACGCACCTCCGCGCGCAATTCTCAGTTCGCCATGGCAAACCGAAGCAAACGCAACCATTCGACGAGCCTGGCTGCGCGCTCAACCTCGTCGCGCTCAACAACATCGCGCACACGAACGCCCAGCTCGCGCTCCGGTTCCAGAAGTCGATTTGAAGTGCAGTGCGGGGCGTACGCGCGCATCGACCACGCCCACCAAGCCGCGGCCCGACTGCGCCAACAAGGGTTCGACGCGCTCGCAATCCCCGAGCGCCGCGGTGGAGCGGTCAAGCACGTCGTCCGCGTCGGACGATACGACAACTACCGCGACGCAAGCCGAATGCTCGCCCGAGTCCGAAAGTTCCATACCGACGCGTTCATCGTGCGGTAAGTTCGCCACCCGCGAAGTTGCCGACATCCACCAGACCGGAACATTTTCGGTTCGTTTGAGATTGCAATCGTCCGATAATCACGGGCTCTGCTGGCGACGATCAAACAAATCGGCCATCGTTTGCCCCTCCCAGCCAATTCCGTCACGGCCCCGCCTCCTTTGCGTCACAATTCTTGAACGCGATTCCGATAGTACAGGTTGAGGTTTCACCGCCCGCGCTGCACCGGCTTAAGGAGAACTCCATGCGCGCTACCGCCAAGACGTCCGTCCCCGCTTCCGCGAACGAGGATCGCAAGAGCAAGGGCGATTTCGATCACCGACGTCTGCCCGATTTACTCAAGCGGTATTTCGAGGGGCAAAACCATCTCCGCAAAGGGATTTGCCTGCTCAACGCTGGTGCGCACAAAGAGGCAGTCCGCGAACTTTCCAAAGCGTCAAGACTAAACCCGGAAAGCAAAAGCCTAGTCTACCCGCCTATCTCGTCGCAGCGCTCGTGGGCAGCCGCAATCTGAGCGAAGCCGCCACCGTTGCCGCACAACACATGAACCACCATCCGCAAGACGTGGATTCGATCATCCGTCTTGCACTGATCCGATTTCAATCCGGGAACCACTCGGAGGCGATTCGCACATTGCGAAACGGCATCCGCACTTGCACCGACAGCGCCGAACTTCAGTTCCAACTCGGCACCATGCTGGCTGCCATCGATGAAAATGAAGAAGCGGAACTGCGATTCACACAAGCGCTGGCCATCGAAAAAGACCACACCGATTCATTGGTGGCGCTGGCGATGTGTTGCGGAACCCAAAACGACATGCGGGGCGCATTCCGCTATCTGGAAAAAGCCCAGAAGTTAAAACCGTTCGACGCGGGCATTCTTCTGATGCTCACACACGCTGCAAAAGCAAACGCAGAAACAGGCGACTCATGCCACATTTGGGCCGAGATGCCACCGACCGAGCCGCAGTGCAACAACCCGAACGATCTGGATGTGTTGAGTCAAGCCATCGAACGCGACCCGGAATTCGCCGAAGCGTTCCTGGAAATCGACGACGATGGCATGGACGATTCGGTCTATCAGATACTCGTGACGCTGCTCATCCAAGCCGTCGAGCGAAGTCCGCAGCGTGCTCGCTTGCACTACCTTCACGGTGCTGCATTGGCTCGACTCAACCGTTGCGACGAAGCAATTACCGCCATCGAAAACGCCGTGCAAATCGATCCGCGCTACCTCAAAGCGATGATACTGCTGGCGAAGCTCTACGAATGCACCGATCGACCGCTCGACGCAACGAGTCGGCTGGAGCAAGCGATCCTGCTGGGTGCGGAATATGCAGACACCTACTTCCTGCTCGGCAATCTCTACTGCGATTCCGGGCAAGTCGAACGCGCCCGGTGGGCATACCGACAAGCGCTGCGAATCAACGGCCAATACCAAGCCGCCCAACAGGCCCTCGATACGCTGGCGGCATAACGCCCGCTGCTTTCGACAAACGGAATCGCCATGTCCTATTTGCTCGAAATCGTAGGCCGCGGGCTGCTGGCAGAACTTGCAGCGGCATTTCGTGGAACGCTCGTCGATGACGAAGACGTCGATTCCGCGGCGCTGAAGAATCTCGCGCAACGTCACCCAAGCGAAACCGACCACCTGAACCGGTTTGGTATCCGCCTGTTGCGCGAAAACCAAGCGGTCGAAGCGTGCGAGGTCTTCACCCGAGCGCTCGAACAAGACGAAACCGACATCACCGCGCTACTGGGATTTGCCTGCGCTTGCGATGAAGTGAACCGCCTTCCCGACGCCATCGAAACGCTGCGCACGGCGGTGGAGGTTCAACCGCATGACGCGTCGGTGGTTTTTGCGCTGGGGTTCTGTCTGGAGAAAGCCGGCGACATCGACGAAGCAAAGGATCGCTACCTGCAAGCCGCCTCGCTTTCGCCCGAACTGCGAAACGCCCACGAACGACTCGCCGCCATTTATCTTCGACTCGGCGACATCGACGAAGCCATCGCACATTACGAGAACCTTTGCTTCGCCGAACCGGGTGACATTGACTTGGCACTCGCGTTGGCGAACCTGCACCTGCAAGCGGGTAACATCCCCGAGGCCATCCAGCGGTTCCAATTCGCGCTGACGATAGACCCGGACAACTGGGAAGCCACCGACGAACTCGCCAGCGCGTACGAACAAGCCGGCCAGTTTGACGAAGCCATCGCCCATGTGCGAAGGTTGAGCGACGAGCAGCCCGGCTTCGCTGATCATCACCTGCACCTTGGGAACCTGTACACCAAAAAAGGTGACACGAAGGAAGCCCTCGGGCAATACCGCCAAGCCATCACACTGAATCCCGATTACCTCGAAGCGTTCGTCAAGATCGGAACGCTGCATCTTCGCGATGGAAGCCACCTAGAAGCGGCACACGCTTTCAACAGCGCCGTTGAACTCAACGATCGCCTGCTCACCGCATACGTTGGGCTGGGCTTGGCGCAAATGCAAAACGGAGAAACAGAGGAAGCGAGTGCAACCCTCGATATGGCCGCTGGCGTCGAACCCAACAGCACGACGCTATTCGGCGAAATCGCCCGACTCCAACTCAAGGCGTCGATTGGTGCGCAGATACAAAAGTATCTCGGGCCGCAGCAAACCGGGGAATCGCAAGACGGGGAACCCAAGCATCAGGCAACGTTCGATCTGGTCCAGCGCCAGGTTGAACGGTTTGAAAAAGCGATCGCAGAGCAGCCAACATACGCCGACCTGCACTATCGCCTCGGCTTGCTCCTACGCCACCAAGGCCGACGCGATGAAGCGATCGACGCATTCCACCGCGCACTCAAACTCAACCCGAACTACGTCAAGGCATACATCAAGCTGGGCCTCGCCTACCGGGAAGCCGGCAAACACGATCTCGCCATCGACACTTTCAAACGGGCGATGACCCTGGACGCACACTCGGTCGAAATCTACTACGAACTCGGGCTGGTGTTTGCCGACTGTCAGAATTTCTCGCTGGCGGTGGAATACTTCGAGCGCGCAGTCCGCACGGAACCCAACGACGTCGAGTTCCGAGCAAACCTGGCGCTCGCCCTGCAAGACATGGGCCTGCTCGATCGCGCCAACGCAGCATGGCAAAGCCTCGCCGAAATAGCCCCAAACACCCAAAAAGGCCGCGACATCCTCGTCGAAATCGGAAAGAAGCGGTAACCCTACCCGATCTGGAGGACGAGGATTAACGCGCCGAGTGTCGACTGGGTATTCAAGTATCCCCCAACACTCTCAGGGACCGTCGACTCATCCACTCGGATCGTTCTGCCATGCCTGCGCAGCGCTCCGACCTTCCACACGTCTCTTCCGCTCTCCTGCATAGGGACGTTTCGAGACTTGCTCGGGTCAAACAGTGGCGTCAAACAGTAGCTAGATACGCGGCTAGGTTGTCCAACTCTTCCTGCGTCAAAGTAAACGAGCCTCCGCCATGCGATCCACCGGTGAGTTCGTCGTCAATATCGGCCGCGCTTTCACCCGCCAGGTTTGGTGCGAATCCGGTTCCTGGGGGATCTCCGTGGCACGAGGAACAATTCGTCAGATAGAACGCCAAGCCAAGTTCTTCGGGGGTGGGCGGGTCGGCTGGACCGAGTCCACACACTGTGATGCAGTCGCTTCCAGTGTTCAGATCGCACACGATGCTGCAGTTCACGTCCGCCGATAGTTCGACGTCCGCGTCGACGGTCAGGTCGGCATCCACAGTACCGTTAATCGTAGCCCCTCCTTGTCCGTCTACCTCACCGACAACAACCCGCGTCTGCGGTTCAGTACCACACCCCCACGCCAGCAACAGGGCGAACGTGCCTAAACAGATGGTAACCTTCATTTGTCTTCTCCAAGTTCCTGTTATTTCGTTCCAGAACAGTTCATCCTTCGATACTGAGAAATACGACTCTCGTCGTCGAGCACCCCCTTTCAATGAATGTCGTCCGCATGGTTCGATGCCCAATCCATGTCTTTTTCGATGTGACACCGAAGGCACGCAAAATCGAGCGTGATAAACGGCCTGCCATTATCCAAGGCTGCAAACGCAACCGATGGGTCGTCGCGTGAAACGCCTGCACCGTTCGCATCTGTAAACATCAGTGCGCTCGGATCATCATTGATTCGCCAAGCGTGGCTTCGCACGTCGCCCATGTTCGCATTGAAACTCTGAGCCGACTTCCCGGTGAACGCCATGTGGCATGCCTTGCAATCCGTCGGACCCTCGTGGTCGACAGACACGCCTGCATGACACGAGGTACACTGCATCCGGATTCCAGCAGCGACCGGTAGGTCCTCGACCTCCTCCGGATGCGAGTCCGCGTTCTGAAATGCCTGCAACTTCGCACTGTCAAAGAGGGGTTGGTGAGTGTCATGGCATGTCATGCAGCCGCCTGACATGACCTGTGCGTGCTTGGTTCGGGAGAACTCGTCATACTGTTCGTGGTGCCTGACGAATCCGCCTTTGGCGGCGATCCCCGTTGAACTACGCGTGTGACAACGCCCGCATACCGTAGTTGTGTCGGGGCTACCATCGATATTCGAGGGTGACGGACCGGCTGCATGGGATGACCCCGGCCCGTGGCACGCCTCACACTGGACTCCTTCAAACGCCCAATCACCCACGACACCATCAAGACCGAGATGGCTTGCGGCACCGGGATCGTAGCCAGTGGTATGGCACGACGCGCAGTTGTACGACTTGCGCCCTATGTTTTGCACCCATGGACCGGGCGTGCCGTCCAATGCTGTATGGTTCGAGTCGTTGTTATAGGCTGACCACGCTTGAGTCAGCAAATTGTATTGAGCCGTCGGACCAAGAACCACATAGCCATCCAGGTCCATGACGCGATACTTCCAACGAAACCCACCGATGACATACGAAACCGCATCCCACAAGAGACCTGCCGGCGGATCGGAAAGCGTCGTCACCGGATAGACGGGTGGCTGCCCGGCTACTACTTCATTGAGCTTAAAGGGGTGACCGGTAAGCACGAAATTCTCATAGTGCGACGGGTGACACGAGGCACACGTATCGGAACCCACATACGCGAGGGTAGGCGGTGGGCCTTGTAGTATCTCGCACACCGTTTCGCAATCGCTTCCGTCATTCAGATTACATTCAATATGGCAGGTAACATCTGCGACGATGTTGATGTCGGCGTCAACGTTTATGTTTGCATTGACGTTTCCGTTCAATTCCGCCCTGACCTGCGTATCGATTTCACCGGTAGTAAGCGTCGTAGTTGGTTGCGTATCGCAACCGCAGAACAAAAGAGTCAATACGATCGAGGAAAAACCGAATGCCTTCATTCCCAACCTCCTAATTCCCCCGCCACGGCGTGCGTAGCGGGCATGCAACCACGCGTTGGTAGTCCCGCCCAACCCCCGGATGGCGAACCGCGGGCGCACTATAGATCGTTCGTGAAGGCTTTCACAAGAGGCTCGAAGATATGTGGACTTGTTCCAAGAAATACATACCCCGACGCAAAGAGACCGCGCACGTCTACCATGCGCACGGACTCGATCGCAGCGCCAGGATCACCTCTTGCGCTCGACGGAACTATTCGTCTCGGGGTTTGGAACGCCGAAACTCACTTGGTGTGAGGCCGGTGTAGTCTCGAAAGTGCTGGCTAAACCACTTGGGGTTCGCGTGACCGGTGGCAAACGCGATGCGCTTGATCTGCCAGTCCGTTGTAGCAAGAAGGTTCTTGGCGGATTCCACCCGACGGATCGCGATATACCGGCACATGCGCTGCTTCGTCTGCTCCGCAAACAAGTGTGCCAGATAGTCAGGATGGATGCCCAGGACGGTTGCGATACCGTGAACAGACAGATCGGTATCAGAGAGATGTCCCTCAACGTATTCGATTGCCCGACGCACCTTTGCATGCATCGAACGAATGGGTGAACCATTGTGAACGGAAGATGAGTCAACGACAGACGACGATTCGGTCGTAAATACGCGATCCGCCAGAGGTTTTCCTTCCGATTCCACCACGTCGCGAACGAGCAAATCGAGCAGATCAACGTAGCGTTCAAAAAAATCCGAACACATGTCTCCATCGTGTACCAATTTGAAGGCTGCGACGCAGCGCGATCCGTGTCGAACCGGAACAACCCCGCACCATTTTGCGTAGTCGCATTGATGCCAATGGGGTGTGGGCGACCGTTCGAGCTCGGCGCGGTGCAGGCGCCATGATTCGCGACAATAGCGTGTGTCGCTGAATTCCGCACAAGCTGGATGCGTAGCGCTGAACGTTCGGCAAGAATCACCGCTGAATTCAAACGCAAGGGGAAGAAGCAAGGTAGGCAGACCGGTCATCCGCTCAAACCGATTGCCGACGCGGTCCCGAAGAAGTTCGATCAGTGCATCCGGACGGTTCCGACGGTCCGCCGGAGAGGTCACATCGACCGAGTCTTTGTGCTGAAATGAGTGGCCGGTGATCATCTCTGCCTCCAGACCGATTCCGACTTGATCCGTTGACGCCACCCCGAACAAGGACACCTCAATACATCCAAGGCCGGAGACCTCAAGCGATAGGCGTCCCAAGTCTGCGGGTAACGCCCATTACAATCGATTCGGCACGCATGCCCAGCGCCCAACCTTCGATCACGCGAAACCCATTCGTGCCAAATCACGCAGCCGCACAGCCTGGCATGCACGGACGGCACGGGGGACGCTGAAACACACAGTGCAATTTGAATGCCACGCAGAAAGCGAAGCTGAGACAAAAAAACAGGCGAGAGACAGCAAGCGCCACTCGACCGTAGGAGTAAAGGGGGGAACAACCCCGACCGTTCCAGAGAACTGGGCACTTGATGACGCGATTCATCATCGCGCAAGGCGAAGATTCTTCGGAACATCCCAAGAGTACGCCTTCCCCGAATACGGTGCGTGCGCGGGGACCTGCGCCATAATCCCCGAGAATCACCGTCGAAGCGTGCGCGGCAGAGCGAACCAACCAATGGGCGAATGGGATATGGTGGGGCAAATGACTCTGGGAGTCCTCGGCTGCTTGGAGGAACCCAACTGGACAGTTACCAACTTCTCCAGAACCTCTCGGCGTCTGAACGGCGATGCGCTGAAACGGTCAAGTGCGTGGAGCGAATCCGTCATCATCTTTTGTATCACCAATGGAACGCAACTCACTTATGGGTTGACAACAACTCGCCCGATCGTGTAATGGGCGTTAGACGAATGGACTCAAAAGGCGAAGATTGGCTTGCAGGAGAAACTCAAATGAAACTGACTGAAATGACAAAACGAAGTGGCCCGATCTGTGTTGCGACGAGTTTGATCGTTGGCATGGCCGTTATCGGCTGCGAGCTTACAGTCAATCCGACCCCCA
>JAADIU010000120.1 GCA_013151185.1 Planctomycetota bacterium
GATCTCCAAACCCATCGCCGGGTTCATTGGATTGATCGACCATTGGTTTGACGTGCCACTGATGAGCAAAGTGGCGAAGCGTCTGCCGGATATTTCATTCGTGATGGTTGGGGATACCCGCGTCGATGTGCAATCGCTTGAGGCATTACCAAACGTGCATCTTGTAGGAAGAAAGCCATACGCAGATCTTCCGGCGTATTGCGCCGCGTTTGATCTGGGATTGATCCCGTTCGTTCGCAACCACCTCACCGACAACGTGAATCCGATCAAACTGCGCGAATATCTGGCGGCGGGTTTGCCGGTGGTTTCTACGAATCTACCGGAAGTTCGGCGATACGAAGAGTTCGTTTTGCTGACGGATGACGCTGAAACGTTCGCCGCCCATTGTCGTTCTGCCATCGACCGCGACACCATCACCAATCGAAGAAAACGCAGCGACGCAGTGGCCGTCGAATCATGGGAATCGGTCACGAATCGCATCCGCCAAATCGTTTGCGACGCAAAATGCGCTACCGCCAAGCCCGCGTGCGATCAACCATCCCAAAGCATCGCGCCGGCTTAGAACGTATCATCCCATTCGTCGCGCATCATTTGCCCCCTCTCCCAAGAACAGCTACCTTCGCGCAAAGCGATGCCCCTTCGTGCGTCGCATCATTCGGACGACTCAACCATGTGGGCGATTCTCAACGGAACGATCATCAACGCGCTGGCGGTGGCTGGCGGATGCAGCGTGGGCCTGCTCGCGACGCATCGGATGCCGGAGCGTTTGCAGCGGATCATCCTCGACGCGCTGGGCTTGATCACGATCACCCTGGGAGTCAACGCAGCCGTCATTCGCATGAACGCGCTCGTCACCACCTATCAACCAACAGGCGAAGCCGGCAAAACCTACGGCGCGATGCTGGGGCTGGTGATGGTTGCCTCGCTCATTCTCGGGAGCATCGCGGGCACGTTCATGCGCTGGCACGAAGGCATCGAACGACTTGGCGTGATCATTCACTCAAAGTTTTCGACGGGCGACTCGGGAAAATTCGCGGAAGGATTCTTGACAGCCAGCGTGATCTTCTGCGTCGGTCCGCTGACTATGCTGGGCTGTCTAAAAAATGGAGCCGACGCGGACCCAAGCTACCTCTACATCAAATCGCTTCTCGACGCGTTCTGTTCAATCGCGTTGACAGCCTCTCTGGGAATCGGAGTGGCTTTCAGCATCGTGACGATCCTCGTCGTTCAGGGCGGGCTGGCCACCCTTGCGTATTACTTTGCCGATCGGCTTCCGGAACTGTCCATCGAGATGATGAACATCGTGGGTGGCGTTTTGCTTCTGGCGACCGCACTGATGATTCTCGAAATCAAACGAATCCCGGTGGCCAACATGCTCCCCGCTCTGTTCGTCGCCCCTCTGCTCATCTGGGTCATAGAGCAGTTTTGGCCCCACCTTTTGATCACCCACTAGCCGAGTGATTCAACCTGTCGGGACATTGTTCGACGCCGAGGTTTAGTTCAACGGGGTAGGGTCCGCTGTGCGGACCATTTTATCAATGTCGAACGTTGCCCCCGTGACGGTCCGCACAGCGGACCCTACCGAAACCATTGTTTCTCTGCTGACACGGCGGGCATTTGATCGCGCAAGGGTTGATCGACTACATCTCCCGCGGAGCGGCTGATATGATGTGGGCATGGCCTCCTTCTGGACCAACGAATCGGACAAAATCGTCGCCGGTTTCCTCGCGGACACGGAGCTTCCGGTGAGCGGGGGCGAGCGATGCCCGTATCTGCCCGACCGCATGGCTCAGAGCGAGGGATTCTTCATCGACACCGACATGGACGGAGACCTCTATCGGGCTTTTATGGATCGCGGATTTCGCCGCAGTGGCCGCGTGTTCTACCGTCCCAAATGTGAAGGGTGTCGCAGTTGCATCCAACTGCGTGTACCCGTCAGCCGCTTCACACCAACCAAATCCATGCGGCGAATCTGGCGGAAGAACGCAGACGTTGCAGTCATTGAGGGCGATGGGAAACCGTCACCCGAAAAATACGACCTGTTCGTGCGATACCTCAACGGACAACACGACGACACCATGTCGCGCGACGAAGAATCATTTCGCGACTTTCTCTATGGCGAACCGCCACCCGTTCCGGCGAAGGAACTGTGTTACAAAGTGGGCGAGCGACTCATTGGCGTCAGCATTGCAGACGACCTGCCCAACGCCTACAGTTCGGTCTATATGTATTTTGATCCGTCGGAAGCGCACCGATCGCTGGGAACGTTTTCCGTGCTTGCCGAAATCGAACATTGTCGCGAAGCTGGCATTCCCTTCTATTACTTGGGGTTCTATGTGCCCGGTTCCAAATCCATGGCGTACAAGGCGCGTTACTTCCCGGCTGAAATTCTCAATGAGGAAGGCGTCTGGGTCGCACTCGATCGTGGACGGACAGGGTAAATCGTGGCTACAGCGAACCCCTCGGATTCAACAAACAGCAATGTTCGGCGCATCCTGCTGATCAAACCCAGTTCGCTTGGCGATATCGTCCACGCGCTGCCCGTCCTGCACGGGCTTCGTGTACGGTTCCCCGACGCACACATTTCATGGATGGTGGCAACACCGTTTGTCCCCCTCGTCGAGAACCATCCCAACGTTGACGAAATCATCGAATTCGATCGCAAGAAACTGGGCAAGATGCTTGTGCGTCCGTCGGCATTCGGTGCGTTTTGGAAATTCTCCAAGGCGCTTCGCAAGAAACGGTTCGACTTGGTGGTTGATTTGCAGGGCCTCTTTCGCAGCGGCTTCTTTACATGGGTCACGCGCGCCAAGAGGCGCATCGGTTTTGCGGATGCAAGAGAGCTATCACCCATGTTCTACACCGAGCGACTTCCCAAGCGGTCGGCTGATGAACACGCAGTGGAGCACAACTACCGCGTCGCGGAAGCGCTGGGATTCTCAGACATCCATCCCACCATCGACCTCGCCATCACCGAAGACGAACGGGCGCGGGCGGTAAACATTCTCGCGAATGTAGGCCTCGGTGAAGGCACGAAGTTCGCAGCGGTGCTTCCTTCTGCCCGATGGGAAACGAAACAGTGGATGCCCGAACGATTCGCCAAGTTGATCGACAAACTGCACAGCGAAGATGGCCTGCAAAGCGTGGTCATGGGCGCACCCGACGAGCGCGGGCTCTGTGCGAACATCGTGAAAAATTACACATCCACGGCTTCCCCCATCGACCTGTCCGGATCGACGAACCTCCGCGAGTTGACCGCGATCATCGAGCGGGCAGCTTTGGTCATCTGCCACGACTCGGGCCCGATGCACCTCGCTGCCGCCCTCAATCGACCGATGGTGAGCATTCTGGGGCCGACCAACCCCCTGCGTACCGGTCCGTATCGGCGGCAAGACACGGTGCTGCGACTCGACCTTGAATGCTCCCCGTGCTATCTGAGGCGTC
This sequence comes from Planctomycetota bacterium, assembly GCA_013151185.1. Lineage (GTDB taxonomy): Bacteria > Planctomycetota > Phycisphaerae > UBA1845 > UBA1845 > UBA1845. Next base: position 3,445 of record JAADIU010000120.1, read on the forward strand.
TTTCCCAGTGTCGAAACGGCCATGCCTGTATGCAGGATTTGCCTGTCGGAAAGGTCTACGAGCGTGTGCAGGTCTCGCTTGATCGAAAAGCGCCATCCGCCGATGAAACTCAATGGCCGTCACCACCCGTGCCCGCGAATAAGCCCGAAGACGGCTGACGAACCGCAAAGCGAATGCTAGAATAGGAACGTAACCGAACAGCCCCCAATTTGACCGGGGTGGCTGTTTCCAGGGAGACTCCGAAACGTGAGTGGTATGTGGCGATCAGCAAAGTCGTTTGTGGTGCGTCGTGTCTTGCACGCGGACGACACACCGCATCGAATCGCGCTCGGGGTCGGCTTGGCGACGTTCGTTGGATTCACCCCGACCATGGGATTGCAAACCGCCATCGCGCTGGGGTTGGCGGCGCTGCTGCGGGCCAACAAAGCCGTGTGCATTCCGATCGTCTGGATCACCAACCCGCTGACCTTCGTACCGATCTACGGTGCGTGCTGGTGGCTGGGGGCGATGATCCTTCCCGGTTCCAAACTGCCGGCAGAGCAAGCCGCTGTCCTGACGAAGCTCCAGGGATTTGGCAGTGGTGGCACGGGATTCTTCGCAAACCTGTTCAGCGCCGAATTCTGGTCGAGTATGCTGAGCTTCATGCTCGAAATCGGTGCCGAGCTGTGGTTGGGATGCACCATCGTAGGCGTCTTTTCCGGATTGGTGCTCTATTTTTTGACGCGATGGGGCGTCGGCGCATATCGTATACGACATGAAGCCCACATGCTTCGCCGACAACAGCGGCGCAAGGAAATCCTCGCCGGGCGAAAACCAAGACGCAAGATCATGGCATCCACCGGTGAAACGACCTCTCTTTAGTCTCTCCTTCCCAACGCACACCACCTGCAAAATTCTCGTTTTTCTTTGCACGCTTCCCGTCTATGCTCACGCTGAGGGCGGGCTCACTTTCGGTCGTGTGGTCGGTATTTCAAAGACCCGACCCGTGGTCGCGATCGACGTCGGTTCCGACCATGGCGTGGTTGAGGGTGATCGCGTTGTGATTCTGAACCAAGACACACCGACAGCCACCGGAATCGTCATTCACATTGAAACCAACACGTCGGGTGTGCGCATCGATCGGTTTGAGCAACGCTCTCCCGCGATAACAAACCGTGCGATCGTCATTCACTCGGCTTCGGATTTCGCGCAATCAAAAACGTGCGAATTGAAGTTCATCAAGGCGACGAGTGTTGATCGTGTGCTGCCCGGTGGGAATCGCGTTTGGATCAAGGGAGGTACTCGGGACGGCTGGCAGGTGAACGATCAGATTCTCATCCACCGAAACGGGGGCGTGCTGGGTTGGGGAAAAATCACGCGGTGCTACGCGAACGATGCGCTGGCAATATTGGATCGAACACGCGAAGACGGTGCCCTCTGTCGGCGCGGTGATCGGGTTGAGGCCGTCGGCGGGGTTGGCGAATCCGATCTCGTGCGGACGCGCATCGCTGCCGTCACCACGAGCCGCGCCGCAACACAGCTCATCCTAGCCGGTGACGACTCGTCCGGGTTCTCACCGGGCGACCGAATTGAACTCTATCGAGATGGTCAATACGTCTCATTTGCAACGATTTCCCGCACCAATCCTGTGATCCGGGCGGAGGTGACCGAAGCGTTCCAGCAATCCCAAACCCGCGAAGGCGACGTCGCCATCCTTCGCCCCCAGCCCGCATCAGGCAGCGCACCCCTGGGCCGCGTGTTTCGCGTCGAAGGCAACCACGCCTTGATCACCCTCGGACAAGCCGACGACATCGAAACCGGGCAAACGCTCTTTGTCTTCAACAAAAACGCAGCCCCGACACGCCTGACCGTGCGATCGGTGTATCCGCAGCACTGCGGGGCGAAACCCGAATCCGACGATGAGCCAAAATCCAACAATGAGCCAAAATCCGACAACGATCCAGAATCCGACGTCGACACGCCATCGCAGGCGCTTCGTTTGTGGTCGTGCGCGGCGACCTTTGCGGGGGCAGCCGCCCGACTTCAGGTATCCTGCATCGCCAACGAACCCGTTTCGTGGTTCCGCACGCTCGTCCCCGAAGGATATTGTGCAGCAGCACCCGGCGAAATCGTGTCGACAGGGATCGACGGCGAGTCGTGGGTTGTCGTTGCAAGAACCGAAAACAAAATCTTCGCCGTGCGAATCGAGCCCGACGAACATTGAACACATCACACGAACCATTCAATTCCACGCAACTCATACTCGCGTCAGCCAGCCCGCGCCGAAAGATGCTGCTGACCCAGTGGGGATTTGCATTTGACGTGGTGCCTTCGCCAGTCGACGAGCCAGCCACAAGTTCACAACGCGGTTCACCCGAAGATGTGGCGATGGCGCTGAGCAAGTTCAAAGCGGAAAACGTGTTCCAGATTCGATCCCGTGCAACCGTCCTTGCCGCAGACACCGTGGTCGCGCTCGATGGCAAGCTCTACGGAAAACCAAACGACGCGTCCGACGCCCGACGCATTCTCTCCGATCTCATGCACCACCCGCACGATGTCATCACGGGCGTCACCTTGATCGACGGACGAACCGGGAAGCGCGAAATCGCCAGCGAAACAAGCCGCATCACAATGACGCCCATGTCACCCGAACAGTTGGATGCCTACATCGACAGCGGCTTATGGAAAGGGAAAGCGGGTGCCTACGGTGTGCAGGACCACGACGATGAATTCGTACGAAAGCTCGAAGGCAATTTCAGTAACGTGGTGGGGTTGCCCAAAGGCCTTGTCGTGTCGATGCTGGCGACGTGTGAGATCAATCCGACAGAACGTGCTTAAAAATCAGGCGGGCAAGTGGGCCTAAAGATTTGGCCGTTCAAACCCGGAATTGCGCCCGTCAATCTGGCGGATGGCCAACGGAGGCGCCAGCACTTCGCTAAGAATGACAGCGTCGCGCAAACTGCGAACGGGGATACCCGCGATATTGAATTTCGCATCTGTCGTGGCAGCGGCTTCGACCGGGCGCGGTTTGGTTTTTTTGGCGGCGCGCTTC
>JAADIU010000064.1 GCA_013151185.1 Planctomycetota bacterium
GTCGCGTATTTAGCCGGGTCTTTTTTGAACTTGGCAATGCAGCCTTCACAGCAGAAGTACACGGGGCCGTCATCGGTCGCGACGCTCAGCGCAAGATTGATTGGCTCATCCATGACGGGACAATTCGGCAGCGGCATTGTCTTCGATGTCGCGGCTTGGTCGTGATCGCCTTTTGCGTGTTGAGCCATAGCTGAAGGGACGCTCATACCCATGACCATCACCGATCCCAAAACGACGCCTAAAGTCAAACGGTTCATTCCTTAGTCTCCACTTTCAATATTGTCGACACCCTCGTCCGACTCACCAAGAGCCGCTCAAAGGGAGCGCGAACGCCCAGCTTCATCCATTGGATGCACAAACCATCAGGGTTCTTCCGCATTCATCTTAGGTTTCTTGAAAATTTCGACGACCCCGAAGGAGGCGGTCAGTGATCACCGCTTCAGCGCTCTCGAACCCCCATAGTGAGCCGCCAACCACCGAAGAGGCCAATCACAGCACTGACCTCCGCGAAATCTTACGAAAAAGTTACAATTGCGGGAAGGAGCCATTCTCCCGGTGCATCCAATGGTTAGTCAAAGGGTGCCAATAGCCCCGTGTCGGCAGGCTGGCCTGTGTGTGGTTGAATTTGTAAGAGCCTGACACGGTGGGAGGGTTGGCCTGATGACGGCGTACCCCGTTGACGGCTGGCTCACTCGATGACGGATGGGCGGATCGTTTGCCATGTGTTGCGAAGAGTACAAACTCCAGATCGGTTGTCTTCTCGACGGCGAAACTGCGCCTGACGTGCGCGCCGAAGTCTCTGACCACATACAAACGTGCGCTGCGTGCCGCCAGGAACTGACCGACCTTCAGGAACTTGCCTCGAAAATCTCCGACTTTGGCGGTACCCGCAACAAAGACCGTGGTACTTCCTCAGAAACAAATGCCCTTTCTGGAGATATCCTTTCAAGAAGTGCCCCTTCTGAAATGTGGGCGGCCATCGAACGACGGATCGAGATGGGGGATGATCAGCCGACGGTACAAAAGCAACCACCGCACAAACCAAGCGGATCGGTGAGGTGGGTTCCGTCAAGGCGGTGGACGTTGGCTGCCTCCCTCATATTTGTTTTCGGATTTGGGCTGCTCGGGTTGAATCTTTTCGATAGTTCAGCCAAGGCTTCCACGATCAATTTCGCAATCCTCCTGGATGGGCTACCGCTGGACGCGCAAAAAGCGTTTCGCAAATTCCTTGCCATGTACGACGCCAAGCCAGGGTCACCGCTTAAGGCCAAAGAGTTCGCGCCCGCTCTGAATTTTGAAACACCGCAAACTCTTCCCGGTGGCTTTCAATTGGTCAGCGTCTATCTGGTTCAGTTTGGAGGCCACCCGGGTGTGGCAGCTTCTTATGAACGAGACGGTGAATTCCTCGCCACCATTTTTCACACACCGGTAACAAAAGAAGACTTCGGCACGCACAAGGACTACCCCTGCGCGATCGGCAAACACCACGGGCACAAGGTAGAAGTTGGCTCGTGGAAAATTGTTCACCTAACCGACGCGACCACCTGCCACTGCGTTCTGAGTCAGCTCGATGAAGCGTCGGCATTACCCGCAGTGATGTCCGCTGTCGCACCCCGTTCGACCGCCCCCAAAGCGCACGACCACGGGAAATGAAGCGCTGGCGATATGCCCCGCCCCGCATGACACCGGCAGACATCAACACCGGCAAGCGTTGGCGCAGGGACTTCGCATCAATTCTACGCCATCCTCCCAAGTGCTGATTCATCGACTCCACCCCAATTCCACAGCTCAAACATTCCGTCGCAAAGCGAACATTTGTACGAAGGTTTTGTCGTGGCACCGCATCTAAGAAAAGGTGGATGGACGGCAATAAAGACGATAGAGAAGGCGGACGTTGCAGCAAGTACGAACTTGCGAAACCAAACATAACAAACAAGGACGAGAGCCAAATGAAAATATTCACACAAAAAAACATCGCCCACCGACGTCTGATTTTGTCAGCCGTCATCATGTGGTTGACCCTCGGGCAATCAACTACCGCCAACGCACAAACAACATCGCCGGCGAATGGCTCAACTGCGAACGGCGCAGATGCCAAGAGTGAGGCTGCGGGTGGCGATCAACAGTTGGCCGCCCAACTTCGTGAGCTGCAAATCAAAATGGCGAAACTCGAAGCGGCTATGAAGAAAAAGGGCGGCATGAAAATGGGGTCCTCAATGAAGGGCGGCAAGATGATGGGGAAAGGGATGGGCAAAGGCTCGATGTCCGGAAAAGGAAAGTCCGGCATGGGAATGATGGGCGGCAAGAAAAAAATGTCCGGCAACAAGATAACGGGCGGCAAGAAGAAGGTGCCCGGCATGGGAATGCAAGGTAAGGGAATGGCAGGCAAAGGCATGGGCGGAATGGCGATGATGGGCAAAATGAAAGGCATGGGAAAAATGCAGATGCCTTCAGGGTTGCCCGGCTTCGCTGGCGCATCGCACATCTACCACATCGGCGCCACCAGCTTTTTCCTGGACCATTCGCAGCACATCACACTAACCCCGCAGCAGCAAACGAAGCTCAACAAGATCAAAGAAAAAACGATGCTAGCACAAGCCACCGCCGACCGTTGGATCGCAGAGGCGGAACAAGAACTGTGGGTGGCTACCAGCTCCGAAGCGCCCAACGCGCCCAAAATCGAAGCGAAGATCCGTGAAATCCAAAAACTAAACGGCGACAAACGCATTGCCTACATTCGAGCCGTCGGAGAAGCGGCCAGAATCCTCACGGACGAACAGCGGAAAACGCTCGTTGGGAGCCTACCCGCGAGCCACGGGAGTGAATTCAGATTCCTAACAATAAACTGCCCGGAGCGGAGTACGATGCGTACTCACGAAAACCCAATTCACGAACGGTGGACTCAGCAGGCGTGGACTGGAGAGGGCTGGATCCGAGAACAGTGGACTTGGGAAATGGGGACTGAAGAAATGGAGACTCAGGAAAGGCGGACTCAGAAAAAGACGCAATCCTCAACGAGACTTTCCCTCAACGACTTGAACAGAAATACTCAAGACTCGAACGGAGATACTCAATTGACACAGTCACCATCAAAATCGAAGGCAACATCAAAGGTACAGCCGCAATCGAAAGCACCATCACAATCAAAGGCAAAGTTGGTCGAATTCTGTTGTCACGCACCGGAGGCGGCTAAGGTTTTGCTCACGGGAACGTTCAACGACTGGGAAACCAATGCAGCGGTCATGACAAAGGACAGCCGCGGAGATTGGCATGCGAGGCTCGATTTGAAACCGGGACGGTACGAATTCAAATTCGTCGTGGATGGCCACTGGTGCTGCGATCCGAACTGTCATGCTTCGGGCGAGTGCCCCAACTGCGTACCGAACGAATTCGGAACGATGAACCGGTTCATTGACGTCGCGTGACTCCGCCCACAAACGCGATTCCTCTCACCTGCCCGGTCCACGGTATAGTACCGATCCACACCCTCGGTGCGGTCCACCCGTCGCACGGACCGCGCGCAACCGACCGGACGGACGGAGCCAGACAAATCATGACCGTTTCCAATTCCCCAAGCCGAAGACCGCGAAGCAAACCGCGCGTGTTCCTGTTGTCATTGATGCTGATCTTCGCCAGCCACACCGCACATGGGCAAGTCTCCCCCGAAGAACATGCCAAGCACCACCCAGGCCAATCTCAAGATGGTAGTGAAGGGGGTGGTCAAAATGGCGGCTCACCTTCACCCAAAGGGGGTGGCATGATGGGCGGCGGTAAGGGCGGCGGAGGCATGATGGGCGGTGGCAAGGGTGGCGGCGGTATGGGCGGTATGATGAAGAAGATGGGAGCGCCCAAGCCCAAAGACCTGTATCCGAAACTGATGGACTTGCCGGACCTACCACTGGAAGAGCGGGCTCAGATCAAGCAAGAAGCACACCAGCGCATGGTGAATGGCACAGCGCTTCTAGCCGAAGGATTGGACGAACTCTCGACCGCTACCGCAAGAAACGACTACCCCACCATGCAGACCGCAACTGCCAAGATGCGCGAGGGGCTCGCCCAATTCGAAAGCGGATTGGCTGCATACCGAGCGATCGCCGAAGGTAAAGCACCACGCAACGTCGCGATGCGATGGTTCAAGGGCGAGATGAATCTGCTGCGACCCGCGAGCGCCAACTCCGGCTTCACGTTCTTCGGTATGACGGTGTTTCATACCAGCGTGATGGCCTCGTTGCTGGCATTCATGGCCGCCATGGTAGCAATGTACTTCTTCAAGATGCGGCGAGCTTCTATGTTGCTCAAGAAACTCACGACGACGGGCCCGGCAGCAATCACCAAACCTGAGAAAGTCGCATCACCAGCACCAACACCCCGCGCTGTTGCTAAATCGATTCCTGCAACTTCACCTGCGCCCTCAGCTACAACAAGTTCAGCCGCGGCGACAGAGAAGGCTGATTGCTGCCACGAGTCGGAGGTTGAGTGTGCGGCGGATGGTAGTGAGGCGGACAACCCCGATATTTCGCAAGGGCTTCTGCGCGTCGCCAAACGCAAACTATGCAGGCTCAAAGTTGCTCGTATCTATCAAGAAACCGCAGACGTTAAAACGTTTCGACTCGTTGCCTGTCATGGAGGGGCTTTACCATTTAGCTATCTACCGGGACAGTTTATGACGCTGACCCTGCCGACCGGTGAGAAACCGATCCGCCGAAGCTACACAATATCGTCCTCTCCAACACAGGGATACTACTGCGAGATGACCGTCAAGCGTGAAGATCAAGGCGCTGGCTCCCGCTATCTCCATGATACGGTCAAGGAAGGGGACATGCTCGAGATCCAGGCACCGAGCGGCAAGTTCATCTTTACGGGCAAGGAGGCGAACAGTGTCGTACTCATTTCCGGCGGCGTCGGAATCACACCGATGATGAGTATCACCCGGGCCCTCACTGACATGGGATGGCTTGGTGATATATACTTCATCGTCGCCTGCCGCGACCCGGAGCATTTCATATACGAATCCGAATTGACATCGCTCTTGCAACGACATCCCAATTTACATCTGCACGTCGCCATGAGTCGTATGGAAAAGGGAAAAGAAATCGAAGGCTATCACGCGGGTCGACTATCAAAAGAAATACTCACCGAATGGGTTCCCGACATCGCATCCAAATGGATCCACATCTGTGGTGCTCCGCAAATGATGGACGCTACCAAGGCGATGCTATCGGAATTGGGCGTGCCCAAGGACAAGATCCACTCCGAAAGTTTCGGGTCGCAGCAAAAACCGCGAGCGAAAGCTGCGCAACGAAAAGAGGTGAAAAGTCCTCCGCCAACCGAGGTCGCTGCCAAAGTGGACTTTTCCACATCGGGAAAGTCAACGCAGCTTCCACCCGATGAGACAATCCTCGAAGCGGCAGAACGAGTCGATGTAGAAATCGACAATTCGTGTCGGGTCGGTATGTGTGGCCTATGTACGGTCAAGCTACTATCGGGTCAGGTCACAATGGAAGCCGACGACGGTCTCGACCCCGACGACAAAGCTGCCGGCATCATTCTCGCCTGTCAGGCCAAATCGACGGGCGACGTGACGGTGGAGGCGTAACTTGAAGGAGAAGGAACGCCTCATTGTTACCGGCTTGGTTGCGTTGATGCTCATCCTGTGGCTGGGCTTTCCGCTTCACCGCTCGCCGCGCTTCGCTGGTAGTTTGTGGGGAGGCGTGTTTGGCGTCGTCGGTTCCTTGCTGATGATCGTTCCGCTACTGTACCTTTTCATCAAACGCATCAAGCGACTCAAGAAGAAAGTCCTGAAGTGGGTCTCGATGCGTACGCTGCTGAGCTGGCACATCTACGCGGGAGTCCTCGGTCCGATCCTTGTTGTGATTCATAGCGGCCACAAATATGAAAGTACGTTGGGAGTCGTGCTAACAGCGATGACGTTACTGGTGGTAGTGAGCGGTTTCGTGGGTCGCTACCTGATGAACCGCTTCTCGCAGGAAATCCGGGAGAAGAAAAAAATCCTCAGCAAACTCGAAGCCGCGTATGAGCAGACCGCAACGGTACTCGCCAGTGAGCCGGAGCGCGCACAAATGTTGCAACCGTTTTCCGGATTCTTCGGACGTATACTGGCTGGACTGTTCGTTCACGAGAGCAACGTGGAACCGATCGGTACGCAATCGAGCCAAGCAGTAGACCCATCCACGGTCCTTCATTTATCAGAGTCCATCGCGGACATTGAATATGCCATCAAAACGCACACCACGTTCAAGGCGTGGTTCGGTAAATGGCTCAAATTTCATATCTGGATTTCGTTCGTATTATATGGCTTGATGGCGCTGCACGTCTGGGGAGCGATCCACTTTGGCATACGCTGGTTCGACCCGTGGAAAACGAGCACGTCATACTATGCACACTCGACTGTTCAGGGCGTCGAGGCAGCCGCCCCACTGGCCGCTCCGCCCAACGAAGAACAATCGGCTGCCGCTGTCGATTCGTTTTCGCGCCATTTCGGTCAACTGTTCAGAAAGTACTGGCACGAACCGATCGCCATCCACGGTATCCGCACAACCGCGTTCGACTACAAGGGCATTGCAAATGAAGTCGGCCAGCCGGGGTCGGATTTCTTCAAAGCGCGGTTGGCGCTCGAGCAGGTTGCCCCGGATCGTCTCGGGGGAGGCAACGCCGAAAAGACGTTCTGGATCAACGCCTATAACTTCGGAGCGATGAAGTTGGCGGCAGAGAATTACCCTGTAGCCTCGATCACGGATTCAAAAATCAGCGATGGCAATCCCTGGGGTATCCGAGGTGTTCGTGTCGGGACAGAGCAGTACGCGCTGCATCAAATCGAAAATGAAATCCTGCTCAAGAAGTTCGATGACCCGCGAATCGTATTCGCCGTAAGCTGTGCGGCTGTCAGTTGCCCTGATCGAACGGGCGACATCTTTTCCGCCGATCAACTGGACCGGCAACTCGACGACATCGTTCGCGGACTATTGGCCAACACAACAAAAGGCCTGGCGATCGATCGACAGCTCAAGACGGTCACGCTTTCGTGGATTATTAAAACCGATCGCCGATTGTTCGGTGATGGCGGCGACAACGACCTGTTGAATTTCGTGCTACGCTATGCACCTTCCGACGTCCGCGATTGGATCGACGCCAACCGCAGCGACATCAAGATAAAATATTTTGAGCACGACTGGGGCTTGAATGATACGGCCCTGGCAGATGAAAAAAACTAACCGAAGCGCTCACGAATGGCCGCCAAAACCAAGAAAAAGAAATGGACCGCAAGCCGCATTCTGCTGAGTGCGAGCCCGTTGTTTCTTGTCGTGCTGTGGATGGTGACGCCAAACGATTCCGCGTTCAAGCAATCGGCGACATGGCAGCAGATGACCGAGCCCGGCAAACTGTCTGCCGCCCATGCGAGCCTCGAAGACGATTGCGCCGCATGTCACACATCCGTCAAAGGCATCGAAACCTCCAGTTGCATCGCCTGCCATGCGAACAACCAATCGCTCTTGCAACGACAGCCCACGTCCTTTCACGCGGGCATCAGCAGTTGTATCGAGTGTCATCGGGAGCACCGGGGTTTTGATCAACGACCGACGAACATGGATCACGAAGCGTTGGCCAAAATCGGTCTGCGACAACTCAAAAGCGACGCCCTCGACAGTGAAAACAACGCCCTAAGAGAAGAAATCATCGCTCGGACCCGTGGTTACGCACCGCCCCATTCTCGAATCACGACGGCGGAGACAACGCTCAAGTGCGCAACGTGCCATGCGAACGACGACCGCCACTTCAAGCTGTTCGGACAGGACTGCGCACAATGCCACGCGACCGACCGGTGGACGATTCCAGAGTATCGCCACCCGTCGGCAACGTCGATGGACTGCGCCCAATGTCACCAGGCACCACCGAGCCACTACATGATGCACTTCAAGATGATTTCGGCGCGAGTAGCCGGCAAACCACACGCGCGCGTTGACCAATGTTTCCAATGCCATCAAACGACATCGTGGAATGACATCCTCGGAGCCGGTTGGTACAAACATCATTAACCGCGAGTCAAAAAGAACGCGTTCTTGTCGCGTCGGGGAAGCAATCAAACATGGCCATTGACCCAATTTGTGGAATGCAGGTCGACGAAGCGACCGGCTTAAGTGCCGAGTTTCAAGGGAATACTCACTATTTTTGCAGCGAGCATTGTCGCGCAAAGTTTCTAAAGCAGAACGCGCCGGGTGGAACCGACTCCGAGGATACGGAACCTGCCCAAGCTGAATCCAAGTGCTCCCACTGCCAGAGCGACACCGCGACATCGCCGTCCGCACCAAGAAGTTCGACCGCCGAATACATTTGTCCAATGTGTCCGGAGGTCGAAAGCGATCACCCAGCCAACTGCCCGAGTTGCGGAATGGCGTTGGAGCGCGCCGTCCCGTCTGTCGAAACGCGAACCGTCTACACCTGTCCGATGCACCCGGAGATTCAAGAGGATCAACCTGGGCCTTGCCCGAAATGCGGAATGGCATTGGAGCCGATGTCGGTCGCAGGCGTCGCGGAAGAAGACGATAGCGAACTGCGGGATATGTCGCGGCGATTCTGGGTCGGGCTTCTTCTTAGTGTTCCGGTTCTCTTTTTGGCGATGGCTCCGATGATTGCACCCGGTTTTGAACGCTGGGTGTCCGGTTCAATGTCGCATTGGATTCAGCTCATCCTCAGCACGCCTGTTGTGCTTTGGGCGGGCTGGCCCTTCTTTGTGCGCGGATGGCAAAGTGTGGTTCGGCGAAATCTAAATATGTTCACGCTCATCGCTTTGGGTACGGGTGCGGCATATGCCTATAGCCTCTTCGCGGTTTTCTTCCCGCACTTTCTTCCCGATTCGTTCTTGAAAGATGGCAAAGCCGAAGTGTACTTCGAGGCGGCAGCGGTCATCATCGTGCTGGTGCTGCTCGGCCAAATGCTCGAACTGCGAGCCCGACATCGAACGAGCGGTGCGATTCGGGAATTGCTTTCGCTGGCTCCACCGATCGCACATGTCGTACGAGATGGCGAAGAGGTTGACGTTGCACTGGAGAACGTCGACAAAGACGAACTGCTGCGTGTACGGCCTGGTGAAAAAATTCCGGTCGATGGTGTGATCGTTGAAGGTCAAAGCACCATCGATGAATCCATGATTACCGGCGAACCCGTCCCGG
>JAADIU010000168.1 GCA_013151185.1 Planctomycetota bacterium
GGCAGCGATGACACGGGCAGCGACAGTAGCTCACGCGGCGAAATCGAATGGCCGCAATACATACCCGTCGAAGAAATGCGTCATCACGTCGATCGACGAGTCAGCGTATGCGGGTTAATGGTCGCAGACCGAATCAACCGCACAACAACCGGTGAGCTGATGAAATTCATCACGCTTGCTGACCAAACGGGGTTCGCCGAATGCTTCGTATTTCCAAAAGTATACCAACGGTTCGGTCATTTAACGTTGTCGAATCCAATCCTGGCGGCAACCGGTGTGGTCGAGGCATTTGAAAATGACAACGGCGTGGCACTCCGCGTCCTTTCAATCGCGACGCCAAAACGAATTGCACGATACCGATAGACGTAGGGTCCGCTGTGCGGACCATTTCTCTGGGGCGGACACTGTGCCTGTGACGGTCCGCACAGCGGACCCTACCGAGAATCTCGAACGCAACAGTGATGACGGGGAGCGTTCAAGTGAGACGACGCCCGATCTTTTTGTTTCACGCCACTAGCGACCATCTTCCAGCGCCGACTTGCGCCCGATCGTCACCACGAACACGACCAACATCGCAACACCGATGCAAATGCCCCACCACGGCGACCACTGCATTCGTGAGCAGAGCAAATCGCCGGTAACCATCGAAACGCCCGCGACCACAAGTGCGTATGGTAGTTGCGTCCAGACGTGATCCTGCAACTCGCAGCCGCACGCGACCGAAGACAGCACGGTGGTATCGCTGATCGGCGAGCAGTGATCTCCAAAGATAGCGCCAGCCAATACGCTTCCGACGCTCGCATAAAAAAGTGGCAGCGCGACGTCGGGCGGTAAATCGACACCCAGGTCCGCGGCAACCTTCACCACGACGGGGCAGAGAATTCCCATCGTCCCCCAAGACGTTCCCGTCGCAAACGAAACCCCGGCAGCACACGCAAAGACCGCGAGTGGTAAGTTCTGCATCGCGAACTCACTCTCGACCAGCCAGGTGCTCACGACCCCGCCGACCTGCAAGTCCTGCGACGATTTTGAAAGCGCCCAAGCCAGCACAAGAACAACGACAGCAGGAAACATGCGGCTCATACCTGTGAGCATCCCGTCGACCGATTCGCGCAAGCTGATGCGCCGCGAACCTGCCGTCATCGCAATAGCAGCAACAAGGCAAGCCAGTGCTCCAAACAAAATCGCGTCGTATGAATCCGCTCCATCAAGCAGCAATCGCCAAGTGAAGTTGCCCGAGTCGCCCTCCGCCCAAGCCTTTGAAAGACCCGGCAAAAGCAGGACGGTACCAGTCACAAAGACCAAGACGAGCACGGGTATCGCCGCAAGCAACCAGTCGAAACGTCGAATCGGATCGCCCACCGTGTGTTTCAAATCAGCGTCGCGCGGTTTTGCAACGGCGTTTTTCTCGTGGCGCAGCATCGAGCCGAAATCGCGGCCGGTCCACGCGATGATCGCCACCATCGCCAGCGCCATGATGGGATAAAACCGATACGGCAAGCTGTGCAAGAACGCACCCCACGAATCCACGGAAGCAAGAAATGGCGGTACGCTTGAATCTTTCAGGCCATCCAACCCTTCCTTGACGTAACCAAGTTCCGCCCCGACCCAGGTACCCACCAACGCAAGTGACGCCACAGGAGCCGCCGTCGAATCGACAATGTACGCCAACTTCGCCCGCGAAATACGAAGGCGATCGCAAATCGGCTGCATGGTTGGACCGATGATCATCGTGTTCGCGTAGTCGTCGAAGAACACAACCAAGCCCGCCAACCAAATCGAACACTGACCCCGTCGCCGCGTGGAGGCCCTCTTGGCAATCAAATCAACCATCGCCCGAGTCCCGCCCGACGCACCCACGACGCCCACCATTCCACCAATCATCAGCGTGAACAGAATGACCTTCGCGTGATCTTCATCCACCATCGCCCCGACGACGTAAACATTCATCGCCCGTGCAACCGAACCGAAAGCCGTCGAAAACGCGCCGCCCGTTTGGTTCGGATCGATTCGACAAAGCATGAACGCAGCGACAACCGTTCCCGCAAGGAGCGCCGGAATTACCTGACGGGTAACAATCGCAAGCGCGATGGCGACGAGTGCAGGAAGAAGAACCCACCCACCGTACGATTGAGGTAAGATCACCGCCCGCGTTGGCACCTGCGCACCATCGCCCCCGTCCTGCGCGAACACCGGACCCGCCACCATGACGAGCATGACAGCCGCCAAGAGAAACCACTGCCAAAATTTCGTCGGACGATGCGACGTCGCGAGGGAAGGGGACATTAAGACTCCAGGTGCAAAGCCACACGAAGTGCATGGCGTAAACATCGGATTACGATCGAGGCATGTTAGCGGCAGTTTGAAACGGCGGCACGGAAAATTGCAAGCCCATCGGGTTCGTCGCGCTCCGGTATCGCTGTCCAGAACGGGTGCTGCGTGTGGCGAACATAGCGTTCCGGGTGCGGCATCATGCCCAGAATGCGACCCGTCTCGTCGGTGAGTGCCGCCACACCCGACTCGCTCCCATTGGGATTGTCATCCCCAACGCGCTCGATGCCTTTGGCGTAACGAAGGGCGATCCGATGTTCGTCGATGCCTTCTGGTTTCACCGAGACGAACCGCCCTTCCGCGTGGGCGATTGGCAGGAAGTACGTCTGCTTGGCATCGAGAAAGACGCAGCGGCTGCTTGTCGCTTCCAACGTCACCCATCGGCATGTGAACAGACCAGATGCGTTCGCCGTCAATGTACATGAAGGTTTCGCAGCACTGGCATCGAACAAACCGATCTTCACAAGAACCTGAAACCCGTTGCAAATGCCAAGAATCAACCCGCCCCGCGCCACGAGTTCCCGCATCGCATTTAATAATCGATTTCGAAGCCGACTCGCAAGAATCACGCCCGCAGCAATATCATCACCGAAACTGAACCCGCCCGGCAGCGTTAAGATATCCGACTCAAGAATCTTTGTCGGCATACCGATGGCGTCTTCGAGATGAACGGTCGAAACATCCGCCCCCGCCAGCATCCACGCATGACGCGTTTCTTCGTCGCAGTTAATGCCAGCCGATCGCAAAATGATGACGCGCGGCTTAGCCATGCGAATCACCCCCGAAACACTCAACCAATCCGCTTCGCCACGCACGCGCCAAAGCAGCCACTTCGATTTTGACTTGGGGGATATCGCTAATACGAATACACATCAAACCGTCATCGGAAGCGCACCCCAAGTCCAAGACATCTGCACTTGCAGACAGATTCGACAGATCGACCTCATTCTCCAACTGCAAGACATAGCCGCTGAATCGATCACAATACAGCCCCGCATGATATAACGATGTGCCACCTTCAATTCTAGCGCCACACCGACCGCCGATGCACATCTCTGCGACACAGTGCACAATTCCTTCGTCGGAAAAATCGTGACATGCTCGAACGTGACCGCCGCGAATCAACTCGGCTACGCGCGCATGGACACTTGCCAGCTTCGACAGGTTCGGTTCGGTCCAGTCAACCATCGCGGCCACAAGTCGCCCACTGCCGCGCTTGAGATCTGACGTCACGCATTTCCGCACATCTTCAACGTGCCCCATCGCGCTGATCAAAAGCGTGGGCGGAATCGCGAGCCTTTGCGGAAGTCCGAGTTGCTTGGCATCATCCGCAGCCAATCTAAACTGATTGTTGAGGGAATCCTTCCCAGAGATAAATGGTGTCCGATAGGCCAGTGCCGCATCGTGACACCCCTGGCAAGCGCGAACGAGCGCCCCCATCGCATGCTCGTTGTCACACCCACCCCAACAAAAATTGTCGAGGACAGCAATGCGGGATGGGTCCGCCCCGACGCAGACCACGTTGCGGATCGCTTCGTCGACGGAGCGAATTGCCATCCAATACGGATCGCCTTCCACCTGATCGGAGCACATTCCCATCCCAATCGCAACGCCTTTCGCCTGATCGAGAAAAGGAACCACGACGGCAGCATCCGAAGGCCCCTCGCCCATTCCGACGAGCGGCTTGATGACGCTACCGCCTTGCACCTCATGGTCGTACTGACGAAAGATCGCCTCACGCGAACACGCGTCAATCGACGTGAGCCGGGACAGGACCAATTCCCTCAGGTCGATTCCTTCAAAGTCGTATGGTATCCAGTCATTCGGAA
Source organism: Planctomycetota bacterium (assembly GCA_013151185.1). GTDB lineage: Bacteria > Planctomycetota > Phycisphaerae > UBA1845 > UBA1845 > UBA1845. The sequence continues at coordinate 4,161 of JAADIU010000168.1, forward strand.
TCGCCGACGAGCCGCTCCATCGCGCGGTCCGGTTCGCGCGCGGAATTCCATCGTGCATGAAATCCAAACCGAGACGCCCCACCTCTGCCCCCTCGAATCGCATCACAAGCTCACCGTCGTCGGTGAATGTACCGACCGCGGCGAGTTCGACGTTCTCATGATCAAAGATCGTGCGCAAGGCGTCAAAGTTTTCCGGCGGAACCGACAGCACCATCCGCTCCTGCGCTTCCGACAGCCAGATTTCGTTGTAACGCAGACCGGAGTATTTGAGCAGAACCCTGTCGAGATCGATGACGGCTCCCAAGTGCGCAGCCATCTCTCCCACGGCGCTGCTGAGTCCGCCTGCACCGCAATCGGTCGCGGATGAATAGAGACAACCGCTCGTGTGATCGCGTGCTATAAGCAGTGCATCGAGCAGCTTCTTCTCTTCGATGGGATTGCCAATTTGAACCGCATGGGCAAACAACTCGGCGTGCGTGTCGGTTAATTCTCCAGACGAAAACGTGGCTCCACCTATACCGTCACGTCCCGTGCGCCCGCCGACAACCACGACAAGATCGCCAGCGCATGGAGCCTTCGCGATGTGCTTGCGCGGAATCAGTCCGACCGAACCGACGAACACCAATGGGTTGGCCAAGTATCGGTCGTCGAAGTGAAGTCCGCCCGCAACCGTGGGAATGCCCATCCGATTGCCATAGTCGCGCACGCCCGAAACGATTCCGCGAAGAACCCGCCCCGGATGAAGTACGCCCGCAGGAACACGATCGACGTTCCAATCGGGAGCGGCAACGCAAAACACATCCGTGTTCGCGATGGGCTTCGCGCCCAAGCCACATCCGAGAATGTCGCGCACGCATCCGCCCACCCCGGTCGCAGCCCCCGCGTAAGGCTCAATCGCCGACGGATGGTTGTGCGTTTCAACCTTGAACGCAATCCCATACTCGTCATCAAACGCGACGACGCCCGCATTGTCTTCAAACACCGAAAGGCACCAATCGCAATCGAGTTCGCGCGTGACTTTTACGATGGTATCAGCGAGCAAATTGCCGTAGGACCGTTCGATCTCGACGTCGTCACCACGGCCACCCCCCATCGCCTTGCCGCGATAGTTCACCCCGCTCTTGATGGTCTTGTGAATGCAGTGTTCCGACCAGGTTTGGGCAATCGTTTCAAGCTCGATGTCGGTGGGATCACGACCCAGCCCCTCGAAATGCGCTTGAATGGCCTTCATCTCAGCCGTCGACAGAAACAGACGCCCATCACGCGAGATTTCGTCGAGGGCTTGTTCACGCTTGCCAACCAGCACAATGCGCTTCAGCTCGAATTGGGCAACAATCGGAATCGCAGCTTCGATCGGCAATGAATCCTGGTGACCAAACGCATGAATGAAAACGGTCTCGATGCAACCGTTGGCAAGCACGCGCCGCGACATGTTTTGAAGATGCTCAAGGGAGAGTACGCCTTCGATTTCATATCGCCATGCCGTCTGCACGAACTCGACGCGCTGCGTCACACCGCGCGCACTCAATAAATCGTTCGCCGCGACGAGAGCACTTTGCGCCACGGGGTCCATGATGCCCGGTTGCAAGTGTACTTCGACCAGCGCGCATGAGGATGGAGGCCATTGAACCGACTCAGAGTACGCCACCGTCTCGATGGCCGCATCAACAAACAGATCATCGCAAAGAAGTGAAACGTGTTTGGCGTCGATCGTCCCCAACAGTTCATAAATGCGCGTCGCCCGAACACCAGCAACTTCACAAAATCCAGCCCGCTTCAACTCAGCCAAGGTGGATCGACCCTTGGCGTCGAACTCGGGATCACGAGCGTTCACGCACACCCGCCAGCCGATCTTCTTACCCGCCATAAAAGCACCAAACCTCGTCACATTAACCACAGCGCCAAAAGAAACACCAGCGCGTCAGCCAACAGCCCAGTGGTGTGATTCAACCTGTTGCGACATTATTCAACGATGTAGGGTCCGCTGTGCGGACCATTCGTTCGGCGGGCGGATGATGACACCTGTGGTCCGCACAGCGGACCCTACCAAGAGCCTCGAATGCAGCAATTACGATGAGAACCGTTCAAGTGAAGCTAATGCGCGATCCTTTTGCCTCACGACAATAGCAGCATGAGAGTGGGGATCAATCAGAGGGGGTCACGAAGGCATGCTCGTGAAGCGATGACGGCGAATAGAACGACTATCCGTCGAGTTCGTACGCGACGCCGCCAGTCACTCGGTAGGACATTTCACCTGCGCCCGAACCGCCTGGGCAGGTGTT
>JAADIU010000158.1 GCA_013151185.1 Planctomycetota bacterium
CGCGTGACCGCCCGTCGCGCTCCGCCCGCCCTGCGGTGAATTTCCCCGGTATTGATTTCCCCGCGCTCGATCAATGACCTCAACGCCAATATTTGGCAGCGGATCGTGCGAAACTGTGCGGTCAAATGGTGGGCGTGCAATCGATCGACAAGGTTGTACTGCTTAGCCGCCTCCTCAAATTGTTTCGAGTCTTCCAGCGCCTGAGCCAAAAAAAACCGCCAATACCTTGCGGAATCTGATTCTTCAAATCCTTCAACCAATGTGCGAAGTGCATAAATCGAAACCGCCTGCACATCCTGTCGCGAACGCAACGACGGATCTTCCACCAACTGCGTGATGATCTCAACCGCGTAAACGGCTGCCGACAGCGACCTCGCAAATTTCGGGCACGTTTCGGCGACGCGGGCAAAATCCTGCGACGCAGCCAATTGCAGTCCCTTGTGATACTCCGCGACGGCTAGGTTGAATTGAACTTCGCAAGTGTTCTCGTCGTCCTGCCCGCTTTGTTCCTTGAGAAACCGCGTTGCTTGTTCGATCGCCATTTCAAGTTTCGACATGGCGTCCGCGTCGAACTTCTGCGACGCCGGAGCTGAAGGGTCTGCCGCACTGCGCTGGCGGAGGCGGGCGGCTTCTGCGATGTGACCCGCGATCAGGGCACACTGCTGAAACGGATGAAGCAAACCAGGGTCGGACGCGGCAGACACCCGCTCGTACATCGAGGCGTAAACGTCAGCTCGATATTCAAGGTTTTTGCTGGCGAGTTTGATCAAGGGTGCCACAGCCTTCGCGCTCAATCGCACGGTGCGAGATTTCCTACCGAAGCGACCCGAAGGCGACTCGATGGCCTGCGCGATGCTGCTTTCGAGGTTTGCCAACAGGAGTTTGCGCCCGAAATCGTCCCGGTGGGTTTGGTTGAAGCGCCGCCGCAGGTTCGCGAGTTTCTTCGTGGCGTCGTCGAATTTTTCGGCATCGCGGAGTGCGCGGATGTGTTCCACCATGCCCAACGTGACGACCCACTGCAAATCACCGCGCTCCTGCGAATTGGTGATGCGGCCGACAACCTCCTGCGCGTCGCGCAGGTATCGCATCGCGGAAGGAAGGTCAGCCACCCGTCGATGGGCCATCCCCGCCAACAGCAACGCCTGAGCCTGCACATGACTTGTGGCGTGCTTGTCGGTAAGGAGCGTGGTTTCTTTCGACAGCTTCAAAATGACTTCGTCCAAAAGCAGGCGACGCTGCGGGTCGCCCGAATCCAGCGCGAGGGCCATGTAGAACTTTGACCATAAGAGCATGTATTGCGCTTGCGGAATGCCGGTTTCGAGCTGCGCGATGTAGCCCCGCTTTTCGAGGCGTTCGTATTGGCTGATCGAAAGTTCGTCGATCCGTGCGTATTCGCTATCGAGAAAGCTCAGCAAGCGAGAGAGCACGCCAAACACCTGATCCATGAGGTCGGCTAGTATGCGCCGATCTTCGGCGGTCCCACCGCGATAGAGAATGGCGGAGAAGTACGGCTCGGCTTGCTCGTAAATCAACGAGCGAGCCAGTGTGGTTTGCCACTCGATGGCGCGTTCGTCGGTGCTGTAGTTGCGGATGACTTCTGCCAGAATCGTGTTGGCTTTTGCGAGTGCTTCGCGGCGCTCCTCGGTGCCTGCCAACGTGCTTTCGTGTACGAGCAGGTGCATCTTTCGGCGGAGCAATAGCTGGGGCAGTTCGCCGGAATCGGGCATGGCCTGCATGTGGAGAGCGAGCAGGTCGCGGAGGTCGTAACTGATCAGACCGGATTGGAACACGTCGTCCGACAGGCGGCTTGATTCGACTTCCGAGGCGCGCACCGGTGACGAAGCCCATGCGAGGGTCAAAACACTGCAAACGAAAAGTCGTGCGGTTGAGAGCATGGGTCTATTTTCGACCAAACGAAATATTCTTGCAGTCGGCATGGAGGGCTGCGTTCCAACACGCGACCACATGGTCCCACGCAACGTCGGGGGAAGCCGCAAGAATCACCGGGGTTTCCTGACTGAAACCCGGCTGCTCTTGCAACTCACGCAGGAACCCCGTCAACTCGCCAGTGGTTGCGGGCGCGTTCGTAAAGTGATCGACGCTCAGGCTATATCCGCCCGAGTCGGCAGGGTCTACGTCGATCCGGACGACAATCGGTGTGATGGGCAGGGCGATGGTGGGTCTGCCTGCGTCGCGTGGTAGCTTCGCCGACAGGAACCCTTCCGCCCGTCTGAAGGTCGTCGTCACCGAAAAGAAAATCAACAGCAAAAACGTCACATCGATCATCGGAGCCAGGTTCAGGATGAGCGGGGCTTTTCCACGGCGCGAGCGCCTTCGCCGCCACGACGTTTGCGTGCCATCCGGTTGGGCGACCTGATGTTGCCAACGGTCTCGTCGTCTCATTTATTCATCCAATCCAGACACATGGGCGACGAGGGACATGTCTTCGATTTCCTGCTGGGCGACCACCACCATGACGGCGCGGACCTGTTCGTAGCGTAAACGTTTGTCGGCTCGGATGATCACTTTGAGCTTCGGGTTCGCTGCGTGCGCGGCTTCCAAACGGCGGGCGATCGATTCGAGAGGTTCCGGGCGATTGGGCCCGATGCTGTAGAGTGCTCCGTCGGGTTCGCCTTCGGAAGCCGATCGGACCGTTCGACAGTTGATCACCACGCGGTCCACAATCTTAACGTTCTGTGCCAGGCTGCGCTCCGGATTGGGCAACTCCATCGGGATGTTTTCTGCCGATGCGAACGTACTCACCAGCATGAAAAAAATAATCAGCAAGAACACCACGTCGATCATCGGTGCCATGTTGAAGTAGATGTTTGCGCTTTGGCGATTTCCAACCATGATGCGGTCCTGTGTTCCTCGATTCAGTCTCGATCTATCCGGCGACGGAAGCTGCAATCGGCGGAGCGGTGTTTGCAGGTCGCGAGATCGGCGTTTGTGCGCCGGGCTCAAACACGCCCATCAACTGTTCGGCGGTGTTGGCGCAATCGGTGGTCAACGCGTCGATGCGGTTGCGGAAAAACGCGAACACGCTTAGCGCAGGAATGGCAACCATCAAGCCCCAGAACGTCGTGACCAGTGCAATGGAGATGTCGTTCGCGATGGTCGCCGGTTCGGGGATACCGCCTGCTTCACGGATCGAGGCGAACAGCCGAATCATGCCATAGACGGTGCCAAACAAACCCACCATCGGGCTGACGTTGCCGATGACGTTGAGGTATTCGATCTTGCGCATCATGCGGTTCGCTTCCTGCTCGACCGCATCCAGCATCGCACCGTGCATCGCCGAAAATCCGTTGTCGGCTTGTCGCAGGCCACGGTTGACCGCGACAGAAAGCACGCTGGCGTCGCTTTCGGTATAGCGTACCGCTTCGACAAATCGCCTGCCTTCGAGGTGATCGGCGATGCGTTCGATGGTTGGCGTCGGAAGAATGCGTTCGCGCCGGATCGAGATGCTGTGCTCGACGATCAGCGCGATGGTCGCAAGCGACATCGGGATCAAGATGAGCCAGGTAATGTAGCCGCCACGAATGACGAAGTGGTCGAAGATGCGACTCACCGTCCCGGCGGAAGCGGTGTCACCGTCCTCTGCGGCGAGTGCCGTGTTTGTGACACTCAGTGTCACCACCACGACAAACATCGTTATCATCGCGGTCCACCAAAGGCAAGGGCGTTTCTGTTGTGGTTCGATTGGGTTCATGTGCGTGTTACTCTTTTTGGAGGATGTGCCCACTATGACGGCTTGTCGGATGGGCGCTGACGTTCGTTTCCAATGCTCTCTAACAACTGTGCAGCCTGAGTTTTTGTTTTTGCGGTGGCGTGGTCCAGCGCCATGCAAGCGTCGAGAAGCCGCTTCGCCTCATCCGGTCGGTCGGAAGCAGCGTGTGCCCTTGCGGCTAGGATGAGGCCGTCACCCGCCAACGGGTGACTCGGAAAATGGATGACCACCCGCATCGCAGGAAGGGCAGCCGACAAATAATCGTCCGCGGTTTCGGCGCCGGCGAACACTGCCCGCGATTTGAGCAGCAGCAACGTTGGCAGAGACTCTTCGGGTGCTTCTACGATCGCCGCTTCCACGGACTTTAGAACTTGCGTCGATGCGCCGTTTTCAATCAAGAGATCACCCGCACCCACCAAAATATCCGCCGCGCGAGGCATCAGCATCTCAGTTTTGACGGCGAGTTTCATCAGCGGTCCAGCCAGTACAAGAGCGGCTGGGTCGTTGAGGCGTCGAAGCGTTTCAAAGCGCAGCATCTGTAGCAGAGCACGTTCCTTTTGCGAGTTGGATCGATCGATCGTGCGTTCGAGTTTCTTGAGTACACGTCGCGTTGACGGTGATAGCTCGTCCGGAAGAAAACGCGGCATGAGCAGGGCGGCGGTGGCTTGATCGCGATGGGCAACTTTTAACCAATTGCGAACCGCTTTCTCAAAGAGGTACGATTCGTCAGCGGCTTGGATGAGGCGCGCTCGAATCAACGGTGCCCAAAAATTCTTTGCGCCGCGCAGTGCTTTTTCGTACCGCTCGACGGCCTTTCGCGGCCGCTCCTCGCGCAAAAATGCCTCGGCTTTGTTCAGGTTCAAGACCGCGTCGACACTGTCAATGTTGAGCGAGTCGATATCCATGATGGAGGCTTTGTCGAAATCGCCATGCGACGTGCGGTATTCAATCATGCCGCCGTCATACCCGACAATTTGCACGTCTTCGTGCGTTTGCCCCCGCAAGATCATGGTGTCTGCCGGCGCTGCACTTGGCGAAAGTGCTGCACAGGCGCAGGCGATCGCCAGGAGATGCTTCGGCGGGCCACCATGTCGAGACTGCGGACCCATCCTAACCTCCGAGGTCGTGTTCAGAGACGAAGCGGAACTGGCCGTTGTGCGTGCGGGCGATTTCTTCCAACAACTGACGGCCCGCTGCACTGACGTATGAGATGGTGAAAATCTTGACTTTCTCCCTGCGGTTCCACTTGATGAGGTTTTCTTTGAGCAGTTCGGCTTCGGGAATATCGCCATCGCTTAAGAAATAAATCAGGTCGGGTTTGAGGCGAAACGCCCGGCGCATCGCCTCGATCGGTTGGGTCATGCCTTCGGGTGTGACTTGATCGATGAAGTCAAACGTTCGACTCTTGCTGGCGCGGATCGCGTTGACCAATCGGTTGGGCGGTGCTTCGATGGGTGGATCGGTGCTGTAGAAAACAACGTGGTATTTTTGACTCTTGCGCAGACGATCAATCGAGCGTTTGAGTTCTTTGCGAAGGTCTTCAAACACGCCCATCATCGAGCCCGAGCGATCGACCACATAGATGATTCGTCGTGCGCTGCGCGCTTCGCCACCGAGTCCGAAAAATTGCGGACCCGTATGCCCACCGCCCATGTTCAGACCGTACTTTGAAAACTCCCCGCCGCCGGTTCCGATTCCAACGATCGACAGGTCGGCTTTGTTGAGCGACGACAGTTCGCGCAACGTTCCCTGTTGGTCGGGTGTGATCCGGGTCGGTTTGTTTTTTTCGCGCTGCATCCGCGCGAAGGGCGACTCGACTGGCGACATCGCGAATTTGACGCGCTTGGGTGCATCGTGCAGGTCGGTGGTGGTGACCGTCGGCGACTTCGTCCCGCCGATCCTCTCGTTGATCCACGGCAGCGCGACCATGATTGAAAAGAGAAGCAGGTGGACACCCAGCGATGCCGCCCATGCCCAGATGAGGGCGGTGTCCGAATCCCCAAGCCGCGACTTCCCGGCGACCTGTTCTGCTTCTTCGCGCGGAGGTTCGGTGGTTGGCTGTGGGATCTGGTCGATTGTGCCTGTTTCTGCCATGTCGTTGTGCGTGTGCTGAGCAACCAAAGGGTGCTGGATACGCGGTCGGTTCGACCTCTGAAGTTTCCCTCTAATATTAGTGGCTGTCTTATCGTTGCCGGTTACAGGTAGGTCAAGAACGATTGTACGGCCGATCGTATTGTAGCAGCCGCAAACACTTATCGACTACAACGAAGAATTTTAGTAGATCGGGTGCGGCGAGTCAATTACAATCGGAGGTCGCGCGTCGTCGATTTCCGATCGAGCAAACGGTTGGACGACGCATGTGTGCAACCCTAAGCTGATGCGCGCGGATGGCGGCATAGAAACAAACCGTGTCAACCGATATCAGATGGGCGGGACAACGAAGCCCCTGCACAAGCCGTCCGTATACAGGCAATCATCTTCGATACAAAGGTGCCTCTGATGATAAACCTCTTAGTTTCAGCCGTTTTTTGCACCGCCACCTTGGTGGCAGCACCGACCGCGAAGGACGCACCGAGTCCAAAGCATGACGTAAAGTGGGAACTCTCAACCGAGTTCGCCCCCGCCGTCGATGACCAGCTTCTCGAGCGTTGGGAAAAAGCTGCCGGCGATGCGCAAAGCCCCCTTGAAAAATTTGACGTA
>JAADIU010000100.1 GCA_013151185.1 Planctomycetota bacterium
AACTGCACCCATCTGCACAACACGTCAAACCGCGCGGACCGCTCGATCCGAAGTACGTTGAAAACTTGGCCACGGAGTTGGCTGCGTTCGACGATTCGCTCGTCATGCTTGGCGGGGTTGGCGATCCCGTTGCGCATCCGGATTTCTGCGCGATCGTGCATGCGATGCGGGAGTCGAACGTTTACGGAATCGCGGTTCAAACGACGGGGCAGATGCTTGGTGATGAGCAGATCGCAGCAATCATCGAGAATCGAGTCGATGTCGTCGCCTTCACATTGGATGCGTGGACGCCAGAATGCTACGCAGAGATCAACAGAGGGGGCGACCTTGCGCGAGCCACCTCGGCCATCGATCGACTCATCAAATCCCGCGTCGAAGCCAAGCAAGCCGCCCCCGTGATCGTTCCATCACTGACCAAAAGCACGCTCAACCTCCACGAAGTCGACGCATTTTTTGACGGCTGGATTCGCAAGGTCGGCTGTGCGATGCTCGGAACATTTTCGGACTATGGTGGAAACCTGGAAGACCTCGCCGTCTCAGACATGCAGCCGCCCGACCGTGCGCCGTGCCGCCGATTGACGAACCGCTGCTACGTCACCGCAGATGGATCGGTCCTGGCGTGCGATCAGGATTTGCAGGCTGCCGCTCCCCTCGGACACTTGGGCGAGCAAACACTGGGTGAGATATGGGCGGGCAAGCGCAGGTCGCAATTGCGATCGGATCACGAGTCGGGCAGTTTCAAAGCAATCGAAATATGCGCCGGGTGTCGCCAATGGCATTGCCCTTGATCCGCCCTGTAGAACGAGGCGTCACTCGCGGCCACTTGCCGGTTGCAGCCGACCTGTTCGCAGCCTAAGCTGTTTTGGACAAACACTTTAACCGCCTGCACGTTCGGAGCCGATGCTGGTGCCAACAGAACCCGCCAAGTCAGTCGGAATCGATCTCGGAACCACCTTCTCGGCGATTGCTTACGTCGATGGCGTTGGCACACCCCGAGCGATTCCCACATCCGACGGTGCGTATGTCACCCCGTCGGCGGTTTACATCAAACCCGATCGCTCCATCGTGGTCGGAGAAGCCGCCCTCGAAGCGTTGCGCGAACGACCCGATCGCGTCGCGGTTAATTTCAAAAGAGACATGGGCGAAAAGTTCTACAGCGAACCCGTCGGTGGGCGGGAGTTTTCACCCGAAGCACTCTCCGCATTGGTATTAAAAAAACTCGCACAGGACGCGGTCGAAGCGCTGGGTGACATCGGAGGTGCGGTCATCACGGTGCCTGCGTATTTTGGTGACGCCCGACGTAAGGCAACGCAGGACGCGGGACGAATCGCAGGGCTGAACGTCATCGACATCATCAACGAGCCAACTGCCGCTGCGCTCGCCAACGCATTCCACACGTTTCTGGCCCAAGGTGGTGAGCAGTCCGACCTCAGTATCGCACGGATCGCAGCACGGGCTCCAAGCACGACGTTGGTCTACGACCTTGGCGGCGGAACGTTCGACGTCACCGTTATCCGCATCGACCACAACGATTTCGAGGTCATCGCCACGGGCGGTGAAGTGCGCTTGGGCGGTATTGATTTTGACAAGCGCGTCGTCGACTACTTCTGCGACGAATTCCGAAGACGCTTCGGTATCGATCCGAGAGACACTCCGGAATCCATGGAGCGCATCCGCAACACATGCGAACTCGCAAAAATTTCGCTTTCCGAAAACCCGCAAACGGTTCTCATTTGCGAACACCTCGGGCGCAAAATGCAGGTGCCCATTACCCGAGGGCGCTTCGAGCAACTGACCGCCGACCTGATCGCCCGAACGCAGATTTCTACGGAGATGCTTCTCGAAGACGCCATGCTGACCTGGGACCGCATCGATAACATTCTACTCGTGGGCGGTTCCAGCCGCATGCCTCGCGTCGCGCGGATGCTCGCAGAAATATCGGGTAAGGAACCGGAAATGGCGATCGCCCCGGATCAAATCGTGGCGCACGGGGCAGCGCTCCATGCGGCTATCTGCGACTTTGACCGCACCGAGACGCCCCAAGCCACAGGCAAAGAAAAACGGCTCGATTTCGATTCAGCCGCCACCGACGCGGAAGCCGACAAAGAACAGCAAAAAATGCAGGCGATCATGGCCCCCACCAAAGCGACCGCCGCCCACGCAATTAAACTGTCCGACGTCAACTCGCACGGGCTCGGGGTCATTGTTCGGTCTGCGATAGACCGCAAGACGGTCAACTCGGTGATCATTCCAAAGAACACACCGCTGCCCACCTCGCGTGTGAAACTGTTTGGAACCGAAGCAAAAAACCAGCGCCAAGTGAGACTCCGCATCACCGAAGGCGACACGCGCGATCCGCGCGGCTGCACACAAATCGGCGAGTGCATGATTCGCCATCTGCCCAAGGGATTGCCAAAAGGCGCACCGGTCGAAGTTTCATTCCGCTATGATTCCAGCGGGCGCATTCATGTAAAAGCGGTCGAACTCACGAGTCGAATCAGCGCGGACGTTCAAATCGAACGCGAGAGCGGATTCAAAAAAATAGACCTTGATAGAATGACGGATGCGGTATCCGAACTCGATGTCAAATAAAGAGCAAAACCAAACACCCGACGCACCGATCGACGCCTACAGCGAGTATCTCGAACTCGCCGAAGGCCATCGGCCGCCCCACCTCTATCAACTCTTGGAGATTGAACTGTTTTGCCCGCATCCCGAGCGTATCGAGCAGGCGGTGCGGCGACAATTCCGAAAAATCAAACCGTTTGAAGAGAATCCGGACCGCATCATTCGCGAACTTATTCAAGATGTGATGACGCACATCGCGACGGCCAAGACCATTCTTGGATCTGCGGAACAAAAGCAGGAGTACGATGACAGACTTGCGAAGGCGTTGAAAATTGACCGCGACGAAATTCTGCGATCGCGAACGGCAGCACGACCGCCGGAACATTCGCTGACGATTATTGCGGGACCGACGCAGGTTGGAAACACGCTCAAACTTCTTCCGGACAAAATGGTGTCCCTCGGTGCGGATCCGCACACCGTGGTTTGCCTTCCAAGCCTTCGCATGGCACCCAAGCAAGCCACCATCGAACAGGAACACGGCCGCTGGATGCTGCGGTGCGCGGGCGAAAACTTGATGACGCTGGTCAACGATCACCGATGTTTCGAGCGACGACTTCAAGACGACGATGTCATCGACCTGGTTGGTTATCGAATTCGCTTCGCAAGAATTGACGCACGCGAGCCAAGCCGATCGGCTATCCCCCCACCGCTATCTCTGGTCATCCGATCCGGACCCAGCGTCGCCGATCCACTGATGAATCTGCTTTCGCCCGCCTCGGTGCTCATCGGTCAGTGCGATACGTCTTTGTGGCAACTTGGCGGCAAGGGTGTGTCGACGCATCACGCCAAAGTACAAGCCGACGGCGCATTCTGGCAGCTTCGCGATTTGCACAGCGAGGGCGGTACACATCTCAATGGTGAACGAATTGAGAGTTCGATTCTGGCACACCGGGACGAGATCAAGCTGGGGCCATACGAAATTCAGGTGCGGCTTCGGAAGTGATTCGGTAAACCCGCCCAACGCAAATCAAATAATCTCGCCCTGCATCAAACAACCTCGCCCTGTGACTGTCGAATCCAGCCGGCGTTTCCGTCCGGCAGTTCAATGCGATACCAACCGGGTCGCTCTTCGAGAATGACAAACTCGACGCCCTCATGCAGGAGCTCTTCAAACGCGGGCGCTGCGGCTTCTCCGTTGCCCTTGCGCACGGTGATATCGTTTTGCACGGTGACGCCTTCGCGCGTGTTTTGTGCGTTGTACACTTCCGCCCCAACCGACACGCCAGCCGACAGCCATACGACCGCAAGCAAGGCAGACACCGTACCAAATGAAGATCGTTTGCGAAGAACGCGCAGGGACATCAGCATCCAAAACGCCACATACGCCAACAAACCAACCATCAAACGGGCCTTCGCCGACGTTTCGTAATGCCAGAAGAAGACGGTCTCAAAAAGCTCCTTCTCACCACTCGATTGAATCTGATTGCGACGAAGTGATCGGGCGAATTTCAGATTGGCCTGCAATGATTCATCTGCACCGATCAGCCGAGCAGCGCGTCGGTAGTGCAAAATCGCTTTGCCAAGCTCATCCAATTGCAGGTAAGCATTCGCAAGATTGTACTGCAAGTAACCGTTGTCGATTCCGCTGGAGAGGACCGCTTCAAACCCGGTAGCCGCTTTGCGAAAGTGGGCGATACGCTGCGCCGGATTCTCATCCTGCAACCCCAAGCCCAGGTCATACGCCTCGATCGCTTCGCGCAACAACGTTTCACGGTTCTCTGCATCCATTCCCCGCACTGACGCAGCAGGCAGGATAATCGCAAACAACATCGCACAGGCAGCCACCCGCAGTGCAGTCCGTTGATATGTAGCCGACTTTGATTTCATTGCTTCTACCAAAGGAATCAACCAAACGATTGAAGACTACCCACGCTTACCCAACTGTTTCTCGATGCGCTCAACACACTCGCGGGCGTCTGCGACCTGCTCTTTCACAGTGGATCCCGCATCCGCTCCGAACTCTGCAACCTCGCACTTTGCCATAACAAGGTCAGCCTCATCGACGATTTCCCGTACGATGCCAGCCTCCGACATGGCGGTGGTGGCTTCTTTTCGGGTCAACCCACCGGATTCCAAACCCAGCCGATCGCCGATGTATTTCAGTAAAACCGTCATCACCGTTTGACCGCCATCCCCGTGGCCACCCGCATTCGACAGCCCATCAAAACCAAGCATCGCCGTTCGATATGCTGCCCTTCGTCTGGCCAACCCGGGATTTGAGTGCAGCTTTTCCTTCCTTCGGCGCACGAGCAGGCACGCCCCGAACAGCAGCGGAGACGCAACAATCGCTGACACCGTGCCCAACGAGAACCCGATGCGCTGGTCGGCCAACAGGAGGTTCATGTCGGATCGGTTCGCTTCGATTCCGCCACCCAGACGGGTCATCGACGAAACGGCTTGCGTCGAACTCCCGCCGCCCGATTGCACGATCTGCATGTTGGACATTTTCTGCGCCGGAGCGACATCAAGCGGAATCGGTTCGCTAAATGCCGTTTCAAACGTACCGCTCACCGTGTCGAAATAGGACAACGGAACGCTTGGTATTTCGGTGACGTCGTCGGAAAGGGCGCGGATACTCTGCGTAAATGTCTTGCGTTGGTTCTCGACCACACCGGGAAGCGAATCGTCGCCAATTTGAAAGCGTTCCGCGAAATCGGGCACCTTCGATAGACGCGGGGCTTGCAAATGTTCGAGTTGCCCCGTGCCTTGAATGACCATATTCAGCGTGATCGGATCGCCGACGCGCACTTCGGTGGGCGATGCAGTCACCCGAATGGTGTGCTTCCCAACAGCCCCCGCATAGTCGGCAGGCCGCCCCTTCGATGGAATATCAAGCACCGTCACATTGACATGATCCACGGTCGAGGCGATGGGTTTTGTGCGCGAAAACCGTAGTCCGCCGAAGATATCGCGTGTGGCTTTGAGCGGATAGTCGACAACAATGCGCACGTCGTCCGCGTTCAACTTTCCAGCCCGATTTGGCCAGATTTGCTTGGTCATCGTGAAGACAAGGTACGGCTGCGGTTTGCCATCCGCGCCCGAACGTTTCGCTCTGGCGACCTTGACGTTGGGGTTTCGCGGGGTCACCAGGTCGGCGAACGCGCCCCAATTGGTCGAGCGCTTGTCAATCGCCTGCCACATCTCGCGGTGGCTGATGGATTGGTTGCGAATTTTGAATTCCTTCAGCCACACCCGCAACGTGACCTCGATCCCTTCGCCGACGTAGACTTGTTCCTTCGCTCCGATCAACTCGACGTAGAGCAAATCGCCCTTTTCCGACTTCGTTACCCGAAAGGCAGCCGACCGCGTTTGGAGAACTTCACCGTCAACCTGAACGCTGATCCTCGGAATTTTGAGAATGCCTTCCTTCGTCGGTGTCACATGAAAGACATACTGCGTGGTTGCGTCGCCGCTTCCGACCTGCCGGCCATTGATCCTGATGGTCATCGAGTTTGAGGTGGTCTGGGTATTGACGAGTTCGCTCGTGGCATCTTTGAGTTTCGGAAACTTGGGCGCACGGTGATCCTCAGAAGCGGTGACGTTGATCGCAACCGCAAAGGGAACACCCACATAAACCTCCGAAGAATTGGCTAGAAGCTTGACGTTCCCAGCCAGCACCGCAGGCGTGAACCCGCAAATCAGCAAAGCAGAAATCAGAATGGAATGACGCCTCATCACCAATTCCTCGAGACTGGTGCCTGCCGCACCCGCATCCGCCGCTTGAGTTCCTTGCGACGCTGGGCTTCCTTGTCCCTCACCGCCTGCATCATCTTTGCAACTTCTT
>JAADIU010000189.1 GCA_013151185.1 Planctomycetota bacterium
ACCGGGGGCGAACTGCTCTACACGGTCGCCCAAATCGATGATCGACTAGCCGAACTCGGAAACAAGATTGATTCACCCGAGGACGTCGCTGCGAAATAGGGCTGCAAGCAAAAGGTTCAGAGGCCCGATTTTCAGCAAGACGAACATCGCCTGCCCACAGACTCGTGCCTATAGTTGTTTGTCATCCATTGGGGCGGGCTCCCGGGTTGGCTTGAGAGATTTGGTATGGAGTTGCACACCATGAACGGACTGCGTTTCGTATTGATACTTTCCGTCTCCGCGATCCTTGCGGCGAACGCAACCGCGCACGCTCAGGGCTCACCGCAAACGAAACCCACACCCGCGTCGACAGCGGCTCCTTCGACGATAGACCCGGCGGGAAACCCGCTGCGCATGACGATGATTCCGTCCGGCACCACAGCTTCTCCTGCGACGGTTTCTCCTGCGAAAGCGGCTCGCACCGGAACGACCCAAACAAAGAATCGCCCCACCAGCCAATCAGGCAAGACAGTTCCAACCGGTACACCGCTCACCGCCAAGGTGATCGAGATCAGAGGCGTGGTCGAAAAAGCCCCGGTGGGCGCAGACCCTGCCGATGCAAACGTGTGGAGCCCGATTGCCGAAGGTGACCGAATCGGTGAGAACGTCCTGATCCGAACGGGCATGCGTTCGCGATGCGTGCTGTTGTTTGGTGAAGCGCCAAACCAAACCGTCATCAGTGTTCGCCGCGCCACGCTCGCACGCATCAGCGAGTTCGTCAGAACGTCCACGGAACAACGCATCAAACTCGGACTGGGCTACGGTGCGATCCGAGGCGGCAGCAGTGAAGGAACACTTCGTAGCGATGTGGTGATCGATTCGACGGTCGCGACATTGGCGAAACGCGGTACCGAAGGTTTTGAATTGGAAGTCGAACCGACCACGGGCCGGTTCAACATTTCGCTCTCGCGCTCGGGTTTGGTCGAAGCCATGTCGAAACTCAACAATCAGCGACGCAGCGTCCGTCCGGGTGAATATGCCACGAACGAAAACATCGCCAAAATGTGGGTCAACCAGGACATCTTTGATCGCAGCGTGCGGTTCTACGAAAGCGAAGCCCTCAGCAAGAGCGATCTCAATTTCATCGCCAAGGAAACAACCGGAATGTCCAGCCTCGGGCCATCCGGGCGAAAGCTGTTTAACGCAGCGGGACGCAACCCTGGGGCCATTCTCAATATCATTCGCAATCGCAGGCCCCAGCCCAATCAACGGACGCTCATGCTCATCCAGGACGGCGCGGTGCCCAGGCCCGAAGGCAGCTTCGGATTCGGGCCAACGTTTCGCGTGCTGACGCCCCGCTTCGATCGGCGTGCGCCTTCTGCCTCAGTGCGTCACGTTCGACCCACGTCAACAAGACGACCCGGCAATCGACCGCTGCGACGCTCCAGATCTTCCAGATAACCCCGGGCCCTGCGCGGGCTGCCCGGCTGCCCTCGAAGCTCTCCGTCCGCCGCGACACGAACCCGCGCATGGGTTATGATAGCGCTCACGGCTTGTCGCGAAAATCGGGAGCAATCGGGAGCGCAGGATCACATGTCGTCCGTCCCCACCACGAACCCACCGAAAATCACCGGTCCCGCACAGGACCGCACCAAACCCATTTTGTTTGAAGTCGCCTGGGAAGTCTGCAACCAGGTTGGCGGTATCTACACCGTGCTGCGCTCGAAGGCAGCGGTGACGACGGAAGACTGGGGCGATCGCTATTGCCTGATCGGTCCCTACGTCCACGAAAAAGCCGCCGTCGAATTTGAAGAGTTGGAACTGGGCCCGGTACTTGGCAGAACAATCGAATCTCTCCGCGACGCGGGCATGAAACTGCACTACGGGCGCTGGCTTGTCACCGGAAACCCGCGCGTCGTTTTGATCGATGTGGGAGCGGCTTTCGCCAAACTCGACGAATTCCGCCACGCGTTCTGGGAAGACTGCCACATCAACTATCCCGACACCGATTCCGAAACCAACGAGAGCGTCGCCTTCGGTTATCTGATTGTGCAGTTTCTCGAAGCACTCGCGGGTCAGGTGAAAGACCAGCATCCGATCATCGTCCAGTTTCATGAGTGGCTTGCGGGTGCTGCGATCCCCATCATCAAGAAACGCAAACTCCCCATCGCCACGATTTTTACCACACACGCAACGCTGCTCGGGCGATACCTGTGCGCCTCAACGCAAAACTTCTACGAACGCCTGCCCTGGATCAACCCGGATCAAGAAGCCGGCGACAGACAAATTTACCATCGCTACTGCATCGAACGGGGCGCGGCCCACGCTGCGGATGTGTTCACCACCGTATCCGACATCACCGCAATCGAAGCCGACCACCTGCTTAAGCGCCGTCCCGACAAAGTCCTGCCCAATGGACTTCGTGTCGAAAAATTTGCAGCGCTGCATGAGTTCCAAAACCTGCACCGCGAATCCAAGGAAAAAATTCATCACTTCGTGCAGGCGCACTTTTTTCGATCGTCGCCTTTTGACCTGAACAAAACGGTCTACATGTTTACGTCCGGGCGATACGAGTTCCACAACAAGGGCATCGACTATTTCATCGAGGCGTTGTCCCGTTTGAACAACCACCTGATGCAGGCGGGTTCCGATGTCACTGTGGTCGCGTTCATCGTGACTGCCGCTCCCACGCACCACCTCAACATCCAGGTGTTGCAAAACCACTCGATGCTGGCTGAGCTTAAGAGCAGTTGCGAAGACATCGCTAGAAAATTTGAGAAGCGCCTCTTCGACGCAACCGCGCAGGGGGAACTACCACAAACCGAACAGTTACTCACCAACGACGAACGCGTGGTCCTCAAGCGATTGTTACACTCGCGCTCGCAAACCGAATTGCCGCCCATCGTCACCCACCACATGGTGGACGACGCCAACGATCCGGTCCTGACGCACCTGCGCCACCGACACCTGTTCAACAACAAGCATGACCGCGTGAAGGTGGTGTTCCACCCCGAGTTCATCAATCGCACGAACCCGCTGTTCGCGATGGACTACCCCGAATTTGTGCGTGGCTGCCATCTGGGTGTGTTTCCGTCGTACTACGAACCGTGGGGCTACACGCCAGCCGAGTGCGCCGTCATGGGCATCCCCTCAATCTGCACGGACCTCTCGGGCTTCGGCGCGTTCGTGCAAGCCAACATCCCCGACCACAACCAAAGCGGCATCTATGTATTGAAACGTCGAAACCGCGACGCGAACGATTCCATCACCGACCTCGCCGACATCATGATCAAATTCTGCGCGCAAGATCGAAGGCAACGAATCCAAATGCGCAACAAGGTAGAGCGCCTAGCCCAATGCCTGGATTGGACCGAACTAAACCCAGCCTACGAAGAAGCAAGAGCGATGGCCCTACAACGAGCTTTTGGTACAGAGGGAGCTTTTGGTACAGAGGGAGCCTTCGGTACAGAAGCAGTGACACCAGCCAAATCCAAATAGGCCGCGAGTGGTTCACGGTTGGGTGGCCCAGGTCCTCTGGACCTGGGGTCTCGATTTTGGACCAAGCGACTAGCTTCGATACAATCCAACCATGCCATCGCGACTCCGCCGACATGACGAACCGAGGCACACCCCTCCAGACAAAGAGCGCGATGCGGCATGTGGAACCTGTCCTGCATGTATGTATGTATGACCTGAGAGGAATTGCGCAGCCATCGAAATGCCCGGAATGCGGTTTCACTGTTGCAGGGGATTTTTCGGTATTCCGACCATCGGGTCGTATTCGTGTTGAGACGATCCCATCGAACGCAATGAGCCTTGTTATTGCAGTTTGGATATATTGGGGTACTCGAATCCCGTTGTCTTTCCCACCATGGATCCGCTTGTGGATGTTTGTTGTTCCAGTGGTGTTGATTCTAGCAACGGTGGATTTCTGTGTTCGGCGTTTGCGATATTCGTATCCTTCCGAATTCCTCGTGCTCGCGCCGGACAGCGTGCACTTGCGGGTAAAGGGATACGCGCATCAATCGATCAAATGGGAGCGCGTTAGTCATGTATCTGTTTCACATTTCTTTGAGCGGGTGTGGTTTCATGAGCGCGGTGCGGGACGGGTGTTCGGAATCCCGCGATTCTTCCGGCCGAAGGGGATGACAATGGCTGAGTTCGCCTCAATAGTCGAGGAGGCTCTACAGAGGGCCAGGCGTTGAAACGGACACTCAACAACTCGGTTTCAATCATTGTTCGATTCTCAAGCCGGGTGAAATAAACAATGACGAATTCCGGCGACCTTGACGGCTTGGAGACAAAGGCGTACCACACTGAAACCAGCCAGCGAGGAATCTTGAAGGACACATCAACAAAGTCGTCGGCGAACGCATCACGGACATGCGTGGGCTAGTCGGACCCCAAAACTAGTGTATCGTTTCAAGTCTGGGCTAAGAGCCTCACTCAGCGTGAAAAGTCCGCAAAGAAAGAAAACAAGTCGAATGACTCTCGACAATTAACTGCGATGAAGTGTGGTTGGACAAAAACGGGGCCCCTGCCCGCTAATCATCCGCAGGTTCTTGGCGTTCGTTGTTGAGGCGATCCCTCAATACTCGATTCTTGTCAAGCAGCAGCCGGCGAAATTCTTCGATCTCGTCGCGGAGGATCGCGAACTCATCGCGCAACTCTTCGCTGGGCGTGGTTGCTCCAGCAATGCGCTCTTGCGATTGTCGAAACGAGTTTAGGCTGCTCAAGATCCGGTACTTGAGTTGGACGAGGTCATCTTGCAATTCATCAGAACTGGGAACCGCATCGATGACGCCGGAATCTGAATCAGTTACGCTTGACATAATCCAGTTCTCCAGACGAACGCAAAACCCCTAGTCCTGCGACATTCTACGCATCGCGTCGTCAATGTGTCCACTTAATTAATCGTCAATGTGTCCACTTAATTAACTTGTTCGCCGGTTGCATATTCAGAGGCGGTCTCTCGCATGCCTAGGGGCTTCATGTCGCGCCCGTTAGTGTTTTGCAAGATTCGAATCTTCTCTTCGAAACATATCCGAGGCCCCGCCAATTCACGGAGGAAATCGAATAGATGCTGCTGAGTCTCAGGAGAAAAATACGCTGTCACATTGCTCTCAAACACAATTACTTTGCGAGGCGCGTTCCGTGTTGAATCCTCAATACGGAAACCCACAAGTGACTTGATTTCTTCGCGTTGATCGCTGTCATAGTATCTGAACTGGCTCTCTGAACCAAGGTCAGCTAGGGCAGCATCTTCAATGAATTGTACGGCGCTGCTCATTGCGCAGTTCACGACAAAATTGTCGCCGGACGGTTTCGTAAGCCGAAACTTGTCGCTATGCGCGCCAACGGCTGACTCCAGGCAACCTCGTCGTTTACCATCCCAACTCGCTCTCAATTTCATTGCCCCGTGGTCTTCAACATACAGTCCGACCCTCACCGCCCCAGTCACATGATGACTCTCCGGCATGGGTTTCGCTCGCAGGAGAGCAAAGTGTATTGCTTGGACGATGTAATATTGTTGCTCGAAAGGATCCAATGCTCTCAGGAGCCGTGACGCGACAGATCCATCCTCTTTGCTTTCGTCAAACGCGCAATCAATTCTGTGCGCCTTCTGCTCAAGGGCCCAAACAAGTCCTTGACCGATCGACACCGCAAAACGGAAGTCTCGTGAGAGAACTCTGTTCTTTGATTCAAAATCCATTGCCCGCTTGCGCGACTTATTGAGTTTCGAATGCCATTGGTCGTTGTGAAAGAAGAACACTGTGCTTGACCAAATGAACGCGATTCCTGTGAATATGAAGAGGGGCAGCAGAAAGCGATCGCGAGGCGTCACGTTGCCATCTGCAATTTCTGAAAAATCAATCCAATCGGCAAACGCACCCGAACCAATTCCGCACAGAAGGACTGCAAACGAAAAGAACGCTCTACGAGTACGGTCACTAGACAGCCACTCATCAATCAGATTGCGGTATTTTTTGAACGATACAATTGCAAGGAAAGCGGCGGCAACTGCAAAAACCGAGGAGTAAAGCAGTTCACCAAAGTTTGTAGTGTTGGGACCCACGACTGTGCTCCATGACGGAACCCGACTGTAACTCACTCGACCTTCTTGTCAAGAACAAAACACTTTGATCGACCCTACTCCAGCGGACTACTTTCTGTTTCGAGGGGTGAAACGGCAACCCCCGGATCTTATGTGGTTCTCGGACAAACACCCATTTTGCTCATTGCTGAGACGAACGGGCCGGAATTGACGCACACCGACATCGTGCCGGCGGGGCTTGAAGCGGGGGACGTGGCTGCTTTGTTTCAGTTTCTTTCAACCCTTGTTTGAGCTTTCTGCAGAACCAACCTCCGCTTTCTTTCGATCTA
>JAADIU010000259.1 GCA_013151185.1 Planctomycetota bacterium
GGTTCGCGGCTCGCCCGACAACTCGGCATGCCAATCAGCCCCGACACCTTGCTGCGGACGATTCGTCGAACACACATTCTCATCGCGTCAGCGTTTCGGATTCTCGGAGTTAATGACTGGGCCATGCGCAAAGGGCTGCGGAATGGAACGCTGATATCTTTCCGTCCCCGGCGAGGTTCGGGGCTTCGCGTACTCACGAAGCCGTGCTTCATGAGTACGCGAATCGACGCGGTGTTGGTCGCCGCCGCCGTCGCGTGTAGCGGACGCCGTGGCACCTCTGCCAGCAGCAGCCCAAGGGCGCGGGACGCGATCCCCGGACCCCAGTACGCCTGCACCAACCCATAGCTACCACGCACCGGCCGCCCTCCGTGCGGCACCCATAAGGCACGAAAGAACACGGCCAACAAAAAATATTCGGAGAGTCCGGGCACCGTTCGGCTTTATTCCTACGGACGGATGGTGGCAACTGGCGGCCAGGTCCGTGAAGAATCATCAGACCAAAGAAAGGTTTCGGAATGAAGAACATTTGGGGTAGAAAAACGATTGCCGAGGAGCGAAGGAAACCAGTCATGCGAATGAACAAAATGTCGAGATTCTGTGTTCTTGGACCCATTCCAATTTTCGAATCGAGGGGGCCGGCAATGCTCCGAGGCGCCTATCTTCCTGTGGTTGCCTCCTTGTTGATGTGCGCTTCGGTTTCGCTTGGTGGAACAATCAACGTGCCAGTCGATCAGCCGACAATTCAAGACGCGATCAATGTGGCAGTCGACGGCGATCAAGTCTTGGTCGCCCCGGGAGTCTACAACGAAACGATCAACTTCGTAGGAAAAGCCATCGTGGTCAAGAGTACCGGGGGGTCCGATGTAACGACGATTGACGGTACAGGATTTAATGCATCGGTTGTAACCTGCGCGAGCGATGAAGGGCCGTCTACTCGGCTGGACGGGTTCACCGTCACCGGGGGAAACTCATCAGGTGACGGAGGAGGCATGCAAAACTCCGACAGCAATCCGACGGTGACTGACTGTGTCTTCATTGGGAATACCGGCTTCAACGGTGGTGGTATGTCCAACTCTGGTAACTCTCCATCCGGCGAAGGCCCAACAGTAATTGGTTGCCGTTTTGAGGGGAACACGAGTACAAATACTGGCGGAGGCATGCATAACGGAAGCAGTGACTCCACGATCATCGGCTGTCAGTTCATCGGAAATGTCGGCAGCGGCATGTTCAACGCTGGCGCCAACCCAACAGTGACCAATTGCCTCTTCACGGGCAACGACGCCAATCAAGGCGGCGGACTGATGAGCACCAGCGGCGCGTTCGTTACGCTGACTAACTGCACAATTGCCGGGAATACGGCGGTCAGCAGTGGCGCCGGCATCAACGGTGGTGGATTTTCAATAACGAATTGTATTATCTCTGGCAACAATTCACCTTCGACCCCAAACATCAACGGATCTCCGACGGTCAGTTACAGCTTGGTGGATGGCGGCTTTGTGGGCACGGGAAACATCGGCAGCGCTCCGAACTTTGTGAATGCGGGCGGCGGAGACTATCGGTTGCAGCCGGGTTCACCCGGTATCGATGCTGGTAACAACGGAGCGCTCGCCCCCTGCGCCTTGGACCTTGATAACGCTGCGCGGTTCTTTGATGACCCGGCATCACCCGACACAGGATTTGGCAGCGCACCGATCATAGATATGGGCGCGTACGAAACAGGCGGTCCTATCGACTCCGATTGCGACAAAGATGCATTGGGCGACACTTGTGCAGTTGTCGAAGAACTTGTTGAGGACTGTAACCTAAACAGTGTACCCGATGGGTGCGACATTGCTTTAGGTACCAGCGCAGATGTTGATTTTAGCGGTAGACCTGATGAATGCGAAGATTGTAACACTAACGGTATTTTGGATTCCGTCGATATCGCATCGGGAACAAGCCACGATGGGAACCAGAATGCCCTTCCGGACGAGTGCGAATTCATCGATTGCAATGTGAACGGCACCCACGATGCCGATGACATCGCTGCCCAAGCCAGCCCCGATTGCAACGGTGACTTCGTACCGGACGAATGTCAATTGGATCCGACGTTGTTGCTGTACGGCGTGGTTCGAGATGGTCCGAGTTTATACATCGGCGATCCCAGCAACGCGACATTGAACAACGTGGCCACCATGAACGACAACGTCTATCGAGCGTACGGACTTTCCACGGAACCGGGCACTGAGCAACTTCACGCAGTGATCCAACGCCTCGGAGACGTAACTCGCCAACTCGCCACGGTGAATCGCGACACCGGCGCGGTCAGTGTCATCGGTTCGCTGAGCGAGCCGATCGCCGACATCGCATTCCGCGATAATGGAACGCTGTATGCCATAGCTGGCAATAATGCAACGACTCCCGGACAAGTTTTCGTGGTGCTTTTGGGTGATGCGTCGCTTATTCCTGTTGGCATCATTGCTGGTGACGGGGGCGGTCATTCCATCGCATTCCGTTCGAACACGGATCACCTATACCATGTCTATGGTGAACGACTTGAATTCATCAACGTGAACTCCGGCGCAATCACGTCAGTGACTCAAAACCTGAATCCGTTCGAAGTGAACGCAATGACCTTTGATGTCGCTAGTGATCGAATACTAGCGTACTCAAGGAACTTGCTCTTTGAAATCGATCCGGACAACGGAAGCTCAGCATTTCTTGGTAGCAGTCAGAATGTCGGAACCGTCACGGGCCTCGCGCAGTTGCTTTCAGCCAATGACTGCAACCAAAACACCATTCCCGACACATGCGACATCGAAGTTGGATTCAGTCTGGACACCAATCAAAATGGTCGTGCGGATGAGTGCGAACTGGTCGACTGTAACCTGAACGGAGTCCACGACGCCGATGACTTGTCGGGCGGAGGCAGTTTGGACTGCAATGCGGACAATATTCCAGACGAGTGCGCTGTCGATTGCAACGCCAACACCGTTCCAGATGATTGCGACATAGCGTTTGGAGCCAGCAATGACTGCAACGGAAATGCGATTCCTGACGAGTGCGAAGACTGTGACGGTAATGGAGTCGCTGACGAATGCGATCTTGCCGCTGGTGACAGTATCGACTGTGACAGCAACGGCATCCCGGATTCGTGCGACGTGGCGTCCAACCAATTCACTGAGTTCTCACCAAACCTGTCACCCATCAACAATGTTTCAACGCAGAGCTACACGCTGAGTGCACCGCGTCTTGCTTTCAGTGACGTTGTCTTGGATTTCACGGCGAGCGCCGATCTGGGATCTTCGACCGAATTCATCACAGTGGATCTCAACGGCATCGACGTTGGGACTGTATTCGTTGATGCCGCTTTGGGTGATTGCCCAGGATTGCCCGAACCAGCACAACTTGTGGTTCCGGCTGCAGTGTTCAACGCTGCGCTGGCACGAGGACTTCTAACAATCACGATGGTCGCATCAGCCAATGTGAATGAAAACGATGCGGATTGCACTGCTCCCTCCTTTGTCACGGTCAGCGTCGCTTATGATGGACCGGCGGACTGCAACGCCAACGCCATCCCCGATTCATGCGACGTTGTTGAAGGGGGCAGCCTTGACTGCAACGCCAACAACGTCCCAGATGAGTGTGAGAGTGACTGCAATACAAACGGTGTTCCGGATGCGTGCGACATCACCACCGGATTCAGTATTGATGCGAATGTGAACGGTCTGCCGGACGAGTGCGAATTCATCGACTGCAACACGAACGGAATCGATGATGCTGAAGACCTGTCCAGCTTGACAAGTGCAGACTGCAATGCCGACTTCATTCCTGACGAGTGCCAATTATCATCGCCAGCCACAATTTACGGGGTAGATCGAAATGGTCCTTCGTTGTTCATCCTAAACGACTCTGACGCCTCGCTTACCACCGCGGCAACCATGGACCAAGGCGTGTCTCAAACGTACGGACTTGCAGCGCACCCAGTCACTGGACAACTGTTTGCAATCGTCAGCCAGGGAGGTGGTGGCGGGGGGCCACGATTACTCGCTACAGTGAATCGCGACACGGGCGCGGTGGCCATCATCGCACCGTTCAGCGAACCAGTTTCCGACATTTCATTTCGAGGCAATGGGATGCTTTACGCCATCAGCGGGAATTCGGCTTCGAATGCTGGAGAGATTCATTTCGTCAGCCTTGCGGATGCAACGCTCACTTCGACGGGGATTGTGCGAGGCAATGGTGGCGGCCAATCGATTGCGTTCCAACCCGATACTGATCGACTGTATCACGCATTCAACGATCAGTTGGAGTACATCGATGCAAACACGGGGGGCGTCACATCTGTGAACGTGGCATTGGGCTTCTCTGGAATCAATGCGATGACGTTTGAACACTCAGGTGGTCAGTTGATCGCATCGTCCTTTGGCGACGTATTCAGAATCGATCCGGATACAGGGGCGCCGCAGTTCATCAATAGCACGCCTGCGTTTCTGACGGGTTTGGTTTCGTTGATCCCCACCAACGACTGTAATGGCAATAGCGTTCCGGACGAGTGCGAATCGGACTGCAATGGTAACGGTACTATTGATGCCTGCGACCCCTTCACTCCAGGTGATTTCGATGCCGACGGTGATGTGGATACGGACGACTATCAGAATCTTGCCGACTGTTACTCCGGTCCCGGACAAACTCCCAATCCACTGACTGCAGGATGCGTCGATATTTGCCTTTCCGTATTTGACCAAGACGCGGACGGCGATATCGATCTGCGCGACTTTGCAGAATTTGCAAACCTGCTCAATGCGATTTTGCCTTAAGTCGCAAGACAAGCAGGATCAACATCACGCACACGGGATCGCCCATCATCTGGGGGGCGATCCCTTCTTATTAGTCGTCCCTGCCGAATTCGTTTGGTTACTTTATTTGCAGGGTTGAACTGCGTTTGGGATGGGTGAATAACTGCAAGGTAATCACGGACTGCGCTTCAAGACCTTGCAATAGTGAACGGATTCATGCAGCCCAAATCCCAAGACGCCACCGCGTTTGAGTTGTTCCAAGCCCACTTCGACCAGATCCTCAATACCGAGCATCCGCTGATACAACTCGGTGACCGGATCGACTGGGCGCGGTTCGATGCCGCCTTCGCCGACAGTTACAGCGAGGACCTCGGTGCGCCCGGCAAGGCGACCCGGCTGATGGTTGGCCTGCAATACCTCAAATCCGCCTTCGACGAATCGGTCGTTGATCGCTGGGTCGAGAACCCCTACTGGCAATACTTCTGCGGGTTTAGCCACATGCAGCACGAAGCGCCGATCGACCCCAGCAGCATGAGCCGTTGGCGCAAGCGCGTCGGGGCTGATCGGCTTGAGTTGTTGCTGAAGGAAACGATCGACCTGGCGGTTCGCACAAAGCAATTGCCTCGGCGGGATCTCAAACGAGTCACCGTCGACACCACGGTGCAAGAGAAAAACATCACCCATCCCACCGACTCGAAACTGCTCTACACCGCGATCTGTAGACTCGGCGATGCCGCCAACGAGCGCGGCATCCGACTACGTCAGTCTTACATTCGCGTAGGCAAGCGGGCGTCCGTCATGGCGAGTCGATACACCCACGCCAAGCAGTTCAGGCGCATGCGGCGGCAGTTACGCAAACTGCGCACCTACGTGGGGCGCATGATCCGCGACATCGAGCGCAAAACTCTGCGAATGGAAGACGATCGGAGCATGACCTTGGCGAAAGCCAATCGCCTGCGCAATCAGCAGCCGACAGGCAAAAATAAGCTCTACAGCTGGCACGAACCGGAAGTGAAATGCATCAGCAAAGGCAAAGCTCACAAGCGATACGAGTTCGGGCAGAAGGCCGCGGTGGCGACGACCAATCGGAGCAACTGGTTCGTAGCCGCCCGGTTAATGAAAGGCAATCCCTACGACGGGCACGCGCCGGGCGAAACCTTAGCCGCCGTTGAGAGTGTCACAGACGTGGCCATCACAGACGCCTATGTGGACAAGGGCTATCGCGGTCATGGTTGCAAGGGATCGACGAGCGTACACATCGCCGGATCGAGTTTAAGAAACGTCTCACGCAGCGAGCGAAAACGCAGGCGGCGACGCAGTGCGATCGAGCCAAAGATCGGGCATCTCAAAAGCGATCATCGGATGCGGCGCTGCTTCTTGAGTGGCCTTGAAGGCGATGCGATCAACATCTTCCTCGCCGCTGCAGCAGCCAACCTCCGAAAACTGCTGGCGGGGTTCTTTTTTGCGCGCCTTGCTTCGCTGACAACGCTCATTTGGCCGCATGACCGGCTCATCGGGATCGCCGATAGCCTTGCGTCGGTCGCCCAGCACGCCCTGCCGACAAGAATCA
>JAADIU010000212.1 GCA_013151185.1 Planctomycetota bacterium
CGTGCTCTGAAACGAGTTCGCGCGTAAGCTGAATCCCCCGCCACACCCCCGACACGAGCACCGGTAGCAGCCAAAACGCAGCCATCAGTGTCCACGCCGTCGTCGGTCCCCGCCAACGAAAGCACGACAGGCGAATGACGCCGCAGAACATTAAACCCGTTGCGGCCATGATTAGCGCGCTGTCTATAAATCGAGGGTCCTCCAGGACGTTTTTATCCATGACCAGAGCCAGCGCAGCGACTGATACCGAGAGCGAAGCAATGAAGATCGGGACGATTGCAGAGCGGGTCCGTTTCAGCGGCGTATTCGAGCGCAGGATTCCGATACGAAAAACCTGTGCCGCGGACGAAATTGGTATCGCAGCAAAAATCAACAACGATCCACAAATGTACATGATCGCTGCGGGAATCCCGTCGGCTCCGAAAGGCATGCCGACAAGGACAAGATTGAGCAAGGCTTGTGTGTTGCCCATGACCATGCACGAAGCCCACAAAATGCAGAGGCACATGGAACTGGCGACCCCGAGCGCAGGCAGGTCAGGTCGCCGGAATCGCTTCGCTGCCGCATGACCCCAGAACAACGTCATGATCACGCTGGCAAGGATTGCGGTTGAGAATTCCTTGTCCACGGAATCCCCGCCCAGCATGATCTCCATGCTCAGCATCGCCGGCTGCAGTCCCAGGAACAGCGACGTCCCGACCACAAAAAGAGTGGCCACGCTGCGGGCGATAAAGAAACAACCGACATAGGCGAATATCGCTTGGTTTGCGGCTTTCTTCAGGCCAACCCCCAGAAAAACTTGAAACGCCCACGCCGTTTGCACCGCGACCAATAGGAGAAGGTTCCCAATCACCCAGTCGCGTGGCCCCCCGAGGTTGTACGCAATGATCAACCCAAAACCCACAATCACACCGATAAACCAGTTGATGATCGGCTGGGCGGCTGGCCCGAACATATAGCCCACAATCACCGTCCACGCGCGCATCGGCGATATGCGGATGGATTCCAGCATCCGGGACTGATGGTCGCGTTGCATCGCCTTGAGGCGGGCGGACGACCCCATCACATAGAGAACGAAAATCTGAATGAATGAAAGGAATTGCAGGATTCTGGCTGCGGCCTGCGGAGGAGCGCCGAATTCTCTGAACTTCACGCCCAGAGCGCACCCGACGCACAAGATCATCGCGTAGAACGATGTGGTCCAAATCACGCGGCGCGGACCGCCAAGCATGACGATCTGTCCCGACCACATCGGATTGCCAAGGGTCAAATATCGCATCAGTCTACCTGTTGAACACCGGTCTTGAGGTACACATCTTCAAGGCTTTCGCGGACCATCGTGAACGAGGACACATGCAATCCGCGCTCGACCAACTGTCGAAGCAGGACTGCGGCTTCTTCGTTGCCCGCGTCGAACTGTACCGTGTATTCATGGCCGGTTTTTCGGATATGGGAGGTGCCATCGACGGCGATGATCGCTTCGGTGTGGTCGCTGTCGCTCTGGATTATCATCTTATAGCTGCATCGCCCGACGCTATCGTGGGCGAGTTCATCCACATGCGAATATCGCAGCACGCAGCCCCGTTCAATGATGGCGATGTGTGTGCAGAATTCTTCGAGGTCTGCAAGGATGTGCGACGAAACGATGACGGCTTTCCCTTGACGTGCGAGGCTTGCAATTACTTCGCGCAGCTGAATGCGTCCTGCCGGGTCAAGACCACTGGAAGGTTCATCAAGCAAGACGACGGCTGGGCTGGGGATGAGCGTTTGTGCAACCGTGATACGCTGGCGCATCCCGCGCGAAAGTTTCGACACTTTTTCCGTGCGTTTGTTTTCAAGCCACACCTGTTCCAGCCAATGGTCGATGCGCTCGTGGGCTTCGTTACCGCGAATGCCATGCGTGTCGGCGACGAAGTAGAGGAACTGCTCGACGGTCATTTCTTCGTATGCGGGTGGGGAGTCGGGCGAGAATCCGACTTCGCCGCGCACGCGATGGGATTCATCGAGAACATCGTGCCCCATGATGCTGACGGAACCGGAGGTCGGTGCGTGCAAACCCGCGAGCACGCGAAGCAACGTGGTTTTGCCCGCACCGTTGGGGCCGATTAAACCGAGCAGGTCGCCACCGGCCATCTTGAAGCTGACGTTGTTGACCGCGACGAGGGTTTCAAACTCGACGCGGACGTTGTTGACTTCCAGGAGCAGCGACATGGGCTATGGATTTCCGT
The DNA here is from genome assembly GCA_013151185.1 of Planctomycetota bacterium. Classification (GTDB taxonomy): domain Bacteria; phylum Planctomycetota; class Phycisphaerae; order UBA1845; family UBA1845; genus UBA1845. Next base: position 2,229 of record JAADIU010000212.1, read on the forward strand.
TATTGCATTCGATCGATCGGATGGGCAAGCTGGAGTTATACCTTGCAATCCGTCTCTTTGCACATTCGACCCGGCAACGTTCGTCAACATCCCTGCTCGAAGTATGTATGGTGTCTCGTTGCAAGGGCGCGGTTGGAGTCCGGAGGCGATGGCGGCTACAATTCAACTCAACTTGCCAGGACCCGTTCAGGAAACCGGTACAAAAAGCTGATAGCAACCGCGTTCGGAGATTCCAAACGATGCACCATTCACTCAAGCGTATGAGCGTTTTATGGACGATGACCATCATCATGGGGAGCACCATGAGTTTAACACCCACCGTAGCAAGCCCGCACCCGTTTTCGATTCACGACATGTTGGCGATGGAGCGACTTGGAGGTATCAACGTATCTCCCGATGGGTCGCTCATCGCGTTCACGCGGCGGACCACGGACCTTGCTGCCAATCGATCGCACACCGACATTTGGACCGTCAACGTTGACGGAACCAACATGCGCCGTCTCACATCGCACGAGTCGAGCAGCAGCAGCCCGCGCTGGTCGCCCGATGGAACTACGATTTTCTTCCTGTCATCACGCAAAGATTCTTCGCAGGTTTGGCGAATTGCGGTGGATGGTGGGGAAGCCGGGTCAGTGACGGACTTTCCGTTGGACGTGACGGCATTCGTTGTGTCGCCCACGGGGACGCATCTTGCGGTTTGTATGGATGTGTTCCCCGACAGCAAATCGCCCGCCGACACCAAGGCACGTCTCGATGAAATCAGTGAACGCAAATCGACAGGGCGGGTGTACGACAAGCTCTTTGTCCGCCACTGGGATCATTGGAAGGATGGGCGACGCTCGCATGTGTTTGCGGTTCCGGTCAAAGGGGGCGACGCGGTCGATGTGATGGCGGGCATGGATGCGGACAGCCCCTCCAAACCGTTCGGGGGCGACGACGAAATCACGTTCACCCCCGATGGCAAGTCCATCGTGTTTTCAGCGCGCGATGTCGGAAACGAGGAGGCATGGTCGACCAATTTCGATCTCTTCGTCTCTCCGATCGACGGTTCAGCAAAACCGCGATGTTTGACTTCGGATAACAAAGCCTGGGATACGCACCCGGTTTTTTCGCCCGATGGGAAAACGCTTTCGTACCTCGCGATGCAGAAGCCGGGGTATGAATCAGACCGGATGCGAATCGTGTTGATGGATTGGCCGGCTGGCAAAACGCGATCGCTGACTGAGGATTGGGACCGTTCCGGAGGTGCAATCGTATGGTCTGCCGATAGCAAAACGATCTATTCAACAGCGGCAAACCTGGGGCAGCGATCGTTGTTCGCGATTGATCTCAAGAGTTCTGAGGTGAGAACACTGGTTCACAAAGGCAATGTACGCAGTCCGGGCATCGCAGGCGACAGGATTGTCTTCGGGATGGACCACCTTCGTTCCCCGGTCGAGCTATACACAGTGTCACAAGATGGCACAAACCCAAAACAGATCACGCATGTCAACGACGAGAAACTTGCCGACACACAAATGGGTGAGCCGGAGCAGTTTACATTCAAAGGTGCGGGTGGTGACACGGTCTACGCCTACGTCGTCAAGCCGGCGAACTTCGACCCGAGCAAAAAGTATCCGGTGGCATTTCTGATCCACGGTGGACCGCAGGGCTCATTCGGAAACGACTTTCACTACCGTTGGAATCCGCAGGCCTACGCGGGTGCGGGCTACGCGGCAGTGATGGTGGACTTCCACGGATCGACCGGATACGGGCAGGCGTTTTGCGATGCGATCCACAACGATTGGGGCGGAAAACCATTCGAGGATTTGCAAAAAGGCCTTGAGGCAACACTCAAACGCTACCCCTGGATGGATGGCGACCGTGTGTCTGCATTGGGTGCGTCGTTCGGCGGATTCATGATCAACTGGATCGCGGGGAATTGGCCCGACCGCTTCAAATGTTTGGTCAACCACGATGGCAACCTCGATGAGCGCATGGCCTACTACGACACAGAGGAGCTTTGGTTTCCGGAATGGGACCACGCGGGCACACCTTGGGAGCATCCACAGAATTATACAAAGCACAATCCCGTCAACCATGTGGACAAATGGAAAACTCCGATGCTTGTGATCCACGGGGCGCTCGACTACCGGGTTGTGGACACGCAGGGCATTGCGACCTTTACTGTGTTACAGCGGCGCGGTGTGCCTTCAAAGTTTCTATATTTTCCCGATGAGAACCACTGGGTTCTTCAGCCAGCCAACAGTGTACTGTGGCATGAGACAGTCATCGCTTGGCTGGACCAGTGGACGAAGTAGCGTGGGGCTTGGCCATACCGTTTCGCATTTTTTATCCGGTGCGTCCGGGACGCACCCTACTGAAACGATAATGTGGTTCGATGCAGGTTGATACCCAATACATCGAAATCGAAAGCAATGGGGACGCTGAGGTTCTCAACCTGTCACCCGAAATCGAGCGGTGCGTTTGCGCGTCGCCCGTTCGCGATGGGATTGTTACCATCTTCGTGATCGGTTCAACAGCCGGTATCACCACGACGGAGTTTGAACCCGGTCTCGCGCAACACGATTTAGCCGCCTTGTTTGAACGCATTGCCCCTCAACATGACGTGTATCAACATGAAGAAACCTGGAAGGATGACAACGGTCACTCCCATGTGCGGGCGTCGTTGCTGGGTCCGGGCATCACGGTTCCTTTGGTCGATGGCCATCTTACGCTCGGGACGTGGCAGCAGATTATCCTGATTGATTTTGATACCCGCCCTCGGAACCGCAAGATCGTACTGCAATTCATGGGACAATAGAGCAATGGAACAATAGGGCGAACTCAGACCGAGCAGGGCGGTTGGGTCGGCTTCGATCTTGCTTGCCATTGGTCGAATTCGTACCCTACAATACTATTGCGCTCGACTATTGTTCATCGAGATCGATCGCAGCCAAGACCAAACGGGTCACACATCCGAGGGTAACACATCTGGGGGCTGGCGAATGCACGAACCCGAATCCTCCGAAGCGCTCATGGAAGTCGTGTACGATGAGCTGCGCGAAGTGGCCGCGCGGTACTTTCGTCGACAACCGGCAGGGTTCACGCTGCGCCCCACGGAAATCGTTCACGAGGCGTGCATGCACATGATGCAGCATGGCCAAATCGAATGGACGAGTGCCAATCATTTTCGGGCGATTGCGATCCGAAAAATCTGGCAGATCATCGTCGACCATCTTAAATATCGACAGGCCAAGAAGCGGGGCGGTCCGGGTGTTGCAGCACGATCGGACGGCGCGAGTTTATCACCGACGCGTGTGGCTGCGAATGGTCAGACCTGGAAGCGCATTCCACTTGAAGGCGTCTGCATCGAGTGGCCGGACCGTACCATCGAACTGATCGACCTAGCCGACGCGCTCGACGCACTTCGCGCTGAATCGACAAGGTTGCACGAGGTGGTCATGTTGCACTGGTTCGGTGGCATGACGCACACCGAAGTCGCAGAGAATCTCAAGCTCAGCAGCAGCACCGTCGCCAAGGATTTCAGGTACGCATTGGCGTGGTTGAATCAACGGTTCCAGCAGGATACCAACAGTCGTGGCCACCGACTTCCATGACAAGGTAAGCCGCATTTTGCACGAAGCTGTCTCGCGCCGGACAAAGGAACGCGACGCGTTTCTAACGCGAGAAGCCGGCAACAACGCAGCGATTCTGCGCAGCGTGCGAAACATGCTTCCCCACTATCTGAAGATTCATGGTTTCAAACCGGAGCCTCCACTTGGTGCCGCATGGCTTCTGCCCAGCACAACCATGTTCGAGCGGATGTCCGAGTCGCAAACCCCGGATACCGAATGGACGCCTCCGTTTTCCATCGCTCCCTATAGTGTTATCGATGTGTTGGGACGCGGCGGGATGGGGGTCGTTTACCTCGGGGTGCAGGCTGTGCGGCGTCAAAAAGTTGCGATCAAAATTCTCCCAAGCCGCATGCTTTCGCATCAGCATCGGCGACGGTTCCAGCGCGAAAAAGAATTGTTGATGCGCCTAAGGCATCCGGGGATCGTTCGGGTGATTGATAGCGGCATCGCAAATATCAAGGACTCGCGACCCGATGTCGAGTCGCAGGACCGACCCTTCTTCGTCATGGAGTATGTCGAGGGCAAGCCGCTGGTTCGACACGCCAACAAGAAGAATCTTTCCGCACTTGATCGCGTCGAACTCTTGGAAAAAATTTGCACCGCCGTCGAGTTTGCCCATCGACGCGGCGTCGTACATCGCGATCTCAAACCGGACAACATTCTTGTTGACGAAGCGGGGGACCCGAAGATTCTTGATTTTGGAATTGCGCATTTGCAGGACTTTGGATTGGATGGCAATGCAGAACCGAATCAGTTCGTCGGAACGATCGCGTACGCCAGTCCCGAACAGCTCAAAGGTGCGCCAAGCGCGCTGCGGCCAACCTCTGATGTTTACTCGCTGGGCTTGCTTGCCCATGAACTATTGACCAATCGACTTCCGCGCAAACGCTCGGGGAAACTCGCCATCGATCTGCGCGCGGTGCAACTCACTGATGATAGAGACCCTTCGTCCGCAGGCAGTCACGACTTTCAACGCGCGCTTGGTGTGGTCATCGGAACAGCGCTTCGCAGAACGCGGGGGCAACCCTGCCGATCGGCTGGCGAGATGGGCGCGGATTGGGCAGAGATTCACGCCGCGTTCTCGGCGCGATTGAAAACCCGCAACACATCTTGGGGC
>JAADIU010000310.1:0-846 GCA_013151185.1 Planctomycetota bacterium
GGCCGTCTGCGAAGAGGACGTTGCCGCCTTCCTCGGTTTGGCCCGGATAGCTTTCGTAGGCAACTACCCAGCGTGGGGCGGAGTTGTCACCGTGGCCGGTGATGTATTTGTATGACCAAACGGAACTGTCGCCATTGGGGTCGTAGAGCCTTTTTTCGAGGATGTCCCCCGAGTCTATCAGCGTTTGGAGATTGGGAGGAAATTGCCCATTGTGATCATATGCGTAGATCAAGCACGCTGTACCAAGACCTTTCAGGTTGCTTGCGCTGACCAGTCGCTTGGACAATTCCCTGGCGCGGGAGAGGCTTGGTAGTAGGATCGAAACCAGTACTGCCGTGGTCGCTCCGCCCCCGACGGCCATCGATGGTACCGGGAAAGGCCAAGGTCCGTGTCCGGCTTGATGGTAGCCAGTGTCGTCCACCCACGCACCGCTCACATCACCATACAAGTTGCCGGTGAATGTTTGGAAGTTGGGGAATTGTGAAGCATCGATGTCGGCATCCAATGCGGGGGCGAGGTTCCCGCCGACCATTACGCCAGCCAGCAGCAATCGGTACAACCCTGCGAGGCCACGCTTGGTGTCGTTGTACTTCATCGACGTCAACTGCTCGGGTAGTAGCTTGCGGCCACGCTGGTAATCCGGGTTGGCCAATATGCTGGTTTCGATTGCATTGCCCGCTACGATCCGATCGACGGCGGAAGAAACGGGCTGTGGCATCAAACCCATCACGAGTCGATCCTTGTATACACACCAAGCCGGCATCACCGGGATCGGAGCCTCGGGGAACTGTAGGTACTTAATCTTGTATGCGCCATGGTCGCTTGACCGAATCGCAAACTCAAAAT
>JAADIU010000310.1:942-7245 GCA_013151185.1 Planctomycetota bacterium
AGTCATACCCGTGAAGAAAAGCCCGCCCGTTGTGGGCGCGTCGAAGATGAAATAGCCATCCTTGAATGTCGAAAGGATGTCTTTACGCAGATTCATACCGGCGACTTTTTCAAATTCGCCGACGGCCATCTTTGTGGGGCCTGCCATCATAGGTACCGCGTCGAGGGTGGCCATCAGGTCGTCGTATGCCTTGGCAACATCAAAATTGGTTGCGGCTGCCATCGTCGCTTCGCGCGGAATCCACGACAGGTCGTCGTCGCTCAAAGGCAGTTGGTCGGCGATTTTGAACAGCCCTTTTCGTTCGGGTGCAGTCGCCAGGAACATCGAAGAACGGTAACCCCCGTCTGCAATCTGCGAGATCAAGGTGAGAGACCGGCATCCGTTGATCCCGAATTCATCGAGTATACTCTTGACCATCGGCGGAAAGCCTTCCTGCCCCATCGCTTTGAAGAGTTCTTCGCCTTGGTCGAGAATCGTTGCGACATCAATGTGGATGGCTCCGAGCAGCGTGCGATTTTTTGTCCCGATCGTTTCGAGGGCTTTTTGCAACGATTTGTTTGACGCGAGGTTGGGCGCCGACCCGGTCATGGATGCGATGACTTGGGTTGGGGTATTGTTCCCGATCATGAAAACGAAGGTGCCATCAATCACGCCATAGTGCATGACGACAGGCACAGGTGTCGGAGCGGTGAACCGTGTCAGATTGTGGCCCTCGACCTTGACCGGCTCGGGGCGGAGTTTTTGTTCGCTGCGAAGCAGGAATTCAAAACTGTCCACGAACTTCTTGCTGTGCAATCCGACCGGGGTTGCGAACACAAGGGAAACGTCCGGACCTTGTTGGCCCATCTGAATGTTGCTCAGGTTGAGGGCGAATCCCTTCTTCCACAGGTGCAGAAGTAAATCCTGTGCGTTTGCGGCCAACTCCGCTTCACTATTTTTTGCGCCTTCCTCCGCTATCTTTTTCTTGATCGCACTCCAAACCGTTTTGGTAAGCGATTTCATTCCGGGGTCGTTCATCATCTGCCCGAACGGAGTCGTGAGGCAGGCTTTGTGCGTGCGTTCACTCCCGGCGAACTCCACGAATACGATGGAATCCTGTGGAAGTTTCTCGCGCAGTTGGGCGTTTGCCGATGCGGTGCTTGCGAGAATGCACGCGCCCAACACCGCTGCGATTGTTCGCCGATGCAACAACAATGTGTGCTTGGTCATGGTTTCGATCTCCTTTGTTCGTTGATTCGATTCAGGATCATTTGTTTCGCTTCGTCGAGGGGTGCTTCGATTCGGGCACCCGCCGCCCGTACATGGCCACCACCGCCGAACGATGCGGCTAACTTGGCTACGTCCACCTCACCTTTACTACGAAAACTACACTTGATCACGCCATCGCCCCAATCGACAATCAGGGCGGAAACCTCGACCGATGCCACGGAAAGCGGATGATTGACCACATGCCCGGTATCGCCCGAACCGAGATTGGACGACCGCGTCATCTCATGCGTTACACAAAGGAGGGCTACGCTGTCGTCCTGATGCAGTTCCAGCCCGGACATCGCCATCGCGGCAAATCGAAGCAGCGAAGCCGGTTCCTGGCGAAACAATCGATTGTGGGTTTCGTCGAGATCGACACCCAACCCGATTAATTCGGCGGCTGTGTTGAGCGCTTCGGGCGTGGTGTTGCTAAAGCGAAACCAGCCGGTGTCGGTGGCGATGCCTTCAAAAATTGACTTGGCGGCTTGCGTGGGAATGTTCCACCCCGCAGCCCGCGCCCATCGAAACAGAATCAACGCTGCGGCTGAAGCCGACGTATCGATCAGATGGATGTCGGCAGACAGGTCGCGGGTGCTGTGATGGTCGAGCACGATGCGTGGCACCCGGCCTTCGCGAAGCCAATCCACGACGGGTTTCAGTTGAGCGGATGCACAGGTATCCATGACGACGACACCGTCCACCTCGGAGAACACCGGGTCATCGTTTCCATTTAGTAGATGCACTTTGTCCACCCCGGTTAATGCGAGTTGATGCGGGGTGGGTGTTTCGTAGACAGCGGCTACGCTTTCGCGACCCTGTGCCTTGAGAATGGCATGGAGCCCGTTGATACAACCGAGGGCATCGCCATCGGGATTGGTATGACTCAACAGGAGTGGTCGCTTCCAGGACATGAGTAAACGTGTTGCGGCAGCGTAGTCCTCTGTACGATCGGGTTGTTTGGTCGTGGTGCTCATGGTTTGGTATGGTATCCTTTCACTCGGGGAGCGCTACTGCGCGGTTTCCTTGTCGCATATGGCTGTTGCGTGTGTATCAGGTAGGGTGGGCCGTGCCCACCATGAATCTCGTGCTGCGCCAAATGGTGGGCACGGCCCACCCTACGAACAGACCATCCTACGATGAGCTTGCGTGGGGTGTTGCCCGTTGCGCCGGCTTGAATCACCGTGTTTTGGATGACTTTATTCGGTGCGTCCGGGACGCACCCTACTTTTTGGGGACGCACTCGGCCTTGGATGTATTGCCTACAGTTCTTGCACATGGTACCAAGAACGGTCAAAGCTGCATGTTGCGGATCTTGTTGACGTCGGTTTGAATCTGCGAAATCAGTGCTTCGATCGAATCGAACTTGATTTGTTCGCGAACCCGTCGGTTGAATCTTAAATGGAGAACCCGTCCATACAGGTCGCCGGAAAAATCGAGAAGATGCGCTTCGACCTGGCGGGTTTGTCCGTCGAAGGTGGGTGTGGTTCCGATGCTGATTGCGCATGCCCGATGCTCACCATCTACTTCGGTCGACCCTGCGTACACGCCTTCTGCCGGTACGAGTTGGTGCTCGATCAACAGGTTCGCCGTGGGAAAGCCGATTTCGCGGCCCCGCTTTGAGCCTTCGACAACGGTACCGGTTAGTTCAAACGGGCGACCCAAAGCCTTCGTCGCGGCTTGTGCGTTTCCCTGATTCAGCAACTTGCGGACGAGCGAACTCGACACGCGAACCTCCGCGCCATCATCCTGAACCTGCATGACGGGTTCGACAATTTCGACTTCGTAGTCCCATCGCGAGGCGAATTCCTGAAGCGTTTCGCCATTCCCCCGTCGCCCTTTACCGAAACCAAAGTTGTGACCCTCCACGATGGCCGTCGGTCGAAACCGAGCGACGATCACCGTTTCGATGAATGTCTCGGCTTCAATTTGCAGCAGGGAAGGACAGCTTTGTGCGACGACGGCAACATCTGCGTCGTATTTTTCAAGGAGTTTCAGCTTTCTTTCCGGTGTTGAAATTCGCTCCGGCGGATGATTCGGATGCAGGATGGCCAGCGGGTGCGGTTCAAACGTCAGCACCGCGAGCGGTACCTTTCGCTCCGTCGCCTTTTTCCTGGCGGTCGCAAGAATCCGCTGGTGGCCGACATGAACCCCGTCGAAATTCCCGATCGTGAGGACGCAGCGCGAACCGTCGAGGTTTGTATTGTCCAACCCTTGTATCGCGATCAATGGTCCAGGTCCGTCGAAACTGAGTCCACAATGAAAAATCCGGAAACGGCAGGATAGGCATCACGCAGGGTCTTGGCAACGTCGCGCGGAACCCCGCCGTCGGTTTGACTTGCGGATGAAAGCTGGCATCCGGCTGCAAACAAAACGATACTGGTAACCCATGGCTGCCGAATCGAACCCGAAACCAATCAACGTCGCGATCTGCATCGACGCCTCCGTCTATTCGAGGTATCGCGCGATCCTTCGGCATCTGTGTGTCGGCTTGAGCGATTTGGTCGCAGGCATCCGTATTGTCACATCTGCCAAAGAGGCTGAGGCGCTGAACCTCGGTCCCGTGCAAGCCGTCATCCATCGCGAACTACGCTGGCCGTTTCGCAGACAGCGAGCGGCAGAGGTTGTTGCGACGCTGTCTGCAAAACCGCCCACATTGATTCACGCAATGTCGGCAGGTTCGTATGGGATCGCGGAACATCTGGCGCGGACATTCGATCTCGACATCGTCTATCAGATTACCGCGTTTGTAGACGTGCGGGCACTTTCGGAATCCAACTTCACCGGAATCAGGCACGCCATCTGTGCGAGCGAACCGCTGCGCGAAGCATGTCTGACGCAAGGTCGAATCGCGGAGTCCGATGTGTCGTTGGTGCGGCCTGGGGTGGTTTGTGCAAAGGAGCCGACCTGTTTTCGCGTGGACGGGCGAGCCCCCACATTGTTGGCGACGGCATCGTTCGACTCGGAGAGCGGTGTGGAGAATCTTCTTCATGCCTTGGCTTCGATCAAAAACAAGAGCCATCCGTTGCTTGCGTTCCTTTTGGGCGAGGGGCCCGAGGAAGCAGAACTTCGTCAACTGGCTCGACGTCTCGGATTGGGGTCGTCCGTTGTCTTCGCTCAGCCGGAAGGCGATGTGCTCCAGGCGATGGTGGGGGCTGATATATTTGCGATCCCTGCGGCAGAGAAGTCGATTTCGGCGAGGAGTACGCAGGCGATGGCCCAGGGAATGGCGGTGGTCGCGGTGGAAGGCGGCGCGTCGGACGCCTATATCGCAGACGAAACCGCCGTGGTGGCGCGGGCTTCGACCGCACCCGATTTGAGTGCGGCGATCGAGCGATTGCTCATCGATCGGGCATTTGCCCAACAGATCGCGCGCGGGGCCATCCGCCACATGAAGGAGCGGCACACCATGTCTGCGATGGCCGACCAGACGGCGGATATCTACCGTCAACTCGCGCTTCGTCGCACGACGATCGCCTTGCCAAACCCCGACCGAACCTGACGGGTTGCAGGCCCATCGTCCACATTCTATAAACGCTCTTATGAAAGCAACCGCTCAAATATCAAACCTCAAAGATCACGTCGGGAAAGAAGTTACGCTCGCGGGGTGGGTTTATAAGAATCGGCCCAGTGGCAAGTTGGTGTTTCTCGTGGTGCGTGATGGCACGGGGTTGTGCCAGTGCGTCATCGAAAAGGGGGAGGACTCCGAGGGGTTCTTTCAGGATGCCAAGCATCTTTCCCAGGAGGCGTCGCTTTTTGTCCGGGGAATCGTCAACGCGGACGAGCGCTCGGTTGGCGGGCACGAACTGCGCGTGACCGGGATGGAAATCGTCCACGCATCAACGGACTACCCGATCACCCCGAAACAGCACGGCGTCGATTTTTTGTTTGCCAAGCGCCATCTGTGGTTTCGTTCGAGGCGTCAATATTTAATTCTGCGTCTTCGCCACACGTTGGTCGATGCGATCCGATCGTACTTCAACACGAATGGATTCACCTGCATCGATACGCCGATTTTTGCTCCGTCGGCTGGCGAGGGTGCGCAGACGCTCTTTGAAGTGGATTACTTTGGCGATCCTGTTTATCTCGCGCAGACGGGGCAGTTGTATGTCGAGTCGGCGTGCATGGCCCACGGGAAGGTGTATTGCTTCGGGCCCACGTTTCGAGCGGAAAAATCAAAAACGCGGCGGCATCTGACCGAGTTCTGGATGGTCGAACCCGAGATTGCGTTTGCATCCCTGAGTGATGTGGTCGATGTCGCTGAGGATTTCGTTTGCAACATTGTCAGCCGCATGTTGAACGATCATCGGGCGGACCTCGAAGAACTGGGCCGCGACATCGCAGAGCTTGAAAAGATTCAAAAACCGTTCTATCGCATTCGGTATGCAGATGTTGCGGATTTGCTTCGTGGCCCCAAGGCCAAGCAATTACTCGAAGACGACTTAACGCAAAAGGCGGCCCGGATTGGTGAGTTGGAAAAAACCCTGGTCGAACTTGAACAGCAAAGCGCCAACGCCAAAAAGCAGTGGCAAAAAGACAAAGCCGCTCAGGACACAGTCAAAGCGCGTGAGGAAATCTCGGAGCTACAGGAGCAGATCAAGAACATTCCGCATCACATGGAGTTGGCAGCGAACTTCAAAATGGGCAGCGACCTCGGCGGATCGGACGAGACCATCATCTCGCGACTTCATGATCGGCCTGTGTTTATCACGCATTATCCCGCCAAGGTGAAGGCGTTCTACATGCGGCAGGATCGCGAGAATCCCGAATATGTCGAGAATTTTGACATGCTGGCCACCGAAGGATTTGGCGAAGTGATTGGCGGGTCGGCACGCGAGGAGGATTACGATCGGTTGCTCGCCCGCCTCACCGAAGAGAAACTGCCTCAAGAAGACTACGAGTGGTATTTGGATTTACGCCGATATGGAAGTGTTCCACATGGCGGGTTCGGACTCGGTTTGGAACGCACGCTGTCGTGGATTTGCGGCTTGCGCCACATTCGAGAGACGATTCCCTATCCGCGAATGATGGGAACGATGTATCCATAGGCACGCGGTG
>JAADIU010000011.1 GCA_013151185.1 Planctomycetota bacterium
TTCGCGCATCCCGGTGTGTTGTGAATTTCCACATGCTCCGATAGACTTCTCCGCTTTGACGATAGGCGTTCGCAGGCGAGTGATTGCGTTTGCGGCGCGTTCTTGTACTTGTGGTGCGTCATGCAACAAACATCCGATCCGGTCCGCGACGTCTATGATTTCAAGACGATCGAACCGAAGTGGCAGGCCTATTGGGAAGAGAACGAAACGTATCGCCAAGCCAACCCCGGTGATGACGATTTCGATGCCTCCAAACCAAAGCGCTACATCCTGGACATGTTCCCCTATCCGAGCGGTGCGGGTTTGCATGTCGGCCATCCACTTGGATATTGTGCGACCGACATCTACGCCCGGTTCAGCCGAATGCAGGGTTTCAACGTGCTGCATCCGATGGGCTACGATGCGTTTGGTTTGCCCGCAGAACAGTACGCAATTGAAACCGGCGTGCATCCCGCAGCCACCACCAAAAAAAATATCGCCAACATGCGACGCCAACTCAAAATGTTCGGCTTCAGCTACGACTGGCAGCGCGAGTTCGCAACCTGCACACCCGACTATTACAAATGGACGCAGTGGATTTTCCTGAGACTCTTCGACTGCTGGTTCGATGCAACCTGCGAATGGGTCGACACCAAAGGCCGCAAAACCCTCGGTCGGGCGCGGGCGATTTGCGAATTGCGGGCTTTGCTCGACGAAGCGCAATCCGACATCAACGAAGCCGGGGAGATCGTTTCCGGTTCCGCTAAGACAACCACGCGGTGGTCAGCGCTTGACGACAAAGCGAAGGACAGTGCGATCGATGCGTGTCGCTTGGCGTACATCGACGAAGTTCCCGTCAATTGGTGTCCCGCGCTGGGAACGGTTCTTGCCAATGAAGAAGTAACCAACGATGGTCGCAGCGATCGCGGAAACCATCCCGTGTTTAGGCGGCCTTTGCGGCAGTGGATGCTGCGGATCACCGCGTATGCGGAGCGGCTTATCGACGATTTGAAATTGGTCGATTGGCCGGAACCGATCAAGCTGATGCAGCGCAACTGGATCGGGCGAAGCACCGGGGCGGAGGTTGATTTTCCGATTGCATCAGGCGGACCCGGTGCGCCGATGGTCGAAGATTTCAACGCATGGCAAACCGAGCGCAGCAATGTTGATTCCGGCGGTGGCTTTGCACGGGTCGCCGACGATTCGGTGATTCGCGTTTACACGACAAGGCCCGATACGCTATTCGGTGCGACGTATATGGTGTTGGCACCCGAGCACGATCTCGTCGCCCGCATCACAACTCCAGAGCAGCGGGACGCGGTCGACGCCTACGTTCGGTCGGCGGTTCATAAGAGTGATTTGGATCGTACAGCTGACACCAAGACGAAGAGCGGTGTGTTCACGGGCGGGTACGTTTACAACCCCGCCAACGGCGAGCGGACGCCCGTTTGGGTGGCAGACTATGTGTTGATGGGATATGGCACGGGTGCGATCATGGCGGTTCCCGGTCAGGATCAGCGCGATTGGGATTTTGCAAAAGCGTTCGACCTGCCCATCATCCGAACGGTCAAGCCGCCCGATGACTTCGATGGCAATGCTTACGTTGGCGAAGGCCCTGCGATCAACAGTGGAATGCTCGATGGGCTGAACATCGCCGATGCAAAAGCGAAGATGATCGCCCATTTGGAAAGCACCGGGCAAGGTTGCGGTGCGGTCAACTACAAGCTGCGCGACTGGGTGTTTACGCGGCAACGGTATTGGGGCGAACCCTTTCCGATCCTGCATCGGGCTGATGGCACGATGGTTCCGGTCGATGAAGGTGATCTCCCCGTCGAGTTGCCCGCAGTTGAAGATTACAAGCCGACCATCTCGAACGATGAAGACCATTTGCCCGAACCACCCTTGAGTCGGGCGACCGAGTGGAAAACAATCGAACGCGACGGCGAAACGTTTGCCCGCGACCTCAACACCATGCCGCAATGGGCAGGGTCGTGTTGGTATTACCTGCGCTTTCTCGACCCGACCAACGCAACGCGTTTTTGCAGCCCGCAAGCCGAAGCGTACTGGATGCCGGTTGATACCTATGTGGGCGGAGCGGAACACGCTGTGTTGCATCTGTTGTACGCACGGTTTTGGCACAAACTCTTGTTCGATCTGGGCGAAGTGCAAACGGCGGAACCGTTTCAAAATCTGATCAATCAGGGCATGATTCAGGCGTTTGCGTATGAGGACTCGCGTGGGGTCAATGTGTTTTTGGATGATGTGGTCGAGCGCGACGGGGCGTTCTATCGCAAAGGCGATGACGAACCGCTGCAACAAATCGTCACGAAAATGAGCAAGGCCCGGCGCAATGTTGTCAATCCGGACGACATCATTTCGCAATTCGGAGCCGACGCATTTCGCTGCTACGAAATGTTCATGGGCCCTTTGGAAGCATCCAAACCCTGGAACACGCGCGATGTACCCGGTGTGTTCAAACTGCTCAATCGGATCTGGCGTCTCTATGTCGATCCAGAATCGGGAAGCCTGTCACCTGCCATGTCGTCCGCGCCGGCAGACGAGGCGTCGCTCCGCATGTTGCACAAGACGATCAAGAAAGTCGGGCAGGACATCCACGCGTTCAAATTCAACACGGCGATTGGTCAACTGTTTGAGTTCGTCAACCATATGACGCCATTGAAGGAGCGATCGCGCGAAATTCTGGAAGCGTTCGTGCTGCTGATCTCGCCTTTCACGCCCCATGTTGCGGAAGAACTTTGGTCGCGATTGGGGCATAATGGCAGCGTCAGCAAAGAAAGTTGGCCAGTCTTCGACGAATCGCTCGCAAAGGATGATATGGTCGAAATCGCCATTCAGGTGATGGGCAAGGTCAAGGCGCGCATCGAAGTCCCGGCAGATGCGGATGAAAAAACGCTCGAAGATCTCGCGCTTGCAAACGCCAGCATTCAAGCTGCGATCGCAGGCAAGACGGTCCGCAAGGTCATCGCCATCAAAGGCCGCCTGGTCAACATCGTTGCAAACTAAGCGGCGTGATTGAGTTGATCCGTTATTCAACAATGTAGGGTGCGTCCCGGACGCACCGAATCAACCGCATCGTAGGGTCAATCGGCTGTGGCTTTGGAACTCGAAATCAAAATCAAAGTTTCTGCGCACGAACCCGTTCGCGATGCGCTTCGGCGCGTGGGTGGTGTGTTGAAGTCAACCGTTCTTGAGGTCAATCGCCTCTTCGACAACACCGATGGCGCATTGAGAACACGCGGTGAGGTTCTTCGACTTCGCACGCAGCGCTCGATCGACGGTTCGTCAGACAAAGTGCGATTGACATACAAGGGACCCACCGAAGGCGGTGTCTACAAGTCGAGGCAGGAGCACGAAGTCGAAGTATCAGATGCCGACACGATGCTGGCGATCCTGACGAATCTCGGATATCGCGACGCGTTCCTGTTCGAGAAGCGGCGGGAGACCTGGACGCTGGCGGGCGCGACGGTTGAGTTGGACGAGGTTCCCCATCTTGGCACGTTCGTCGAAATAGAAGCCGCCACCCCAGAAAAAATAGACGCCATTTGCGAGCGATTGGGCCTCGACCCCAGCGACGCCGTGGCACAAACCTACGTCGGTCTGCTGCTTTCAAATGACGCGGTCAACGCGATCATAAGCCGCCAAGTTCGATTCGAGTGCTGACATCATCTCCTCCATTCGCTTCCTAATTTCACAGGGGTGCGTAAATCTGGGAATCGCCCATAAGTGTCTTATCCATAGCCACTTGACAGAAGCGAGTTGAACGGCGAAATTGCGGCCTTCACATTCGCCTATGGGGTATTCACCTCAGGTGGATTTTCGTCAATATATCGACCTGAGGGAAGGGCCAACCCCATGCTTCATCGTGTCGGACTGACCGTTTTGCTGCTCGTGTCGTGCGTTGCTTGTCTGGCTATGGTTGCCCGTGCGGTCGGCCCGAACCATGACGTTTCCGCCAAGCCATCCGCATCTGCGCCGCAACCCTAAATCCAAAACCACCTTCGCCAAAGACGCATCGCGTGACCGGTGCGCGCGCTCAGTGAATCCACAGATACATGAAGGGCGCGCCGTACGAATTTCCCGATAGCCCCAGGTCGACGTTGAGGAGGTTGATGTCTTTGATGCTGGGATCGTGACGTGCGTAATAGTTGGATGCGCGCAGAAACGGTCGGCGGTAGGCGACGACCTTCGCGTTCTTGATGCCGGCTTTTTCCTTTGCGAGTTCGATCGCATCCTCGATGGTGCCGATGCGGTCGATCAGTTTCAAGTCCAATGCCTGTTTGGATGTGTACACCCTGCCGTCGGCGAGGGGGATGACCTGTTCACGCGAGAGCGCTGGCCTTCCTTCCGCGACCACGTTTACGAATTGGTCGTACAACTCATCGATGACACCTTGAAACACCGCGCGTTGTTCGGGTTGAAGTTTTTCAAACGGCGAGCCTGCCGCTTTCTGTTTTCCCGATTTGATGGTGTGCGCCTGCACGCCGATGAGTTCCATCGTACCGGTGACTTCCATCGTCTGCATGACAACGCCAATGCTACCCGTCACAGTTGAATTGCAGGCCATGATCTCGTCGGCAGCGCAGGCGATGTAATAACCACCACTGGCTGCGACATCCATCATCATCGCGACTACCGGCTTGCCGCTGTTGCGAAGACGCTTGATTTCGTGGTGCATCAGTTCGCTGGCGGTCACCGTTCCACCAGGCGAGTTGATACGAAGGACAACTGCTTTGACGGATTTGTCGCGGCGAGCGATGTCGAGTTGCTCGGTGAGTTTGGCCACCGGGTGTTCACCCGTGGAGAGGAATCCGCCCTGTCGCGTGTTGGCGATGACGCCATCCACCTCGATGATGGCGATCTTCCCATTGGGAAACGTGGAGTCGCTGTAGAGGACGCGCTCTTTCAGCTTGGGCTGAACGCTGATGGGCGTCACCACGAAGCTGTCGGGCAGGCATCCGACACAGGTGATCGTCATACACACAGTGAAAATCGCGCGGTTTGAAACTATTTTGCCAAATGAAAGCATCGACCTATCCTTGTTGGTGAGAGAAACCGTGGTGCATTGCGGTCATGGTAGGCCATGCCCCGGTCGATGGGAAGGATCGTTGTCGTGCGCTGCTTCCGCGAATCCATACAAATGCTGAGGGAATGTTCTTGAAGGTTTCACGCGAAACATTTGAACAGTATGCGGGCCTTGCGTTGGAGCAGATTCCTGCGGCATTCCTACCGCATCTTTCGCACATCGTGATCGATGTGGAGGATATGCCTACGCCTGAGGCATGCAAGTCTGTTGGTGTCAGCAACCCTCGACATTTACTGGGGTTGTATCACGGTGTGCCGATGACGCGTCGAAGTGTCGAACAGCATGGCCGCCTCCCCGATCGCATCACCATCTATCAGTCGAACATCGAGCGCGCGTGTGCAACGCGCGAAGAACTCATCGAACAGATTCGCAAAACCGTGTTGCACGAAGTCGGTCACCACTTCGGATTGTCGGAGCGCGATCTCGACGAATTGGGCTACGGATAAGGCTTCTGGCCAGCGTCTATTGCCCGCTTTGTTTTCGGATGATCCGGTCGAAGCTGCGGACCATCGATCGATACCATGAGTAGACGATGACGGTGTGCAGCGTCACAAAAATAGCGGTGCCGATGAGTGCGGACAATCGGATCGACCCGATGTTGCGCAGGAAGTTGGCATTGCTGTCGAAGAGCGGTGTCGGATCGATAAGCCGCAGGATCGCAGTGAATGGCGTCGCGGGTGCCAGGATGGAACCGATCGTCGCCGACTTCTCGACGATTTGTCCCCAGAACCAATAGGTCGAACCGCCGGCTGCCAGGAGAACTGCGACCGAAAGCAAAACTGCGCGCACGGTCTTGCGCTGCTTCAACGAAAAGTGCAGCCCCAACATACACGCATAGGCGCTGAAGACGATGAGCGACGCGCCGATTTCGATGGCTGTTTCAAAGTAGATGACGCGCTCGGTGGGGCGGCGGATCATTTCGACAATGCCGAAAATGAACAGGCTGATGGTTGGAACGAGAATGAGGGGAATGACCGAACTCACGAGTCCGCGCAGCTTTCCCCAGATGAGGTAGCGGCTTGTGATGGGCGTGGTCAGGGTGATGTCGAGCGTTTTCGATTCTTTGTCTTTGGTCAACGACGAAGCCGCAGTGTTGACGGCGATCAGCAGGACCACGATGAACTCGAAGGCTGTCAGCTTGGCAATCCAAACACGGGTCAACCCAGGCCCGAACCCCGGTTTTCCTGCGAGGTACAGGTAGAGCAGGATGCCAAAC
>JAADIU010000291.1:0-619 GCA_013151185.1 Planctomycetota bacterium
CCCGTTTTGTTGAGCTTGGCCATAGCGTTCGGGTGTTCGATAACTTTGCCACCGGCAAGCGCGAAAACCTCGCGCACCTTGGCGACAAGGTTGAGATTGTCGAAGGGGACTTGACGCATCCGGAAGAATGCGAACGGGCGTGCCACGATATTGATTTCGTGTTCCACGTCGCAGCGCTGCCAAGCGTTCCCGTTTCCGTCGAACGCCCCGTGGACACGCATCACGCGAACATCACAGGAACGTTGAACTTGTTGATGGCTGCCAAGGCCAGTAAATGTCGACGGGTGATCTACTCCGGCAGTAGTTCGTGCTATGGCGAAGTGGAAGTCTCGCCCAAGCACGAGGGCCTGCGTCCCCAGCCGGTCAGCCCATACGCAGCCCAAAAACTGGCGAGCGAACACTACATGAGCGTGTTCTACCATTGCTATGGTTTGGACACCTTGACGACGCGGTATTTTAATGTGTTCGGCCCTCGGCAAGATCCAAAAAGCCAGTACGCAGCCGTCATCCCCGCGTTCATCACCGCGATCCTGACCGACGAGCAACCGACCATTTACGGAGATGGCAAGCAAAGTCGCGACTTCACCTACATCGAAAACATTCTGCATGCCTACATGCT
>JAADIU010000291.1:641-6935 GCA_013151185.1 Planctomycetota bacterium
GTCAACGTGGCCTGCGGAAACAACATCGATCTGTTGCAAATTGTGGACATGGTCAACAAGCATCTTGGGAAAAACATCCGTCCGAAATTTGATGCGCCCAGGGCGGGTGATGTGCGCCACTCGACAGCCGACATTTCAGCGGCTAAGGAATTGATTGGGTATCAACCCGTCGTGAAGTTTGAAGAAGGACTTTCCCACACCATCGAGTACTTCGCCGGGCTCATGCGCTGATCGACCATCGCACCGATCATCAATCGCACAGCAGGGTTTTGAGTTCTGTGAGGCGGTCGGTGGTTTTGTGACTGGCGAGTACGCGGCTTCTTAGTTCTGCCACCCTTTGATCGCGCTCGCTGGGGTGTGCAGACCACTTTCGCGTTTCGGCTAATAGCTGCGTATTTGTGCCATATTGTGGCACATCTTTCAGAATCGAACGGGTGGTCGGGTATTGCTCGAACAACGCACCGT
Organism: Planctomycetota bacterium; assembly: GCA_013151185.1. GTDB lineage: Bacteria > Planctomycetota > Phycisphaerae > UBA1845 > UBA1845 > UBA1845. The sequence goes on from JAADIU010000291.1 coordinate 1,107, forward strand.
CGCTGCGTCGAATCACGGGCAGGCAGCCGGCGACGATAGCTTCCAGGCAAAACTGAATCGCGGACGCATCTGCAAATGGCAGGACAACGCAGCCGTGCGATGCGTACTGAGCGTATCTTTGATCGGCAGGGGGGATTTCCCCTTTCAGTATCGGTGCGACCGTTTGATGGGACGCCCAGCTCTTTCCCAATAGTGTGATTTCCAAAGCACCCTTCGACACGGACTCGATCGCGGTGCGGGCGATGATGGTCTTCACCATTTTTGTCGAAACGATCGATAGAAACTGACTGCGAAGCGAATCCTCGTTCAGGCGAATGCCCGTGTCACGCTCGGCGCGCAAGAGAATCGCCGATAGGTCCATGCTCTTGTCGCGATCCGCAGCGGCTTCGATCGATTGCTGGACTTCTGCCCACAAGCGCTCGTGACTTTCCAACCCGATTCCAGATGCTCGCGGGTTGATGTCCTCGCCATCGACCAATACGAGAATCGCGTTTGATCGCCGGGATGGCTCCGCTTCTTTGCCAAAGAGCAGGTGGTCGACTCCTGTTTCAATCACGCGGATGCAATCGCGTGGCGCGCCGCGTGCGATCATCGCTTCGCGAACTGCTTCGGATGCTGCGATGAGATGGTCTCCCTTTGCGCTGCCTTCAAACGAAACGGCGGGTAGGGTTGCTGTGTCGAGAAACCATGCTGCGGTCGCAACGGCGCTGGGCAAATGGTTTGCAAGAATCGAGGGCGCGCCGTTGAGACACAGAACGAAATCGGGTGTTTTCTTCGCCAAGGTACGAACTCGGGAGACGGCAGAGCAGTTCTTCGGGTGGTCGGGAACGCTGACAGAGCACGACCAGCCGAGCGCCTTGACCGCGCGTTGAATCCGCGCTGCGTGTTCGACCGATCCACCGGCAGCGTCGACTGAGAGGATTGCAACGTGCGGTGGTTTGTTCCGTTTTGTTTCAGCGCCTCGCTTGATGATCTCCATCATGCGCCCGGTGTGTTTGAGTTGGCGCGCACCCGCCGCTTGGCAAGCGCGATGCAGTGCCGCCGTTCGAGCTTTGAAGGCGGCTGGCGTTAGATCGGGGAGGGCAAACAACTGCGTCGGAAAATCGTAACCCGGATGATGCTCGATGAAATCGGGCAGCGACGCCTCAATGTCGCCATCCAGAAAAATGAGCCTGCCCCCGGCAAGTTGTGCGGCAAGATCGACCACGCACAAAGCGGCGGCCAATCGTTCGGTATTGGCTTCACAAACGAATACCGCTTCATGGGGCAGGAGACGTTTCAAGAGGTGGGCGCACTCGTAACCCGTTCCGACAGACGGCAGGGCGACATTCGAACCGTGATCGACAAAACCGCTCAACGCGGCTGGCACGCTGATCGATGGCATCGACGATCCACCCAGCCACTCAACGCGATTTGCGTCGGCGCCTAGGACCACGACCGGTGATCCATCGCGTCCGATTGTCGATTGCATTGAATCTGGAATCGTCGAGGCTTCAAGCCGCTTCGCCAGTTCCGGTTGAAGTGGCTGCAGCGCTTCGATGTTCTTGACGAAGATCGGCGACCGTTGGGAGATGCGTTCAAGCTGAGGCATACGAAGGTTCGCAGAATCAGGATGGGCGGTCATGGGGCTCAGCTTCGCGAATCAGGCCATCGCGAATTATTGCGAAGTCGTGCGGATACGCATGTACGCCATCGAAACCAGAAACACAAGCCAGCCCGCATAGACCACAATGCTCAGGATCAAGGGGACGCGCGACATTGGCGGCGCATCGCCCGCGAGCGTATCGGGATTGTCCCAATCAATGCGCGGTTCGCGCTGCGGTTCATCGGTTGTTTGCGCGTTGGCTTCTGCGATTTGATGTTCAGATTGATCCATTGGTTTTGGTGTACCTTTCCACAACTTTCCAACTGATGCGATTATTCATTCGGCTCAGTAGACAACCGGGACTTCGACCGTCTCAGCACCGGGCACGTTCGTACGCACCGTGAGAGTTGCCGAAACTTTTGGACTGTCCGTGGCTTTTTCTTCGCCCACCCATCGTACGTCAACGAAGCGAACTTTGCTTGAGCCATTCTCGGGTTCGACGATTTCAATCGTGAATGACGGATTGTCACAGGAAGCGTTGCGTATTTCCAGTGCAGAAACCAGATAGCTTTGAAATCGTACGCGGTGAACGATGCTCGGCGTATCGCGTTTGAAATAGACGCGGCTTGGTTCGACTTCGCATCGCGGGCGCACGTTGACGAACACGGGAATCTCGACGAACGGAGCGTTGGGATGGTCTGTTGCGATGCGAACGATTTCCCCAAAGGGCCCGTCGGGAACGTTTTCATCGAGTTTCAGGACAATCTCGACATCGCCTGGTTTCTTGCCGGGCCGGTGTGTTCCTTCCAGATTCGTGCCTTCGATGTCCGTCACTGCAAACGTGCGGCCATCTGTTGGGCGCAGCGTAATCGGGCCGAAAGTGCGTCCGCGCGGGGTTGGTTGGGTGGATTCTATTCGGGGCGGTCGGACTTCAATCGGACCGACGACCTTCCCTTTCACCCGAACAACGACGATCTGTTCCTTCCCGTCAACCGTCCCGCGCAGGAGCATCTGCGTATCGATTTCACCGAGTTCGATTTCCTGGGCAACCTGCATCGTCAACCGAACGCCCGCGACACCCGCGTCATTGAGCATTGACTCCAAGGCGTAATCGAGCAGACCGCCTTGAATTTCAACCTCAAGATTCTCCAGCGTTGTTCCCTCGTCCGTGGCGAAGATTTCCAAAGGTGCAAGCCGATCACCGCGATGCACAGCGTTCAGCGCGACGAATTGCGACGGTTCGACTCGGAAACTCGCCAGCACGTTCGATTTGACCGTGACCACCACGGTGGGCACTTCGGGATCGTTGCTGGTGATCGTCACCGCTTTACGTTGTCGTCCTTGCCGGTCTTCGCTGCTGAAGAAGGCGGTTACCTTTTGTCGGCTTTCGGGGGGAATGATTTTTTCTTCGTCACTCAGCGCCACCACCGTGCAGCCGCAGTGCGAGAAGACCTGGTCGATGATTAGGTCTTCGTTGCCGTGGTTCTCGATGAAGAACGATCCGGAGATCCGCTCGTTCTGACGAATATCGCCCAGATCGACCACGCGGTTTGTGACACGGATGATCGGTCCATGGTTGGCTGCCCGCGCGCCTTCGTGCATGTGGGTCTCGTCAGCGAAGCAGGTGCTGGCTGCCATCAACGCGACCAGTGAAATCATGTTCGTTTTGTTCAACGGAATCACCTCGACCTCGCAGCCCGCTTCCACCCGGTTCTTCGCACAACAACCCGGATTCTATCGCCGGTTTTGGTCACGACAACGTTGGCGACCCGACACCACCGATTATTCAGCTTCCAGCACGGTCATTTCACAAATGACAGGTCGATGGTTGCGTTGGGCTATGGTTGCTCGGATCGGACGCCGATATCGCAATCGTTACGAATGCAGTACCCATCGACGGCGAAACAAGTGCATCAGGAGCGACCGGGTTGAAATCGCAAGGGGCAGATTCAAAACCCAAACACAGCGTGCGGCGGCAGATTCGTTTGGGTTTGCTGGCTGCGTTTGCGATACCGCTTGTGTTGACGTGCGCGGTGATGATCGGGCATACCGTGCGATCCGAGCGCCACGTTGATTCGCAGCGTCAGTTGAACCGCGCTCGTGTTTGCGCGTCTATGATCGAACCCATCGCGCTCGCGCGAACGGGGCGCGACTCAGCAGATTTTCTGGAGGCTGTCAAAGCAAACGATTCGGATGCAGTCCGCGCGATGCGGGAATGGGCGTCGGCAGCCATGATTGGGGCGGATGCGGACGGGGTTGCGCTGCTCGATGCCCAAGGCGAACTCTTGTGCAAGTGGCCGGCAGGCTTCGGTTTGGATTTTCGAGCGCCCGGGTTCGACGTTCGGGAGCGCGACTTCGCGTTTCGCTCGACTCAGCGCGATGCCTTTCCTGCGATGTTGGTGGCTGTCACGCCCATCGATCGCGGTCCGCAGTTTGCTCCGCAGGCGTACGTGGGATTGGCGGTTGTCGATCGGGGCGTGGTTGGCGCCGTCTTCGAGCGCTTGTGGCCAATCGCCGTCGCGATGGTCTTGACGGCAGCGCTGGCGGCATTCCTTGTGCAGAGGATGCTCTCGAAGCACGTCTTCGCGCCGCTGGCCGCGTTCGCGCGGATGTCGTCGCGATCCAAGACGTCCGGTTCGGGCGAATCGAGCAGTGCAGAAATTCAGCGGATCGCATCGCAGTTTGGCGAGCTGCATGAGGAACTGCGCGACGCTCAAAAGCGGTCGGTGGTTTTGGAACGGCGAATGGAATCGAACGTGGTCGAGGAAACGCGGCGCATTCACGGTATGTTGTCGCGTGCGCGCAAGGATGCCGAGCACGACGCCTTGACTGGACTGGCCAACCGCAGATTCCTCGACGAGCACTTGCAGCCCATCTTTGAAAAACACGCAGAGCAACAGGTCAACATCGTGATTGCGATGTTCGACGTGGACAATTTCAAACCGCTCAACGACAACGAAGGCCACGCTGCCGGCGACGAGATTCTGCGTTTCTTCGGTGATTTGCTGCGTGGATCGTTGCGTGAACACGACGTGGGCATTCGATATGGCGGTGACGAATTCGCTGCGATTCTGGTGGACATCAGCGAGAAGCAGGCGTTTCAGGTGTGCGATCGGATCGTGAAGTTCTTCGCCCAGCAGGTGGCTGCGATGGATATCAAAACGAAGGTTACGCTCAGTTCCGGGTTCGCTTCCCGGTCGGAAACAAACGCAGCCTCTGCGGCAGACTTACTCTCCCTCGCAGACGCAGCATTGTACGAATCCAAACGGGGCGGGAAGAACCAAGTCGTCGGTGCGTGAGAGACGATCGCCGTTTGCGGGCTCCATGCGGTCGGTTCTGGCATTGTCCATAGGGAATATGCCCCATTTTGGGGCTGCTGCGGGCCGGGTGACGGGCGATTGTTTCGTTGAATCCACCTTGACAGGGGTGGGGGGCGGTGGACGATATTATGGTATAGTTGTCAAGATGTTCTTGTGAATGTCCATGGCGTCTGCCGTAGTTTGATATGACGGTCCGATCTCGGATCGTTTGCGATATGCTTTGTTGCCCATGAACTCACTTTAGAAGCGGAGTTGGAACGATGGCTCGAAGATTGATGCATTCTATCGGTATCAAGAAACTTGGTGGGATGGCGCTGGTGTTGTCCTTCGTCGCGATGGCCTGCGTGGCTGGGCAGCCGGGAACCCATCTCAACGATCCGATGGGCGTCGGCTCCGGCGGACCGAACACGAACGAAGGCGGTAAGGATCCGGACGGCGGCGAACCGAAGAAGGTGGAGCCGAAGTGCCCGCCGGATTCAAAACCATATAAAAACTATGCAGCACCTGGAGGGGCCTCAATTGTGTTGGACTTTACATGTGCGGATGGAAGCATTGGCTCTACCACTGTTCCGCCCGGAGGTTCTGTCGAGTTCAGCGAGGGTTGTGGTGAACCTGCCGGTGACGGTTCGACGGTGGGTTGCGGTCCCAATTGCCAGTGTATCAGTTGCGGAATAACGAAACTGTGGCGTGGGGATACCGAGTTGTTCTCGTGCGAGATGCAGAACGCCTATTCAAATGCATATGGAATCGACTTAGCCGCGATAGACGACTACACGGCGACCGATTTGAATCGGCCCAAGAAAATTTACGACGTCGACGGCCATTTGATTCGGTTGCGCTATTTCGCCATACCGGTCATCGATGGAAATGGCGAGTTCGTTGAATGGGAACTCACAACGGTCAAGCCGAACTTCTCCGTCGAGG
>JAADIU010000317.1 GCA_013151185.1 Planctomycetota bacterium
AAGACCCGCGACCTCCTGCATTTTTGCAGGGTCGGCTTGTATCGCCATGGCGAGCATGGGGTTGGCCAACATCGCCTTGTAGGATTCTGCACCTTTGCTGAACGACTGCTGGCTACCGCGCATACCAAACGCAAGCAGATAATTGCCCCCAGGCAAACCGGTCAGCAAACTGTCGGTGGTCGGCTTGAGTGTTTGCAGCAATTTCGCGGACGGAGATCCTTCAATGGAACCCGAATAGAAGCCAACGTTGAGGCCCTCTTGCCCCAAGCGTACGGAGACCGCGATGCTGTCAAGATCGTTCAGATCGGCAGGGTTGAAGGAACCACTGGCTGCGAGCATTGGCAGCATGCCCTGAACCATCGGACTCGCGACGATCGCTTTCAAGTTGAGATGCAGCGTCGCATCGTCTTGGGCGAAGCGCGTGAGTTGATGCTTGGTCCAGGTTGATCCAATAGTTGGTTTGCCTTTTGTGGCGAGGAGGCTTTGCACGCCTGCCGCTTTCGGACCGAGAACCGCGTAGCCACCCATCTGCGCGATGTATGATTCTTCCGTCCCCATCAACATGCAGCGCGACACGCCATCGACGGCGGGTTCCAGCGCCATGTTCGCAGTCATCGCTGCATAGTCGGCACACGGAATTAAAATGGCCATCGAGTTTTGCGGGTCGGGCGCACCCACGAAAGGCATCATCACAATCGCTGCACCACCGTCGGTGTTGAGACCGGTGAGTTGTAGCTGTGCCTTCAACATTTCCAACGGGCTGCCCGGCATCGGCGCGTTCAGGCGTTGGCCCAATGCGATGAGTTTGTTGTCCAAATCACCCAGGTTGCGAATGGTGAGCGATGCCCAAGCCTCACCCGGAACTGCCGTCAACGGATTCAACGATTCCGCCCGTACACTCGAAGCCGAAACCAACAGCGCCAAGCCGCAAGCCAGAACACCGAAACCACGCTTTGTTTTCCCAATCATGTTTGTTCCTCAAACGGTTCGTTCAATCAGCGGGTCGCTCAAACCAAACCTCCGGAAACCGAAATTCCGGGCAGACCCGACATTCAAAATAACTCCACATCAAAGCTAATCCTTTTCTCGGACAACGCAATGTAGGGCGTGTGGCAAATCGTGCGAACCCGTCAGATGAATGATCCGATCGCCTGTGAATTTGCTTGCCACGGCACTGCCGATGGCGATTTCGGCGGGATCGTCGATGCCCAACGGGGCTGTGTCAAGGTGACAAGATCACCGATGGGGCTACGTTCAATCGCGGGTCTTACCGTACATCGCGCGGGCGGAAGGCGTTGCGAGTTCCACCAATTCGCCGATGCGGTCGCTGTGATGACAAGCTGCAACGTGGTCGTTGTCCACACCCTGCACCGCAGCCAACTCGGGCGACTCGACCTGACAGACATCCGTAGCCAGCGGGCACCGGGGATGAAAGGCACATCCTGCCGGTGGATCGACGGGGCTTGGCGGTGGGCCTGTGAGCGAAGGAGCATGTCGGCCTTCAGCTTGACGAAGATGGGCGCGGGCTGCGTTGAGATAAAACGTATACGGGTGCAGCGGATTGTTCATCACTTCGTCCACGCTACCACTTTCCACGATGCGGCCCAGGTACATCACCGCGATCGTATCACAAACGTTGGCTGCGATATCAAGGTCGTGAGTGATGAGCAGGAGCGTCAGGCTGCGCTCTCGGCGAATGGAGGAGATTTGCTGCAAGATTTCGTTTTGCGCGGTAACGTCCAATGCGCTGACCGGTTCATCACATATCAAGAACTCCGGCTTCAATACGAGCGCCCGCGCGAGCGCAACCCGTTGCAACTGTCCGCCTGACAATTCATGTGGGAACCGGAGACGCAATTCGTCACCCAAGCCAACCGTGTGCAACGCCTCGGTGACGCGCTCCCGCCACTGCCTCCGTGTGACGTCCCGCGTGCAACGCAGTGGGTCGCAGATGATCGACTCAACTGTCATGCGGGGATTCATGCTGTCGGACGCCTGCTGAAAAACCATCTGCATCCGGCGGCGCGAATCCTGCAACTCCGCCCCACGAAGTTTCGACAACGTGCATCCGTCAAAGACGATCTCACCCGCATCAATCGGGACAAGTCCGAGCATCGCACGGGCAAGCGTCGACTTTCCGCAGCCGCTTTCACCAATCAAACCGACGCAGCCGCCCCGCTTGATTGAAAGATCAACACCGCGAACGGCTTGCACGCGCCGTTGGGCAAATCGACGAGAGCGATCCCGAAACGAAACATGCACGCCACCAATTTCGAGCAAATTGTTCACCGTAGTAGTGTTCATCGCACATCATCGCCATTGGTCACGGCTATTCGCAGCCTTCGGTTTGAAGCATCGATCAACCTTCTCGCCGCCGGATGAATATTGTGTGCCTCGAATTCCTCTGGCTGTCGATCCTCCACGATTCGGTTGCCATCCATGACACAAACGCGATCTGCAAGGGCGCGGGCGATGGTCCAATCGTGGGTGATCAACAGAATCGCCATCCCCATCGTTCGCCGAGGTTTGCGGAGGAGTTCAACAACCTGCGCCTTCGCATTGGCATCCAGCGACGACGTGGGCTCGTCTGCGATGAGCAGATCCGGCTGGCCTGCGAGGGTGATCGCCAATCCAATCCGCTGCGCCATGCCACCGGAAAGCTCGTGCGGCCAGGCGCGGATGATCCGCTCTGGATCGGTAATGCCCACGCGCGTCAGCGATTGTATCGCCTTCAAGCGTGCGTCGGCGCGACGAACATTGGTATGCACACGAATCACTTCCTCGATTTGCGAACCGATTCGCAGCACCGGATTGAGCGACCGCTGCGGACTTTGAAACAGCATCGCCATGCGCTTCCCCCGAACCTCGCGTAACCGATCTTCAGCAAGCCGCGTCAATTCGATTGGCGTTGCGTAATCGCCATCGCGTAGTTCTATCGATCCGCTGACCATCGCGCCATTCGGAAGCAGTCGCATCATCGCCAGCGCCAACGTTGTCTTACCGCAGCCACTGTCCCCCAACAACGCGACTGCCTCCTGGCGCTTGATCGATAGCGAAACGCGATCAAGCGTGTCCGCCGCCGCTTGGTCATACCGAACGCGCAAATCGCGGATTTGCAGCAGGGTGTCTCGATCGCGCGTGTTTGTCATTCGCCGCCCCCAAAACTCTTTCTGGGATCAAGCGATCGGCGAAGACGCTCGCCCAGTAGATGACAACACAACACGGTGACAAAAACCGCGACGCACGGCGCAACCATCAAGCCGGGGCGCGTGCGAATCTGATCGTAGCCGTCACGCAGCATCCAGCCCCACGAAGGCGTCGGCGACGGAACGCCAAACCCCAACCCACGACAAGCCCGCCTCCAACAGAATCGCATCCGCAACACCAAACGTCATCGCCACGACGGCAGGCCCCAGCGCACCGGGAAGCAAATGTCGAATCAGAATGTGCGTGTTCGACGCACCGTACGAGCGAGCCGCCATCACAAAATCCGCTTCGCGCCCTCGGACAACTTCGGCTCGTACCAATCGGGCGATTGAAGTCCACTGCGTGAACCCGATCACCAGGATGACGCCTGTTAACCCTTCACCGATCCAGGCCATGACGGCAAGAATCAAAAAGAACGCGGGAAAGCACATCACGATTTCGATGAAGCGTGAGCAAACCCAGTCGCACATTCCACCAAAGAAACCAGCAACCGCGCCAACCACGATACCGATCGCGCCGGCAAGCAGCATAGAATACAACCCGACGCGAACCGACACGCGCGTCCCGTGGATCAATCGCGCCAGGACATCGCGCCCCCGATCGTCGGTACCCAGCCAGTGCGCCCGAGAACTTGATAGGTTCGCATCCGCCATCAGTTCGATGGGGCCAAATGGAATGGGCGGCCAAATGGCGAACGAATCCGGATCGAGCGTCTTCCGCGCATCGAAGGTAGGAAACCGAAAGGGTTTTGACTTTTCCAAGTAGCTACCCAGAACCGGAATCTGGCGAACAGTATCTACCACTGCTGGAAAGTCGTAGGTACCTTGATACTTACATACGATCGGCTGATGCCACGCTAACAAAGGTGCCAGCACCGCGACGAACACCACGCAGAGTGCGACGACCCACGCGAACTTTGTGAGTACAGATCGCTTGCCGGCGATGGAAGTACTCCGCCGAAGGATGATGTCTTCGCCAACGCGGCTAGCGACACTCATACATACCTCACGCGCGGGTCTGCCCAGGCATACAACAGGTCAACGACGAGTGTGACGAGCAATACGATCACCGCCGAAACGATTGTCATGCCCATGATAACCGGATAGTCGCGGCGTCCGATGGATTCGTAGAGCAGGCGACCCATTCCCGGCCAGGAGAACATGACTTCAAGCACGACCGAACCACCCATGACCGCAGGAACGATCAAACCCAACACCGTCAACAGCGGTAGCAGCGCGTTGGGCAGAACGTGACCAAACATCACCCGCCGCGTGCTCAACCCTTTCGCATGCGCCGCACGAACGTAGTCCTCCTTCAACACCGACAACAGGCTCGCTCGAATGAATGGGATCAAGTACGCAAGCAGCGGGCCGACGAAACACAGCCCTATCAGAACGCTATGACCAGCCAGGTCCGCAATCTTCCGCCACGTCGTCATGGAAGAGAATTCATCGGAGGTCAAACCGGCAAACGGAAACCAATTCAACCACACGCCGAAAATCCAAATGAGCAGCAAGCCCACGATGTAGGGCGGGACCGCGTAAAGTCCCACGCAACCGGTTAGGATGAGCTTGTCGATGGGTCGCCCGCAACGTGTCGCCAGGAAAGACGCGATCACGATAGCAAGCACCAGGGCAATGAGGATTGTGCCGAACGTCAGCAGCAGCGTCGGTTTGATTCGCTCTGCGATGATTTGAGATACGGGGCGTCCGTTTGCAAATGATCGCCCGAAATCAAGGCGAACGGCGCGGGCTGTCCATCGCGCCAGTTGCACATGCAGGGGTGCGTCCATCTGATAGTGGGCGCGCAATCGCTGGTGTTCGACCGCGCTCATTCCCGAATCACCCAGCCCCGCATCGTCAGCCGTCGCCGGTGATCCGGGTGCCAGGTGAATCACCACGAACGTTAACAGGATGACTCCAACAAACGTCGGAACCGTAAGAAGGACACGTTTGAGAAAGTATCGCCACACGTCGTTTCACCCTGAAATGCCAGCGAAAACTCGGGAACGTTGCCGCAGTCCAACGCACAAACTCAGTTCGCGGGCGACGGTTTACGCGGTGTCCACCACGCGCGCATTCCGGGGAACGCGTGCATTGGCCCGCGTGGGCTCAAAGTCACCCCGCGCACCCGATGACTGAACGCCCAGAGAGTCGGCGCATCAACCAGAAATGTATACGGTGCGTCGGCCAATATGATTCGCTCAAGGTCGCCGTAGATTTTCTTGCGCGCATCCGAATCCACTGTTCGCCGTCCGCGATCGAACAAATCATCCACGGCAGCATTTTCGTAGGCGACATAGTTTCGACCACCCCGTTTCGCATCGCTGTGAAACAGGTTTCGCGCCTCATCGGGATCGGGTCCACACGTCCATGCCGACAAGAACGCATCGAACCGGTGTTCCAGGTTTCGCTCGTTGAACACCGACCACTCGAGAACCTCAACACCCATGCGTACACCAATTTTCCGCAGGTCGGACTGAAAAATATCGGCGACACGGGGGGATGTTTGCGACGCTGAAACAATGTTCAACTTGAACTCCGCAGGAACGGACGCTGCGTTCGGCGCATCGACCGGTCTGTTCTTGTAGCGCCAACCGTCTACTTCACTGATCGTCCAGCCTGCTTCGTCGAGCAAACGCCCCGCACGCACCGGATCGAATTTCGGTGGCAGCCGCTCAACGTCGGCTGGCAAAAACGCAGCCGGGAAAAGCCCGACGCTTCGCTCGAAGAGACCGAAGAAGACCTGTTTGTTGATCAGTTCCCCATTGACCATCAAGCCCAGCGCACGCCTCACCTTCGCGTCGGTTAGGAAAGCGTTCTTGCCACCGACGTTCCAGCCGATGTAGTAGGTCGTCCATTGTTCGCCCTTGGCTTTGACGCCGACCTTCGCAAACCGCGCGGAGTTCGTATCTGCGGCGAACTGCCTGGGAGCCAACGACATTTCATCGATCCGACCCGCTTCAAACGCGAGCAGTGCCGCGTTGTTGTCCGGGATGACCCGAAAGATGATTCTGGCGAATGCTGGTTTCTTGCCCGAATAGGCCTCCCAACGTTCGAGTACGATTCGCTCGGCGCTCAACCATTCCACAACGCGGTAAGGTCCGTTACCGACGGGCATCCGGTTTGCCTTCACGGCAGCATCGCTTCGCTGCATCGACGGATCATCGGCAAGAAGCGGTTCGTAAACATGGCGCGGGACGATCGGGAAATCGACACTCCACTTGTTGGTCGCCAGCGCTTCTTTGAATTTGAATTGAACGCGCCGTTCATCCACCGCCCGGCAATGCGTGATCTCGTCGGTGCCGTGTCGGGCCTTCCGCGCAAGAACCTTTCCGTGCAATATCCGCGACCAACTGAACACGATGTCAGCCGACGTCAGCGCCGTTCCATCCTGCCAACGCAAGCCGGGCTTGAGGGTCAGCGTCGCTTCCAAATGGTCTTCACCAAACGCGAACGCCTCCACCATTTCGGGATTGACCGACCATTGCAGATTCTCATCCAGAAGAAACGGTCGATCCCACAGCAGATAATCGAATTCCGCGTCGATCGCAGTGAACATCAGGACGGGATTGAAACTGGAAGGTTCCGCCTTGAGACGACACTGCAATGTGGCGTCCGAATCGACGAGCGCCCGATCGGATGGCTGGGATTCAAAGAGCTCCGGCGGATTCACGACCACGGGTCCGCCAAGCGCCACAGCGCACCGCATCGACCACGCGCAAATTGTCAAAATGAAACTGCGTTGAACAGACATGAGGTACAGTATGGATGGGCAGTCGTTTGACGGCTAGAAGATTTTCAAACCTGCGACTTGGGTAGGATAGATCCAACCGAAGCGGCTCGTCTTAGGGTGCGCCCGCCGGCACGTTCCACGGGCCGGAGTTGAGGATGCCGGCATCCTGCTCGTTACCGATCCAAAGCAGCAACTCGATCTGCATGTCGATGGCCACAGAATCGCCCCCCTTGGCCATTTTCGACCGAATGCTCGGGGCTTTCCCCTTGGGACTCACGAACGATTCCAACAGTTCCTCCGCCAAAACGATGGCCTGTTCCAGCGCATCCCGCCGCGGTTCCGACTCCGTGTTCTGTGGCAGTTCGCTATACGCCTCCACCAAGAGCCGCAGCAACGGGCCAACGCGCTTGACGATCTCGACCTTATCATCACCGCTCAAACCATTGATCCCGGACAGGAACTTCAGAGTGGTGGACTCTGCCGCATCGACGCTCTTGATCGACTTACGCATCTCAGCAAGCCGACCGTCCAACGCAATCATCAGCGCCGCCAGAACTTTGTCCGTGTGCTCTTTTCCATACTGCATTGCCTCGTACATCGCCTGCGCGACAACAGGATTCGTTTCCTTGGCTGTAACCTTGGCGATCGCATTCAAACTGACCTCGGTTAATCGCGCGTCGGCAGACACGCCATCGATGATGTTTTCCATACCCCTCGCGCTGCGATAGCGCACAACCTGATCTGACGAGTTCAAACCCGCAAGCAGCGCGTCGCGCGCAAAGACCGATCCGAACTGCGAAAGTACCGCCGCCATCGCCCGCGCCGCAGCAGCCTCAAGTTCTGCCCCGCGATTAAACTGCTCAAGAAATTTCAAACTCGCGCGCTCGGCCAGCTTGTCTTTGAATCCGTCGGAGTTTTTCGGATTGTTGTATTGGTCCCGAAACCGCTTCACAAAGACAGCCGCTGTCTGTCGCGCGACCACATCCGCTCCACCCGCACCATCATTTAAGCGTTTCAGTTCCGTGCTGATCCGCTCATCGAACGATTTGTCGTCCGCCGCCGCCGGTTCGCCTTCGCGGACGTTCTTGAGAAACTCGTCACCCGGAGAAAGGTCCGCTCCACTTTGGGCCCACACGGGCAATCCGCAAAATGCAACAAACAAGACAATCAGATGAGGGTGAAAAAGTCGCAGAAAGCGCATCCGTTGGCTCCATGATGGCTTGTGGCAATATTGATCGCGATGGCCGACCCGTGGCGGGTCGCATCAACGGTGGACACAAAGGCTAGGAACACTAATCAAAGCGCCACGAACCTGTCAAGCAATCGACGCAAATTTGACTTCCCCCCCGGTTGAGCGATTGGCGGGGTGAACGCGTAGAATGTATAGTTTGACTTCACCCTCACAGACGCCACTTTAACGCGACGTTGACTTCGACATCGATTTATTGAACCGCGACCATGGGAAGAAACGAATCCATACCCGCCCCGGCTGTTCGACGCCTCAGCCTCTATCTTCGCCAGCTCGAGGCGTTTCGCGATTCCAACCTCCACACGGTCTCCAGCAAACAACTGGGACAAGCCCTCAATATTACCGACGCCCAGGTGCGTAAGGACCTCGCGTATTTCGGACAGTTTGGCCAACCCGGAATCGGATATGGCGTGGACGAGTTGATCGCGAAACTCCGCCATATCCTTGGGACCGATCAGACTTGGCGGGTGTTGCTGGCGGGTGCGGGAAACCTCGGGCGGGCACTGCTCTCCTACCGGGGATTTCAATCCAAAGGGTTTGAAGTGGTCGCGGTGTTCGACAACGATCCGTCGCTACAAGGGCAGCCCATCGGTGAAGACGGCCCGGTGGTTCAGTCGATCGAGCAACTCGTATCGGTCGTTCAGAAAGAAAACATACGGTTGGCGCTGCTCGCCGTTCCTGCGGCTGTCGCCCAGTCCGTAACCGACGGCATGATAGGAGCCGGCATCAAGGGCATCCTGAATTTCGCACCCGTGTCGCTGTTGGTCCCCGGTGATGTCACCGTTGCCAATGTCGACCTCGCCGTCCACCTCGAACAACTGTCGTTCAGCATCGGTTCGTCGGGCCTCTGACAAGCGGCACCACCACCCGCGAATTCCACCCACGTCTTACGACACCGCCTGACGCACGCATCACCCACAAGATTATCGAACCCACCTCGTTTCGGGTTCGACCGAAGCCCACCGGGCAATGCAATTGTAGACTTCCCAAGAAGTATAAGTTCAAGTCGCTCGCCAATTTATGCAGAGGTGACACATGCAGCTCGAAGAATTCGTTGAGATCACTGCCGCCAGCATCGAAGAAGTGTTGCGCCAACGGTTTGGGTACTCGGAGGACGGCTATGGCGACGAGCGCCGGGGTCGGCCACGATGGCCTTTTCCGGGCACGGTGGAACTCTGGGTGCCAGATGAATCGGGTGAAGAGGAATATGTGTTGGCGAAAGCGCTGAACCTCAGCCCCAAGGGTGTGGCGATTCTCAGCGAAGACGACCTTCGCATCGGGATGACCCTGTCGATCGCGATCCACCAACCCGAGACGACATTCCTGGGCAAAGCCATCGTTCGACACCGTACGCCGA
>JAADIU010000060.1 GCA_013151185.1 Planctomycetota bacterium
GCTCGATCCATGCGATGACGGTGTGCTCGGTGCATGGTGCCGCTACGACGGGACATGCGAAGATGGCGTCGAAAAATTCGATTGTGAAACACCGCTCCTCGGTCAAACGCCCGGTATTTGGCAGGGTCAGGGAACGTCGTGCGACGTGCAAACCTGCGACGTTTTGGGTGCGTGTTGCGAAGACCCGCTCACTTGCGACGATGTCGCAATCGAAAATTGCACTACGGAATTCTTCACCTGGACCGAAGGCCAGCCTTGCCTGTACGACCCGTGTGCCGCGACGGTCGGGGCATGTTGCGTGTTTGGCGAGTGCCAAATTCTAAACTCGTTTGATTGTGCTGCGGCTGGCGGTGTCTTTGAAGATGTCGGGACAAACGGTCACCGCGCGTGCGAATTGGCTGCACCTTGCACCAATGGCCAACAAGGCGCGTGTTGCCTTCCCGGTGGTAACTGCGAAGTGCTGACGCCCGCAGAGTGCGCCAGTTCAAACGGTGTGTACGATGGTGATGGCGTGTCGTGTGCGTCGCTTCAATGCGTGGTGGGAACATGCTGCGACCTCGGGGATGTCTGCACGGAAGAACGGCAAGTCGATTGCCTGGGGCTGGGCTCAGCACCCGGCGAACCGGGAAGTTCCTGCTCCGGGACAGCCGCCAACCCGTGCATCCCAAGCGGTGCGTGTTGCTTCGACGATGCCACCTGCTCGGTTCTGAATGAAACGATCCTGGCTCCGCAGTGTTCGAGCATGGGCGGAACGTACCAAGGCGACGGAACGGTCTGCGAAGCAATCGCCTGTCCGGAAGTGGGCGCATGTTGCTCTGAACTGGTACCCGACTCCGGATTCTTCGGCTGCGAAAATGGTGTTTCCGAACCGGTCTGCCTCGCGAGGCCCCTTGGTTCCTTCGGCGGATTCGGCAGCGATTGCACGGGCAATCCATGTGGCCAAGGCGCGTGCTGCGCTCTCGATGCAACCTGCACCGACACCTCGCGACTCGCGTGCGAAGTTGATCCGCTGGACGACTTCCTGGGCAACGGAACATCCTGCGGTGTTGATGTTTGTGAACCACGCGGCGCATGCTGCATGGGCACTTCGTGCCAGATTCTCACGCAAGACATTTGCAGCAATGGCGCCGGGATGTACCTCGGTGACGCCACCATTTGCGAAACAAACACATGCGAGACGGCACCCTGCTGTGTGGACGGGCAATGCCAAGACCTCTTCCCCACCGACTGTGTGGCAACCAATGGTGTCCAGGGCACACTGGGAGATGCCTGTGCAAATGGCGACTTCTGCACGGATGGTGCGTGTTGCCTGGGCTTGAGTTGCTTTACGGCTGCCGGGTTGCATCAGCTTCAATGTGAATCACTCAGCGGTGCATTCGTTGGGCCGGGTTCCGATTGTTCCGGCGATCCCTGCGCACCGGTCACCGTCGGATGCTGCGTTCCCGGTGGAGCGTGTCAGGACCTAACCGAAGCCGGTTGCCTCGGTGTCGGCGGAGTGTCGTTGGGAACGGATTCAGACTGCGCAACGAGCGACGGTTTCTGCTCAGCAGAAGTTGGAGCGTGTTGTCGTCCGGGTGACGTCTGTTTCGCCGACGACACACCCGCCAACTGCGCCGCCCAAAGCGGAACGTTCCTTGGCGTGGGTATAGATTGTTCGGGCAACCCATGTGCGGTGATCGGTGCTTGTTGCAAACTCGACGGCGACTGCTTCGACAGTGGAACGCAAAGTCAGTGCGACGCCATCGGTGGCGCAACATTCTCTTCCGGTCAAACATGCGGCGCGGTCAGTTGCCCCGACGTATGCAGCAACGGAACGTTGGCCGACTTTGACAACGATGGCGATGCCGATCTCCAAGACTACGCCGAATTGCAGATTTGCATGGGCGGCCCGACGGTTGCCAACCCGACGATCGACGATCGCTGCTACTGCGCGTTTGATGTTGATACGAACGGCGTATTTGACCAGAGTGATGCCGACGTGATCCTGCCACTATTCGACGGATGCTTGCCATTCGCATCGCAGATTAACGGTGACTTCGACAACGATGGCGATGTCGACTTGATTGATTTCGCGTCGATGCAGGAATGCGTGGCGTCGGGTGGTGTCGGTCCTGATCCACTCGCCTGCCGCTGCATCTTCGATGACGATGGAAACGGAACGGTAGATGGTGCGGATGTCTCGAAGTTCGGGACGATGGATGGTCCGTAAGGTTTGTTGAATACCAAGGTAAATCGCTTTGAAAGCAAGGCCATGCCCGAATACAACCGGGCATGGCCTTTTTGGTATCCGCTTTGCAGCGGAGTGTGCGATTCAGCGATGGACTACTCGGACGCCTTCTCGTTCGTCTGTTTCTTTTCCTGCTTCGGTGAATCCACGTCTTGCGATTCGTCGCCAAAGACAAAGCCCATGTCCTCGGCTTGTTGTCGAAGGGCAGCCAGCATCGCGTCGCCCAACCCCTGTTTGCCGTCTTTCTGCAATGCCTGTTTCTTCCTTTTAAGGAAGTGGTTTCGGTCGGCATTGATCTTTTGCATCCGAACCTGAACCTCATTTCGTCTTGCGACCATCCCCTCCAGGTATGCCTTCTGCTCTGCCGGGGCCATGGCCTGCATTCGTTCGGGCAGGTCCCTGTTCTTGAGGCTTTCGAGTTCAAAACCTTCTTCCTTCGAGGCGTCCACCAAATCCCACATGGCGTTCGCATAGAGGGGGGTGGATTTTGCGGCTGCCCTGCTCGCCTGCGCTTGGGCGCCCACTTTGGCGGCATTGGCGTCTTGTTCTTCCTGCCTTTGTTTGGACCTCTTTCCCTTTTGACCAAACGCGAGATAGGTATCGTTCAATTTGGTATTCAACTCCGAAAGCAATTTGTCGTAGGGTGTTTCGATTTGAATCGTTCCCTGCGCCATGTCGATGGCGGAATATGATCCGCGGCCATGGCGGGCGACTTCGTGCCACATTTCGTTTCGACCCTGCTGGTGATTGCCTGCATAAATCGAATTGATGACGATTTGTTTTGCCTGGGCGTTCTCCGCAACATAGCGGAAATCGTAACTGCTGCGGGCTTGGTCGGCAGATTCGTTGCCCGCAACGAAAATAACTCGAAGTGCGCGCGGGTCGGACGACCAAGACATTTTCTCCACCGCATCGTTGAGCACCCAGCCGACAAATTCATCTCCGCCACTCGTCTTCATGGCCATCATCTTTGCGTACACTTCGTCGAGATCATTCGTCAGGTCGAGTTGACGAACCACCCAGCCGCTGCGGGCCGTCGAGTTGTTCGGAGTACCGTAGGTCAACAATCCCACGCGCAGGGTTGGCGTTGGTTTAACCGTAGCCAGTTCGTTGACCACGTCCCACAACCGCGACCGTGCAGAGTCGATGAGTTGCGTCATGCTGCCCGAGGTGTCCAGACATATAACGAGGTCGACAGGTCGGCGACATCGACAGCAATTGCACACGCGCTGATGACAGTGGCAAGCGCATGCGGAGCACTTGACGACACGGTGTTCGGCAGCGCGAAGCGTACTCGCCGAGGTCGGCATGATCGCCCCGAAGCTGAGCGCCAGCACGGTCACAAGCACACCAGACGCCGGAAGGCGTTGCATCGAGTGATAGCGATCGACAATGATTGATACGAGTGATTTTGAGTTCATGAGCGATTCTCCAAACCAGGTTCAAGTGAATAACATTTTCGGTCCCACCCGTTTGGACACGCGATAAGTCGCCAAGTTCCAAGGCGAACAAGAAAACTTCGCTGCCCGAACCATCGTGGCGCAAACCCTATGCACAAAGGCGATTGTGATTGTCACGGAGATGTCACGAATAGAGGATTGCGCACGGTGCGGCACGGCTCTGTGAACCGTGCGGTCGTGCTTATGCACTGCTCACAGGCGTAGGGTGCGTCCGGGACGCACCCTACTCGGGATGTCGCGCTGGAAGTGTATATCAACCCGATCGGAGGCGGCGCTATGATCGGGGGCCGATTACATTCAATGGAATGCTGCCATCGGATCGGGGCAGTGGATCGGGGGGGACGATGCTGACGCCTCCCGACGTTAGCCGTGCTTCACCGCGTTCGACTTTCTCTGCGAAGGCTTTTGATTCTTCGTAGAGGGCGTCGAGCATTTCGTCTTCGCTGACGGTTCGGGTTTGTTTGCCCTGCACATAGATGATGCCTCTGCCTTTGCCCGCGAAGACCGCGACGTCAGCGCCTTCGGCTTCGCCCGGTCCGTTCACGACGCAGCCCATGACCGCCACCTTGACGGGCGTTTTGATGTCGGCGAGTTTTTGGCGAACCTGCGACACCAACTTGATGAGGTCGATTTCGATGCGGCCACAGGTTGGGCAGGCGATGAGTTCGGGCTCTTGGCGGTTGCGCATCCCCAACACGCAAAGCAATTCTTTGGCATCTTCCACTTCGAGGATGGTGTCGGCAGCGTACGAGATGCGAATTGTGTCACCGATGCCGTCGGCCAACAGCGCCGCCAATGCAGACACGCTTCGGATGCGTCCTGTTTCGGGCGGTCCCGCGTGGGTGACACCGAGGTGCAATGGATAGTCGAAGCGTTCGCTGATCGCGCGGTATGCGTCGATACATATTCGTGGGTCGATGCTTTTGGCGCTAATGACCACATCGGCAAAATCGTTGTCGTCGAAGATGCGCAGATAGTCTTCGAGCTTTTCGACCATGAGGCGGATCATGTGCGCGTGACGGTCACCCGCGATGGCGTGCATTTCCTCCGCCCGCTGCGATGCGTCTTTTCGTTCGACGATGCTGCCTTCATTGACACCGATGCGGATGGGAATCTTGCGTTCACGACATGCCGCGATGACGCGATCGACTTGTTTGCGATCGCTGATGTTGCCGGGATTGAGGCGAATCTTGTGTACGCCTGCTTCGACCGCTTCGAGGGCCCGCTCAAAATGAAAATGCACGTCGGCTACGATGGGCAGGGGTGATTGTTCGAGGATTGCCGGCAGCGCTTCGGTGTCGATTTTGTTTGGGGTGGCTACGCGGACGATGTCGCACCCGCCCTCGGCGAGTTTGCGGATTTCGGCGACGGTCGCGTCGATGTCGTAGGTGTATGTGCTGGTCATGGATTGGATGGCGACGGGATTGTCCCCACCGATCGCCACCGCGCCCACGCGAACCGTCCTGGTTTTTCGTCGAGGTTTCATGTGGCTTGCTTCATCCGACCATCCGCGTCGTTTCCTGCGAACCTGCTTCCGCGTAGAATCATACCGCCAAATGCGAATTGAACCACCGCGAGCGAAGCTCGATGATCAATCTATACGCCACAATTCTAAGCATTGTTCTTGCGGCCGGCGGGTTGGACGTTCACTCACCGCAACTCGAAGCCGCTGCACGGACAGACGCGGTGCGGCAAGTGATGGATCAGGTCTATGCCTGCCGGTCGATCGATGGTTCCACTCTGTCCGACGCGATCGTATCGCCATCGGTGGACCTTCGACTTCGCCAGTTGATCCGCAATCGCTGCAAAGTAACGGACCTGAACTTGACTCCACCGGGCCCGGCAGATGGCTTGTCCGACGCGCTACATCAAGACCGACGCGCGTTCAGCCTGATGGTGCAACTTGCTACGGCGGATCTACCCAGTGACGTTCGCGAATCCAAAGACGACCTCGCGATCAAGAAAATCCTGAACCGTCTCGAACATCGGTCGTTCGTCACTTTGGGCGTTTCCGATCCAAGACTCGACCCCGCGAAACCGCAGCCACTTGGTTGGGAAACAGTGACATCCAATGGCACTGCGATGGCCGTCGACATCGCCCGCGACGACGCCCTGCGACAACTGACAGCCGCCTGCGACCGGGCGTTCGCAGGTGACCTTGCAAGCAGCGCCTACCGCACCCACATCGCATCGATCCGAACCGCGATAGAATCATCGTCTCCGCAACTTCACGATGAGCAGGTTTGCACGGTGACAGTGCCCTATCAAATCAAAGATTCGCTCTTTAACGCGGTGGGATACGGTGTGCCTCCGTGGTCGCAGGTGTGGCGAGCGTCTGGCTGCATCGACCGCGCCCCGCCATCCTGGGCCTCGCAAACACTCGTCGCAACGGGGCGAGGTGGAATCGGCGGTAGCAAACCCAGCGATGCCGAATCCGTCGTCGCCCGATCTGCCGCCAAAGCAAACGCACTCCTCAAACTGGCTACACGGGTCGATGAACTTCCGTTGCCACAGCAAGGCTCGACAACGATGGGGGAATGGTTGCGGGCTC
>JAADIU010000272.1 GCA_013151185.1 Planctomycetota bacterium
AAGAAAGTACATCCGCAAATTCTCGTATTCGGCGAACCATGGACAGGCGGCCAAACGACGATGCCTGCCGTCACAGACAAACGGCGTGTAGCGGGAGCGGGAATCGGCGCGTTCAACGATCACTTCAGAGATGCCATCAAGGGCAATCGTGACGGACGATCCCAAGGATTCATTCAATCGGGCAGCAATGCCGAAGGCGTGGCTGCGGGATTGGCCGGTTCGATTGACGACTGGGCGAAGAACCCCGTTGATTCGATTAACTACTTTGCAGCCCACGACAATCTGACGGCATGGGACAAGTTGCTCGTAAGCACACCAAACGCAACGGACGCTGAGCGTCGCCGTATGATGCGGTTCGCTGCGCTGATTTTGTTTACCTCGCAGGGGGCGGTGTTCATGCACAGCGGGCAGGAGCTATGCAGAAGCAAGCAGGGCAGCCACAACAGCTACAACCAGCCCGACGCCATCAACATGATTGATTGGAAGCGCAAGAAGGATTACGCGAAGGTGTTTGAGTACCATCGTGGGATGATCGCAATCCGAAAGACACACGCGGCATTTCGTCTTCGATCCGCACAGGAAGTTCGCAAACGGATCAACATCAAACATTCGCCAACGAAGCGGTGCATCGTCTATCGGATCGACGGCAACGACTTACAGGGTGAGGCTGCGACAGAGTTGCTGGTTCTCCTCAATGGAGAATCCACCCCAACGCAGTTCAAGCTACCACCGGGCAAGTGGGCGGTTCATGCAGACGCAAAGCAGGCATCCGTTTCAGCCATACGAACCGCCGCCGAAGACGTATCACTTCCCGCACACTCCGGGATGTTGCTCATTCGTTGACGACCGCTCCGGCTGTGAGCTGACTATGAGCTCTTGCCGAGCTATTGCCCCGGCCCGACAACGCGAGGACCAATCAGTTGCCAGTCGTTCGCGTCAACGGTGAGATCGCCATTGAGGTCTGCATTCACGCTGCAATCGGGTCCGCCACCGACGCACTGCTGAAACAGCGACAAGTCGACAAGGTCGCTCGTCCCGTCGAGATTGACATCTTCCGGCGTCCATTGGAACACGGTGACGCTCATTTTCGGAACGGTGATAAACGCCGAATTCGCGTAGCCGTCCTTGGTGATGTTGACGGTGGTGATCAATCCTCCATTGCCCAGACCCGTTCCGCCGTACTCACTGGCTTGGCTGTTGAAAATTTCGCGCCACGCACCGGGTTGTTGGAAGCCGATGTTGTAGTTGAACAGGTCGTTGTTGTTCAGACCGATGACGATGAGCAACACATCGCCACTGCTGTTCCACCGATGCAAGCCGAGCACATCGTTGGCATCGTTCAGGTGATTGATCTGATACGAGGCATCGCTTCGCAGTGCGGGGTTCGTTCTGCGCAGGGCGATCATGTCTTTGAACGCCTGCATGTAGTTGCCGTACGTCCCCGGTTTATTCCAGTCAAGCCGCGCCTCAGGCGTCGCGGGTGCATCCGAACCGAAGTCTGTATCCTCCAGGAACTCCGCTCCCATGAGAAAGGCAGGAATGCCCGGCGAGAAGAAGTTGATCCCGTGGCCGATTAGCGTGCGACCCCTGGCGAACTCATCGTTGTATGGGAATGAAGGATCGATCGTCTTGACGATACGCTGCCCTCCACTTTCGGTCCACGCTTCGTCATGAAGCTCAAAATACTTGATCAATTTCCCGATGCTCTGCGATACACCGTCCACCGAACTGGTGATGTAGTTGTTGCCGGAATCGTTAAGCCGCCCCAGCATCGTCTCGCGAAGTTCGGTCATGTCGGCATTGGAAGATGCTGCACCAAAAATCGCGTTGCGAACGGCATACTTGTGGCGATCGTGATACTGAGCGTCGAAACCGGCACCTCCGTCGGCGATCGGACGGGTGTGATAGGTGTTGTCGGGAAGCTGCTCCGCATAAACGATTTTATCAGCCCGCCGATTGGTAATGGCGTCGTTGATTTCCTGCATCACGGTCCAACCCGAAGCCTGTCCGTTGGGTGGGTGCATAAAGTCCGTGCCATCCATTCGGAATCCGTCGAGGTGGTATTCTTCAATCCAAGCCAGCGCCGCATCCACAAAATACGAACGTACTTCGGGCCGATCAAAATCTGCCTGCGCACCCCAAGGTGTGTCGAACGCGGGCGTATCAAAGTAAATCTGCGAACCGGTGTAATCCCAAAGGAAATTGTCCGAACCGGAGAAGTGGTTCGGTACATAGTCGAGCGTGACAGCGATCCCGGCTTGGTGAAGTTGATCGACCATGTACTTGAGGTCGTCAGGATCACCGTAAATCGCCTCAGGTGCCGACGCAGTGATCGGGTTGTATCCGCCCGACCAATCCCAGGGGAACTCGGTAATCGGATTCAACTGCACCACATTGACACCCAACTCCGCCAGATGACTCAGGTGCAAATCAACAACGTCGCGATATGTCCCCGGACGATTCAAACCACCGTCATTGCGCCCTGAAAACGTACCTACGTGAAGCTGGTAAATCACCATCTCCTCGAAAGGCGGTGGAGAAAAGGAACTGTCTCCCCAAACGTATGTGCCGGGATCACGAATCACCGAGTTGTAGGAAGCGCCGGGGTTGAACTGGCGAGCGCGGGCGTCGGGTTTCCAATTGACGCCATCGAAAATGTACTTGTATTCCTGCCCCTCGGTCACGTTCGATACCTTGCGAGTGAAGTAACCGGTCCCGGGAAGTGTGGTCATCGGCAAAGATGTCGAATTCCAACCGTTAAACTCACCGGCGACCTTGGCTGTATTCGTGTTCAACCCCCACACTCGAAACGTAGCCCCACCGTCGGAAGTCAGCGTCGCCCCCAACGGTGCGTGCAGGTTCAAAACAAAGTTGATCACCCAGCCCGAAGCAGGTGGTAGGTCCGACATACCGCTCGGGCCCAGATAGTCCACGTCGGTTCCGTCGGTGATCTCAAAGTAATAAGAGAACCCGCCCGTCGGCGAACTTGACGGCAACGTCGCGGTCCAAACATCATAGGGGCCACGGTCGAACGCGTAGCTCGCATCGATCCAGCTCCCACCGCCGTCCGTCGTCACACGAACACTGGTGACGTCGAAGTCAAACGTTTGAATGTTCACGTCGAACGACTCACCGCCAACCGGGCTGAGCGGTGCGCGGTCGAATGAAGCGAGATGCGTGATGCCATTCCACTCTACATTATTGTCCTGGCTGGCAGCCGGCGCGAGCAACGCAATCGATAGAAGTATGGTTGGATTCATGTTCAAGTCATCTCTTCAGGAAAACCGTGCCCGGAGTCTGGTGACCGCACCCGTTTGAAATTCGCCGATAATGTGTTTGGATTTTCCGGCACCCCGTCGACCTCATTATAGCCGGGATACGATCCATGTTGAAGTCGAAAACAGTTTCAACCAAAGCACGTTGCTTTTCGAGCGTGCGAACACAAGTCACGCGCACAAAGTCCGCAACTGTTTCATAGGCCAATGGGCGTTTTGCGTGCGAATATGAAACAATAACCCCGTCGAGCGCAACCGCGCAGGGGCGGGTAGGGCACCGCAAGAAAAGAATCCGGCAAGGAGCCCCCATCGCATGTCTATTTTGTTTCCGGACGAAGGCGGATCGCCGTTCCGCCACCGGGTGCGAGTTTCAACTGCAACTTGGTGGTCGAATTAACCGGCTTACTTTCGATCACGATCGCGTAAGGATTCTTGTCCCAGTCAGCCCCCTCGCCATCCCGGTAGATCTCCGCGACGTACTTGCGCCCCGCGTCGAGGAAAGAAAGATCCGCCTCTAGTGTGCGGCTATTCTCGTCGGTGATGCTACCGATGAACCACGCGTCACTGTTGCGATCCTTGCGCGCGATGGTGATGTAGTCGCCAATCTTTCCGTTGAGCACCTTCGTGAATTCCCAGTCGGTGACAACATCTTTGATGAATTGAAATGCCTCGGGCTTCGCTTCATAGTTCTGTGGCAGGTCAGCGGCCATCTGTAGCGGGCTGTAGAGTACGACGTACAGCGCCAACTGCTTCGTGATGGTCGTGCGGACGCGGTTGTCAGGCTGCTCCTTCTCGAAGAGCACGTCGAAAATCCCCGGTGTAAAATCCATCGGGCCAGCCAGCATTCTCGTAAAGGGAAGAATCGTTGTGTGGTCGGGCAGGTTGCTCTTGTCGCCGCCCCAAGCGTTGTACTCCTGGCCGTTCGCGCCCTCGCGCGACATCATGTTCGGATACGTGCGCCGAATGCCTGTGTCTTTGATGGGTTCGTGCGCAATCAGCATCACGTCGTATTTCGCCGACGCTTCAACCACCCTACGATAGTGGCGAACCATGTACTGCCCATGGTGCCATTCTTTTTGCTGTTTGCCGTTGGCGTCGGTGCGATTGATGCCCTGACCGAATCCGACATAACCACTCTTGACCGCGCGGATGCCAAGCTTCTTACAGAGTGCAAATGCGTCGTCCAGCTGACGGTCGTAGTTCTCGATACCACAACCCGTCTCATGGTGGCCGACGAGGTGAACGCCCTTTTCTTTGGCATATGCAGCGAGCGCGTTCAGATCGTAATCCGGGTAGGGTTTTGTGAAGCTGAAATTACCTTCACCGTGCATCCAGTCCCCATCCCAGCCGACATTCCAACCTTCGACCAGCACGCCATCGAAACCGTTCTTCGCTGCAAAATCGATATAGCGTTTGGTGTTTTTGGTCGTCGCACCGTGCTTGGCACCCGAACTCCAACTCGACACGCCCAAGTGCATTTCCCACCAGATGCCAACATACTTCCCTGGTTTGACCCATGACACGTCACCGAGTTTGTTCGGCTCGTTGAGGTTGAGGATCAGGTAATTTTCAATCAGTCCGCCGGGTGAATCATTGATTTGAATTGTTCGCCAGGGCGACTTCATCGGAAGCGAACCGCGCGACTTAACGCCGTCCGACCACGGATAGAGTTCGGCTTCAAAGGTGGTTCCGCCGGTTCGCTTGAGCGCCATGCTCGAAAAGTCCGTCAGGGCGGCTTCGTGCAGGCTGATGTACAAACCCGACTTCGTTTCAAACGTAATCGGTGTATGCACTTTGTCGGTTTTGCTGAGCGGTGAATCGGTGTATCGATATTCGTAGCGGTTCGATTCAAACGCGGGAATCCACCAACAACGGTGGTCTTCCGGGAAGACGAATTGCGTAAGCTCGTCGGTAATCTCAATCGAATCCGTTCCGCCCTGCTTGGGAATCAGATAGCGAAACCCAACTCCGTCGTCGAACACCCGAAAAACAATCGCCATGCGTTTCGACGATTCACCCGTGCCTTCCAACACCACGCGGAGTTGGTTGTGGTGGTCGCGGATGTCTTTCTGCTCGCCCCACGGCTGGGTCCAGGTGGTGTCGACTTTCTGCGTCTTGGACGAAGCAACCTGAAACCCACCGTCAAGCGACTCGCCCGACTTGAGTTTGAATCCGAGTTTTGACGAATTGATCACAGCCACGCCCTTGCGGGTCACGCTGTAGGTCGGGGTGCCATCTTTCAGTTCAAAGGTCACCTTGAGCACGTTGCCCGGTGATGCAATTTCGATCGGCTCAGCGTGAACGGCGGCGACAAACTGCATAGCCACGAGCACTGCCACAGCGCGACGGGTTAACAACGTGAACGATTTCGACATCGGTGCGCACTTCATGGATGAAAGGCTCCTTGGAATAAATGGCATTGGTCACGCGCAACAGGTTCAGCAAATGCGGCGCGGATTGCGTTGATACATTCACCGCGCTTGCGATGAACCGGGGAGTGTAGCCGAAACACGATGGGCTTGGAATCACACGACAGCCTGCGAATCGGGAGGCGAGAATAACCGCTCACACCAAGGTGAAACTGTTTCGTCTACCCGGCCAGGTCATTGACGGCCACGCTACTTGGTGTCCAAACTCGGCGGGGGAAGCAGTTTGAGAAACACGTCTTCCAGTTTCGCCGTTTGCTCAAGTTGCACGGGCGCATCAGAAGGCGGATCCCACGGCGTAATACCACAGCCGTCCGTCAACACCCGCGTCCGCAGCAAACCGCTCGCGCGATCCAAAGCGAATTCCGCCAGGATTGGAAGCGGTTTCGCCGCAACTCCAGGCAGCGGCCTGCGGCTTGGTAAAGTTTGGGCGAATACGAGTTCATACGTTCCATCGCCATCGGTGTC
>JAADIU010000313.1 GCA_013151185.1 Planctomycetota bacterium
GCGTGAATGAATTCAATCGCCCGCAGGTTCGATTGTCGAAGTGATCTGCTCCGCACGTTTGCGGATGGCGTCGAAGTTTCGAGCGTCCATGTCGGCTGGTGTGAAAAGCGAACTGACGAAACCTACGCCCGTTGCACCCGCCTTCAGAACGTCTTGATAGTTCTCGGGCGTGACGCCAGCAGTGGGTACGATTCGCAGGTGCGGTAGTGGTCCGATGATCTGCCGGACGTATTGGGCGATGTCGGCTGGCGATGGGAAGAGCTTGATGAAGTCCGCCCCACTGCGATCGGCGTGTAGCATTTCCGAAGGCGTGTACGCTCCGGGAACGCTCACCGCGTTGTGGACGCGGGTTTCTCGGATGATCTCCGCATCGGTGTGGGGCGATACGATGAACCGCGCACCGGCATCAATCGACCTGCGAACATCGTCTATCGTCATCACAGTTCCAGCCCCCACGATGATCCGTGGGTCGGATGAGAATTCGGCGATCAATTCCAAAGCGCCCGGTGTGTTCAGCGTAAACTCCACCATCCGGAACCCGCCATCGACCGCCGCCCGCATAGCCCGCGCGGCAAGCTGCTGATCGGTCGTGCGCAGAATGGCCAGCAACCGCGTCCGCGTCATCACAGCCAGAATTTCCTGGTGCTGTTCGTTCATGGCAAAGTCCAGTGAAATCGGGATCGATGCTTCGACAATCTTGTACGCCGACTCTCGGCTGATCGCAAGGCACCATGCGTCGAAAGCACAAAACCTCACCTCGCCCCGCACCTACCCGAAGTCACCGCACGCGCACTGTTGCGTGCGTTGGAAAGATGCTCGAAGATACCCGCGAAATCGCATGGCCCATGTTTGATCGGCTTGAGCCCCACCAAATCAGCCGACGAAAGGACCCTCGACGTTGGGATCATTTTTGATACAAACCGGCTGGATTGGATTGGGCGGAGCCATTGGCAGCATGTTGCGCTTCGCGGCGGCTGGCGGAGCCCAGCGTCTGATTGGTGCGGAGCGGATGCCAGTCGGTACGATGTTTGTAAACGTCGTGGGTTGCGTTGCAATCGGATTCTTGAGCGTCCGCATGGAAGGTTGGACCATTGGCCCCCATCTTCGGTTGGCGTTGACTGTTGGCGTGCTTGGTGGATTTACAACGTTCAGCTCGTTCTCATTGAACACCATCCAGCTCTTGTTTGAACGCCACTTCTTCCTTGCAGCAATGAACATTGTCGGTAGTGTGGTGCTGTGTTTGGCTGGATGCTGGCTGGGTTTCAGAATTGCCCGAGCACTCGAAGCCGCAACCATCTGAACGTGCGCTTCCCGACTGAATTTGCGTTTCCCGATGACAACGAATCACTTGACTGCATGGCAGCCGACTACACTTGATGCAAAGGAACTGAGTTGAATCCCGACAGTGACAATCCGCCGTCTTCCACAATCGCCCCATCAGACGCAGATTCCACACCATATCCGACAGGTGGCGGCATCATCGTACCCTTCATCGCCGGGCTGATCGTCGCGTCTGCGCTGGCGTATCTACTGCTTTCGTTCGCACTGTCTCTGGTCGCGATGCTGGGTTTGTTTTTCTTTATGCTGTTTGGATTGATCATCGGTGCGACGATGTATCGCGTGGGCGACAAGACGAAACTGGTCGCGCGCAACAAGGCGTTGTCTGCGACCGTGATGGTAACCCTCGTGTGTTGGTCGATCGCGATTGTGAGGGAAGCGGTTGACTATCCAAGCGACTTCGCAGCCGCGGCCATTGAGAACCCGCATATCAGAAAACGCGGTAAGGTTGACGAAGTGCGCGCAGAATTCGATGCCTTCATCCGAGACTATCTGGCGACGGAATATCCACCGGGCGGTATTTGGGGTTATTTCAAGATGACCGCTTCTGGCAAACCCATTGAGTTTGACGCAGCATCGCAAGTGAAAACCGTTTGGATCAAACCGCGCGTGCAGGTGTGGGTCTGGTTCACACGCGGTATTCTTTCGCTCGTATTGTTGTTCTTCGGGATATGGTCGCAGGTGTCGCTACTCACCAAGCCGCCAAAAGTCCGGCAACCTGCTGCGGAGCCTGTTGAAGAGTAGGCAGCGTCGATATCCAACGGCTAACCGCGCTCGGCTGACCGCGCTCATTGCGAATGCGCATGTCGTCCGTCAGGATGTCACGAGTTCGCATACCGCTTCGAGGGCTTTCAACTTGTCGGGCATAAGCTCAGCCGGGATGATCACGACTGTCGGCTTGCCTTTCTCCGTCACCATGACGGGGCGCTGATTGCACTGAATGTCGTGAATAACATCCGTCGAATGTTTCGCAAAATCGTGAAGCGTGCAAACGTCGTTTTGAAGATCCATCAACGTCCTCCCAATGAGCGGCATGTCGCTCGCAGAGTTATTTCATCAACCAAAGATTGATCAAGAAGCAGACGGTCTTGTCGCCGGTGAATGTGCGAAGTGGGTATCCGAGTATGAAGTTAGTATACCCTTTGAATCGGCGTCAAGGGCGTATTGATTGAGTCAAAGTGGAAATTGAACACCGGGCGTATCTCAATGCAGTCCGCAGCCGCAGCAACAGTCCCCGACCAAAACCCCGAAACCGTCTATTCTCACTCGGTGCTATTCCCACTCGATGGTCGCGGGAGGTTTGCCCGATATGTCGTAGACGACCCGGTTTACCCCGCGTACTTCGTTCATCACGCGCGAAGAAATTCGCTCCAAAACCGAATAGTCCACCCGCACCCAGTCGGCTGTCATAAAATCCGTCGTTTCAACGAAGCGAATGGCGGCGACTTGCTGCCCGTGATAACTGCGGGCGTCACCCATCACACCCACGGTGCTGATCGGCAGCAACACGGCGAACGCCTGTCCGATCTTTTCATACCAGCCAGCTGCCCGCACCTCCTCGATTGTGATCGCGTCGATATCCTGCAGAAGACGAACGCGATCGAGTGTCACCTCGCCAATGATTCGGACGGCCAACCCCGGACCGGGAAACGGGTGACGCCACACCATGTCACTCGGCAGATCAAGATGCTCACCGATCCGCCGCGCTTCGTCCTTGAACAAATCGCGCAGGGGTTCAATCAGTTCAAAACCAAGGTCTTTCGGCAACCCGCCCACGTTGTGATGGAGTTTGATACCGGCACTTGCACCATGTGGACCCGAACCCGATTCGATCACATCGGGGTAGAGCGTGCCCTGTGCCAAGTACCTGGCATTTTCAATGTGCGAAGCAGCCTCCCGGAACACATCGATAAACAACTGGCCGATGATGCGACGCTTCCGGTCGGAATCGGTGACGCCTTTGAGGGCCGTAAGAAACCGTTCGCTTTCGTGGGCCACACGCAGGTCGATCGCGAAGTGTTCGCGGAACGTAGACTCGACAAGCTCCAACTCGCCCTTTCGCAGCAGGCCATTGTCCACGAAAATGCACACCAACCGATCGCCGATCGCTTCGTGCAAAAGCGCTGCCGTCACACTGCTGTCGACACCGCCCGACAATCCACAGATCACCCGTTCGTTGTCGGCTACCTGCTCTTTGATTTTCGCGATCGCGTCCCGAGCCACGTTGCCCATCACCCAATCCATCGGCGCTTCGCAAACGTCTGCCAGAAAATTGTGGGTAATCTGCGTCCCGTGCGGTGTGTGCGACACCTCGGGATGAAACTGCAATCCGTATATCCTGCGTTTCTTATGGCGGAAAGCCGCGATCGGGCAATTTTTCGTTGACGCGATGACCTCGAATTGATCGGGTACGCGATCGACGCGGTCGCCATGACTCATCCACACCGTCGTGGGCGAAGGCAAATGGTTCAACAGTTGGTCGGCATGGCGAATGTCGAGTTGGGTTCGCCCGTATTCACGGTGAACCGCCGCGTCTACGTTTCCACCCAACGCGCGAACCATCGCCTGCATTCCATAACAAATGCCAAGCAGTGGCACTTCCATGTCGATCAGGCTCTTGTGGCAGACCGGTGCATCGTCTTCGTAACTGCTGGAAGGTCCGCCCGACAGGATGATGCCGATGATGTTGTGCTGGCGAAGATCATCCGCTGTGACACTGGGGGCGAAAATCAAGCTGTGGGTTCGATGCTCGCGTACGCGACGGGCGATGAGCTGCGTGTACTGGCTTCCAAAATCGATGACCGCAATGGTGGCGATAGACATGATTTGAATTCTACCAGCTTAGGCCCAATCGATGTGGCAAGTTCTCCGCCACGAGATACAACCCGTACGCGGCTACGCCCACGAGAACAGCTACGGTCAACGGTCCCCACAGGACAAAAAATCGCGTGACCGACTGTCGCGAGCGCTCGGGCACGGTCCCACCCAGCCGAATAAGCCAGAACCACCACAGCATCAAACCCATCAGCCCAACCAACAGAGCGGTCGCATCGACAAATAGTGGTTTCGGGATGATCGGCCAACCCGCGACTTCCTTCATCACCGCAAGTGGCCGCACACAAAGAATCAGCGCCGCCAAAGTTAAAAATACAAGCCACGCGGTGCTATAGTGAATACCCGCACGGAGGCGCGGTTCGACGCGATCATCCAGATGCACACTTCGCTGCGCCCGCGAGCCGACCAACGCCATCAAAACCATTCCCAGGATCAACACCGAAACAAGCCCGATGCAGCCCGCCACCGCAGCCCACGGTGCGTTGATCCAAACGCTGGAAACCGTGATATTGCTTGGCCGTATTCTTCCGGAGGCATCCGCACACTCGACCGCCTGCCACCAACCTTTACCGGTCGGCGTCGCGGACTCGCCCTCGATTCCGGGCCCGCGACGTACCGCGTGCAACGATGCGTTGGCGAAAATGCAGAACATCACGGCGATGGCAAAGAGGAGAATGTTGATTCTGGCAAAACGGCGCGAGTGGATCGAAGGCCGCGTCAAACAAAGGTGCGCCAAACGGTTCTTGCCCGACCTCCACACCCAGCGACACATCGTTAGAAAACCGCGCGTGCCTTCTTCGCGGGCGACTGCGTAAGGCGTGTGGTCGTCGCGCGAGATGTTTTCGACGGCATCATCTGGGTGCAAGTCGTCAGGATGCGGCGGGCCGGAATTTGAAGCGGCGAAATACGGGGGAAGTGGATCCGTCATCATGCGAAGTGCCGCTGCCCAATCTGGTGGTGTGATTCAACCCGTCGGGACATTATTCAACGATGTAGGGTCCGCTGTGCGGACCGTCGCTGGAGCAATGTTCGATTCTGTGAAATGGTCCGCACAGCGGACCCTACCAAAAACCTCGAACTGTTCACTTCTTGCACGAACCCGCTTAGGCCCTAAACACCAGAGCCCATATCGCCCGTATGTACAGACCCGATTTCGAGCACGTCCGGGGGCGTTGATGTTCGACCTGCGGGAAGTTTCTCGGCATCGTGGTCGAGGCCAAGCGCTTGGCGACTTGTGATTCCGTCGCTGCCCATCACCGGAATGGGCGGCTGAACCACGGCGCTGATCGGGACGGCCATGCCGTTGAAGATGAACCGAGCCAATCCATAGGGCATTGCAAAATAGTCCTCTGCAGTCATCGCGAATTGGCCGTCGTCACTGCCTCGGTCTTCAAACGGGTCTTCAAACCACAGCGGGAAATGTCCGACCGTGCCATCTTGCGGACTGATGAGTGACGTTTCAAACGATCTCGCCGCCTGCACGTCGGCTTGTGCGAACTCACGAACGCCCTCGACCGACGGGGTAGTGACGTACTCGGCGGGGACCATCTGGTCGGTCCACGGGTTGATGTACTCCCCGCAACCGCTCGCCACGAGAGAAAACACAGACACCAGCGTAACAGACGCCAGCGTGATTGCATGATAAATGAGACGGCGGTTCGGTCGCATGGTTTCGTTAGGGCGCATAGTTTGGCGACTCTCGGGTCATGGTAATATCGTGGGCGTGCGACTCTGCCACACCCGCTGCCGACACGCTACAGAATCTGGCTCCCAACCGCAAATCGTCAATCGTCGCCGTTCCGCAATAGCCCATTCCGGATTTTAGCCCACCGACAAGTTGATACACAAAATCAGCAAGCAAACCGCGGTATGGCACGCGACCTTCCACACCCTCGGGAACGAACTTCTCAGTGGGCGTATCGACCGATTGCGAATATCGCGAAGCCGAGCCGTCTGCCATCGCCCCCAGG
>JAADIU010000061.1 GCA_013151185.1 Planctomycetota bacterium
AGAACCCGGACGTGTCCGATCCGGATGATGGACACTCTTTCGCCTATCAGGACTGCACAAAAGTCGATCTGTCGACGCATCCCTTCACCGTGTGCGGTGAGAACGATGTCTGCGTCAAGGCACACACCGTCATCATCGCCACCGGTGCCACCGCGAATTGGTTGGGGCTAGAAAACGAACAACGTTTGGCCCGAAGTGGTGGCGGTGTCAGTGCGTGTGCGGTGTGCGACGGCGCACTCCCGGTGTTCCGCGATAAGGAGTTAGCCGTCGTGGGCGGCGGTGATTCTGCTGTCGAAGAAGCAACGTACCTCGCCAAGTTCGCATCGAAGGTCTACATCATCCATCGCCGCGACGAATTACGAGCCAGCAAGATCATGCAGCAGCGGGCGCTGGAAAATCCAAAGATCGAAGTCCTCTGGAACAAGACGGTCAAAGATGTTCTGGGTGAGGAGATGGTCAGCGCGGTTCGCCTGACCGATACAAAAACGCAGGAAGACAGCGACCTTCCCATCGGCGGCCTCTTCATGGCCATCGGCCACACGCCCGCCACCGGTTTTCTCGACGGTCAACTCGAACTCGATCAAAAAAAATACATCAAACTCGCCGACCCATACCGCTCAACGACCAGTGTTGACGGTGTGTTCGCTGCCGGCGACTGCGTGGACTCGACCTATCGACAAGCCATCACAGCCGCTGGGATGGGCTGCAAGTCGGCCTTGGATGCGGAGCGTTGGCTCGCTGACCGTGGCGTCGAATAGACCGATATGTCGAACGTTCGCCATATTAGCGCTTGATCGAACAGCCGCTTCACCTCTAAAATACTGTGGATAGGGAGATCCATCGAAGTCTCGGCAAACGCCATGTCTCAGCCGCGGCTCGACGGGCTCCTGTAGGGTGGGCCATGCCCACCTTCTGACGCGATATGTAAAACTGCGGTGGGCACGGCCCACCCTACCCCGCCATCTATAGGGCTATAGGGCGAAGCCATACACGGCGAAATTGATTCGCCACCTTGGAGGTGAAGTTTTCCCATCGAGCGCACCACTCCCAACCACGGCGAGACACTCCGGGCTTAGCTCCAGTGTTCTCATGCTCAACGCGCACTACATGGCGCTCCGCGTCATTTCGGCGAAGCGCGCCTTTTCCCTGTTGTTCAAGCAAGATCACCGTGACGAACAGGTTGCGGAGATTGTCCACGTCGAAGACGGAAGGTACGTCTCTTACGACTTTGACGATTGGGCAGAGCTAAGCCGCTTCCGCAAGGAATTCGAGCCGGCAGATCACGATTGGGTTCGCACCGTGCGGTTCGATATCGCGGTGCCACGCATCATCCGCGTCCTGCGATACAACCGCGTCCCAAGGCAAACGGTCAAATTCAACCGGCGGAACATCTACGCGCGTGATCGAAGCAAGTGTCAGTATTGCGGCAAGAAATTCAACACAGCCGAGCTAAGCCTCGACCACGTCGTCCCCCGCTCGCAAGACGGCGAAAGCTCCTGGACAAACATCGTCTGCTGCTGCCTCAAGTGCAATGTAAAAAAAGGCGGCAGAACCCCAGAGCAAGCCCACATGAAGCTGATCACGGTCCCCGTCAAACCGAGACAAAGCCCAGTGGTCAACATCAAACTATCGCAAGCCAAGTACCACTCCTGGAAACACTTCCTCGACCACGCTTATTGGAACGTGGAGTTGACGTAGGAGGAATATCTATGTCGGTGGTGTAGGGTCCGCTGTGCGGACCGTAAGAACAAACGATGGTCCGCACAGCGGACCCTACCAATGAGGGGCTGGAAATGCATCGATTGAAAATTGCGTCTGTATTCACTGTGTTGTTGGGTGTCCTTGCGCCGACCGAAATCCTCAGCGCGCAAACCGCATGTGCCCCCGGGACATTCTCCGTAGATGGCTTCGAGCCTTGCATCGCGTGCGCACCGGGGACCTATCAGCCGGCAACGGGGCAACAGTCGTGTTTCCAGTGCGACGCGGGAACATTCGCCGGCGTCCCTGGCGCCGCCGCCTGTACGCCATGCCAACCCGGCACCTTTCAGGCCCAACCCGGGTCGATGGAATGCCTGCTCTGCCCGACGGGAAATGCTCAGGACGCATCGGGCCAGAGCAGTTGCGTTGCATGCGCACCGGGGACGTTTGCCCCAACCATCGGTGCGACGGCTTGCACAGCGTGTTCCCCGGGAACGTTCTCCGCTTCATTCGGCTCGAACGTGTGCGTTGCGTGCAGTACGGGAACGGCTCAGGACGATCCGGGACAGTCGCAGTGCGATGCGTGCGACGTGGGAACGTTTGCCAGTTCCAACGGGTCGCAGGCATGCGCGCCTTGCGCACCCGGCCAGTTCACACCGGCGTCCGGCGCGAGTGTTTGTCTCGACTGTCCCATTGGGACGTTTGCAGACCCGGCAACCCAAACATGTTTGGCCTGTCCTGCAGGTACTTTTGCAAGCGCGCCGGGGACGGATACATGTGTCCTCTGCCCTGCGGGCTCGTTCTCCGCATCCGGGGCAGCCGCCTGTACGCCTTGTGCGCCGGGTACCGCGCAATCAACGCCGGGGCAAGCCGCATGCAACGATTGCGACGCCGGAACCTTCACCCCCGCTGCCGGGCAGGCTGAGTGTCAACCTTGTGCCCCAGGGCGTTTTCGACCGCAACCCGGTATGGCCGACTGCGTCGACTGTCCGCAGGGGACGTTTCAGCCAGCGTCTGGTCAACTGGTGTGTTTTCAGTGCGAACCGGGAAAGTTTTCCGCCACGACCGGATCAACGAGTTGCCAAGATTGCCAACCAGGTACGTTTAGCCCCGCTGAAGGAGCACAGAACTGTGCGCAGTGCCAGGCTGGAACTGCCCAGGGGTGCCCAGGGCAATCGTCGTGTACGCCCTGCCCCGCCGGCACGTTTGCGGCCGGTGCTGGGATGTCGGCGTGTGTGGATTGTGCGGATGGCACGTTCGCCGCAACGTCTGGAAATGTTGCATGCGCGCCTTGCAGTTGTGACGACTCGTCTGCCTGCACGGTCGATCTGTGCGATTCATCGTCCGGAACGTGCGACAACATTTCGGCATTCGACAATCTGCCGGCATGTATGCTCGGACCGGAAGCGGCGATCATCGACCCGGCTTGTGACTGCTACGATTTCAACTGCGACGCTGATGTGGACTTGATGGACTTCGCCGGCTTCGACGCAAGTTGCATGGCATCGTGAGAGCGTCGAGTCTGACATAGAACGCAGCCGCGCGCGGCGAAAGATGACGGCGTTCGTCGCCACCAGAGGGCAGTCCTTGCGCTCAGCCTCGACTGCATGTTATAACGCACGTCATAATAAACGGGCTGAATTCCGGAGGACGAACCATGAACTCGCTTAAAATCACGACGGTTGGCAATTCTGCCGGGGTTGTTTTGTCCCGAAAAATCCTCAGACCGCCTCCGCGTTGGAAAGGGCGACTTCCTCTACGCACTGGAGACACCGAACGGCATCGAGCTGACTCCGTACAACCCCGAATTTACGAAGCTGATGGAAGCCGCTGAAAAAGTCATGCGAGAGGACCGCGATGTTCTCCGCAAACTCGGGGAGTAACCACAGGTGCGTGAGCCCGTTTGGGTCAGAGACGATGTGGTTCGGACGATCCATCTTCGACAACTGGCGGAGCACGGCGGTGCCGAGGGAATCCGCGATGCCGGATTGCGGGATTCAGCAACCGGGCGGCTGCGCGTGCCGCGATTCACAAAAGTACACCGTGTTGGCTTTCCATGAGGTCTTTGCAGACCGAGCGATCACTTGTTCTTGATTGACCGCCCCGTAGCCAGACCGAATACGAACCATGCAAGAGTCATAATTCCAATCGCGAATATCGTATCGCCAATGACGCGAAGCCATCGAAGAGTCCCCACGACATCCGTTTGCAGAAATTCTGCGGAACGTGCGTACCACATTCCATGCTCGACACTCGCCCAAGTTTGCATAAGCCCGACTGGCAGCACGCTGATCAAGACCATCAATGCCAACCCAATGTTGATCGA
The DNA here is from genome assembly GCA_013151185.1 of Planctomycetota bacterium. GTDB lineage: Bacteria > Planctomycetota > Phycisphaerae > UBA1845 > UBA1845 > UBA1845. The sequence goes on from JAADIU010000061.1 coordinate 4,025, forward strand.
CCAGAAGGCGAAAGACAGACCCCGTGTGTGCCAGTTATCTCGGGGAGCCAGCCCCTTCAGACAGAACAGCATGAGTCCGATGCCGAGCATGCCATAGACGCCAAAGAGCGCGGTATGGGCATGGACTGCGGTGGTGTTCAGCCCCTGCATGTAGTAGAGGGCGATCGGAGGATTAATCAGAAAACCGAATAAGCCTGCGCCGACCAGGTTCCAGAACGCGACCGCCACGAAGAAGTAGATCGGCCACTTGTACGCAGAGACCCAAGGACGCACGCGACTCAGTTTGAGACTTTCGTACGCTTCGAAGCCGATGAGAACGAGGGGGACGACCTCGAGGGCACTGAACGAGGCACCAAGTGCCAAGATCGCCGTGGGGGTACCCGTAAAGTAAAGGTGGTGGAACGTGCCGATGATGCCACCACCCAGAAAAATGGTCGTGGAGAAAAGAGCAGCGTTCGTCGCCGAAACCGTACGGAGCAAACCCATTCGCACGAACAAGAAGGCGATGACGACGGTGGCAAAAACTTCAAAGAAGCCTTCAACCCAAAGGTGGACAACCCACCATCGCCAGTATTCGGCTATGGCAAGGTTCGTTTGTTGGCCCCACATCAAACCCGCGCCATAGAACAACGCAATGGCCGCAGAGGCGATGAGGAAGAGGAGTAGGAGGCTTCGGTTCTCGTTCGGTTTTCTGATGGCCGGCCACATGGCGCGGAGCATCAACCCAAGCCAAAGGAACAAGCCGATAAGAAGAAAGATTTGCCAAAAGCGGCCGAGGTCAACGTATTCATAGCCCTGATGTCCGAACCAGAAGTTTGCGGTCAATCCGAGTCGCTGCTGAACACCAAGCCACTCACCGATCATTGAGCCGACGACAATCACTACCAAGCAAAGCCAAAGAATGTTGACGCCGAGGCGTTGGAATTTCGGCTCGTGTCCCGACACAGCTGGAGCCATGAACAACCCCGTCCCCAACCAAGCCGTCGCAATCCAGAAGATCCCCAGTTGCGAGTGCCATGTTCGCGTCACCGCGTATGGCAACCACTTCGCCAGTGGAATGCCATAGAATCCTGATCCCTCGACGCCGTAGTGCGCGGTCACTGCACCAAGGCCAATTTGCACGAGCATTAATGCTGTCACGATCCAGAAATATTTCAATGTCGCCTTCATGGACGGCGTGGGAGAAAAATCCAGCATTGGGTTCATCTGCGGAACATCTTGCGGAGCCTCCTCTTTGTCGCGAGACACCGCAAAGTGCCAAGAGAGCGCACCGATCCCAGCCAGCAGGATGACGAAACTCACCACGGACCAAACGATGATGGAACCCGTCGGAGCATTGTCGATCAGAGATTCGGCGGGCCAATTGTTGGTGTACGTCGTGTCCTTGCCCGGTCGATTCGTTGAACAGGTCCACGACGCCCAGAAAAAGAACGCGTTCAGTTTGTCGCGACGCTCCGAAGTCTTGAGCGAATTCGGAGGGATGGCGTAGGCATCGCGAAGTTCAGCAAGCGATTCGTCATCACCGAACAATTTCGCGTAGTGCGCCCCAACTTCGTGAATTGCTCCTGCTCGGTCCTTAGAAACTACGATGTCGCCGGCATGTGGATCGTACGTGTTGGTTCGCAGTTCGGTCTTAAGCCGCTGGCGCAGAGCAGCCTGCACTTCTTCGTGCAATGTCGCATAGTCACGGCCATGTTCAGCCTCAGCCCAATGATTCAGAAGCCAAGTCGCCTCGCGGTGCAGCCAATCTGCCGACCAATCTGGGGCGACGTACGCCCCGTGCCCCCAGATTGAACCTACCTCTTGGCCACCCATCGACTGCCAGATGTTTTGGCCGTCAGAGATTTCCTGCCCGGTGAAAACAACGTCCCCACCCTCGGTCACGACCCGCTCAGGGATCGGAGGTGCTTGGCGGTAAAGCTCGATTCCGTAATACCCCAACACCGAAAACGAACCAATCACGACCAATCCCAGTGCTATCCACAGTCGTCTTCTCTGCATCTGCCAGGCTCCACTTCTAATTCAACTATTTGGGTCCAAATATCCATTTACTTGACTTCGAGAATGTAGGTTCCATAATTTGGATGTCAAGGTCCAAATAGTCAGATTGGGGCACAGCATGATTTCAACGACCGCCGAGTATGCACTCAGGGCCGTCGTGGCTATTGGCCAGCATGGCGGGAATGCCGTCGTCACCCCAACGATCGCAGAGATCACAAAGGTGCCTCCGGGTTATTTGGCCAAAGTCCTCCAAGCCTTGCGCAAAGCGGGGTTGGTCATTTCCAAGCGGGGACTGGGTGGTGGGTTCACGTTGGCCATACCAGCCGAGGAAATGACTGTTCTGGCAGTCGTTCTAGCCATGGAGCCGACGAGGCGAATCCTGCGATGCCCTCTTGGAATCGATACGCACGGATCGGGGCTGTGCCCGCTGCATAAGCGTCTTGACGACGAAACCAAGTCGGTCGAACAATCGTTCGCCTCAACGACAATAGCAGAGTTGCTTTCCGTGTCAGGGCAATGCACGCCACTCTGTCAATCCAAGGTCTAGATAGGTTGAGGTCGTGCCACCGATCTGAACAACACGCCCGTCCGTCCGCAACATCCTTGCCACGACGAAGTCTCGCACATGGGGGCCGCATTCGCATCACCGGAGTTTCAGTAGTTTTGCGCGGACAACGTGTTTCTTTGCCGTACTTCGGTCTGTTAGCATGGTCCTACCGAAACCTCCGGATCGACGCCACGCGATGCATGGACCGTTCATCCGTCGGGTGGATAAGAACGAGATGCCACTTGTCACTGCCATTCCCAACGATAGCAGCCGCGCCCCGTCATCGCGGTGGGTCGAGGAATTGGCGGAATAGGAAAAATCACAATGCCCAACATCATCATGGGGAAGCACTCTTGTCTAGCGTCAGCGTGTTGGTTCGTGGCCTTCAGCCTAAGTATGGGTGCTCCGTCCTTCGCTGAAATCACCTATTTCCAAGGGCTTGGTTCATCGCAAAGCCGGGCATTGGGCGTATCCCCTGACGGTTCGACAGTCATCGGGTACAAGCAACCTGCCGGCAGGCGCGAAGCGATGCGCTGGGAAGGCGGGCAGTCATTTGCCCTTGGCCATCTTCCCAACCTTCCCGGGAGTGTGCGTAACAGCCTGGCAAGAGCTGCTTCAGCGAGCGGGGTTACCGTGGGGCGAAGTACGTCTGCCGCTTCCGGTCCCGGCCTGTTTGAAGCGTTCCGTTGGGAGGGGGGAACGATGGCAGGACTCGGTGATCTTCCTGGAGGGACTTTCTACAGTGAAGCTTGGGGCGTCTCTGCGAACGGATCGATTGTTGTTGGGCGAGCCACGTCAAGTTCTGGAACAGAGGCATTTCGCTGGGAAGATGGACAAATGCATGGGCTCGGTGACCTTCCTGGTGGGAGTTTTTCCAGCGCCGCCCGCGATGTTTCCGCATCGGGGTCCGTGGTTGTCGGCGCGGCCACATCCGCGTCCGGTAGCGAAGCCTTCAGGTGGGAAAACGGAAACATGACAGGGCTTGGCGACCTCCCCGGAGGCAACTTTGATAGCGACGCTCTGGCTGTGTCTGCAAACGGAACGGTTGTGGTTGGAGTTAGCAGTGGAGCCTCTGGCCAATCGACCGCATTTCGTTGGGAAGACGGCCTGATGACCGACTTGGGCACCCTACCGGGGGGGAGCGGTCCCAGTATCGCGAGGGCAGTGTCCGCTGATGGCTCTGTCATAATCGGCGATGCCGCAATGGACAATTCCAGCGCCTTGGAACCATTCATTTTCACTCCAGACAAGGGTATGCGCAGTCTTTCCACTGTTTTGGAAGAGCTTGGTATAGACACCAGTGACTGGATCCTATCGCTTGCCACCGGTGTGTCTGATGATGGGCGAACCATCGTTGGTTACGGCACACGTATCAGCCCGTTTGTCCAACGCGAGGCTTGGATTGCTGTCGTGCCCGAACCCAACACGTTCGCACTTCTGCTGCTCGGCAGTCTGGTGATCGCGAGACCACGACGCAGGATGAATTAGGTCCGACGATTGCGACCGCGATCTTGTTGGTTTCTCGGTTTTGCACGGGAATTTCACCGGCCCCAATCCGCAAGGGTGTCCCACGGATAAGTGCACAGCAAGCTGAATACGGAATCAGGTCCGACTCAGGAGATGCCATGGTGTCCGGCGTCAAATGGTATTACGAGCACTCGATCTGCGACGAGACCTCATCCCTGATTTTCTTCTTTGATGGGGCGAGCGCCCATGTAGAGGCCCCCACTCCCTGTGGCGAGGACGACGAGGGTAACGACCTAACTGAACGATTTGTGAAGGGCGAGGAAGTCGAATTGCCGCTCGGTTTCAACTATTGCCACTGCTCCGATACCCCGAGCATAGAGGCGCTTAGCTCGCTCCCCGAGGAACCTGGCGAGCTTCGTCTTGACGAAGACGCATGCAAGACAGTTCACGAAGGGAGTGTGGAGAAGTACCAAGACCCTCCTGACAATTTCTTCGAGGAACCTGGATCGCTCAATGTAGACCTGCCCCTTGGCCAGCTGGACAGGACACGGGTCATCGGTTACAAGCAGGCCTGCAAGATTACACGTCGAGTGGCAAGTCGCAGGTTCCAATTCACTTTGAAACAAACGTATGTTTCAGACAGAGCCTGCCCGGTGCGTAATCCCAGTGTAAGAAGGTTGTGATGATGCAAGGTACAGTAAAGTGGTTCAATGACACCAAGGGTTTTGGCTTTGTTTCTCCGGATGACGGATCGGCGGACGTGTTTGTCCACCACTCCGCGATCGTTGGCGAGGGCTTCAAGTCTCTCGAAGAGGGCAGCAAGGTCCAATTTGAGGTGACTCACGAGGACAAGGGGCCGAAGGCATCGAACGTCTCTCCGATCTAGTTTCGGTCGCGTTTGAATACAAAACCGAAGAATGACGAATGCCCGTTCCGGGAAACCGGCACGGGCTTTCTTGTGGGTCGTGGAGGCTTGTGCGTAAAGTGTTCATGAGCTCTGACCCTCCACCGATGTTTTTCAACCGCCACGCGCTACGGTGTTCATCCGCAATTCACACACGCGGCAGGCAATCAGTCTTTGGAGTTCACATGGCAAATAAAAACCGTCAGTCGGTCCTCAAGCGAGAACGCGAGATGCGTAAGCGCCTGCGCGAACAGAGCAAGGCCGAGAAAGCAGCGTTGAAGCGCGAGCATCGTCTCGAAGGTAAGGACTCAGAGCCCGAGGCTCCGCCGAGCGATCTGCCTTCGGAGCACGGCGCGTAATATCACCGCGCATGTAGATCAAGAGCAAACCCACGCCAGTCCACCGCTGTCCGCCGACGATGGCCTGCGCGTCCTTTCAAAACTCGAACGGAATCGAGTTCGCCGCCTCCCGCTTGTCCTTGGGCATGAAGTGAATGTAACGCTGCGTCGTCCGCACGTCGAGATGGCCCACGAACGCTGTAATCTGATCCCAGATTCCTGCACAGAGCTGCCCGATTGCCCAAACCCGCCGCATGAATCGGGTATGATGCGTTGTATGTCATGATTGTTCGATGGAACGCCGCTGGAACGCTCGGTCACCTGCCACGTCTGCGAAATGCCGCTGGATCAGTGTGGCTGTCCCCGAGGCGTCACCGGAGAAGTCCTGCTGCCCAAGGACCAACTCGCCCTCGCAGGTCGAGAGAAACGCCGAAAGGGGAAAACCGTGACCGTCGTCATAGGGCTCAACCCCATCGCATCCGACTTGGGTGCCCTTCTGGGTCAATTGAAATCCGGCTGCGCTGCGGGTGGCACGATCAACGATGGGAGAATCGAAATCCAGGGCGATCACCGAGAGCGGGCCGTTTCGATTCTCCAAGACTTCGGATACCCCGCAAAGCTGAGCGGCGGGTAGGGGATGCGAAGTTCTTCGGCCTCCAGTCTCTTGAGGCCATCTCCTGCCGCTGAACCCATGGTTTTATGGCGACTGAGCGATTCTTCGCTATAATGGTTCGCCAGACCAGAGAGGGTCGTGCAAAGCTCCATGCCGAAGGGATGGCGGCCAATGCAGCCCATAGTCCCGCCTGAATCTCCCCCCTTCTCTTTAGCTGGATGGAGCCGCGCCGCCACGGTCACGTGAATCTTCTCGCCAACACTGTGCAGCCGTTGCCTGCCACTAGATGAACGACCATGCATTGCATGACGGACCTGCTTCCACTGTTCTCGTACGGACGCATTCATCTGCTCGGATGCGTACTGGTGCTGACCACGCTGCCCTGCATGGCCGCAAACGAGGCCGGTCTAGACGCCGCAGTTGAGAAAACCGCGACTCGTTGGAGCCGGTTGTCTATCTGCAAGGTCGTGGTTGACTCACATCCGGCTGCCGCTCGTGTGCCGCTCAAGTTGCAGGATCAAATGTGGGACCCGTCAGTATGGCAGCCGTTGCGGGTTGGATTGCAGCGCCAACTCACGATGCGCTTTCCTCGCAACGCGATCATGCACCAGTGCGTGCTGTACATCGTCGGTTGCGTGACGGGCAGCAGTTGAACATCTGGCAAATGCGGGTTACCAAGAAGGCATCAAGGAAACCGACACGGAGAAGAAAACCATGAACCACAACCACCATCGTTCGATAGGTCGCCGTTTCTGCGGGTTGACCGCAGCAATTCTGGGAATCGTCACCGCTGGGCCGGTTGTAGCGCAAGCTCAGGGCGAAACGCCGAATAGCTACGCGCCAGTGGCGGACAAAGAGAGCTTTGATGACACGATGTCTCGAATGGTGACAGAAAAACCGGCTGTCATGAAACGGCAAATGCAGCTATTGGAGCACCGCTATGACATGAGCGATCGTCCCGCAAAGGGAGTCACGATGTCTGGCGGCAAGGCGATTCAGGAGGGCGTGCGCGTCAAGCTGCCGCCTAACGTCACATGGCAGCAACTCGCCGACATGACGCCGGAACAAGTGAAACAGAAGGAGCTTTGGCCAGAAGGATTCCTACCGTTGCCGCACCCGAACCATACTGAGGGCGGCATGGTTTTCCCACAGCATCACATCGACGAGATCAAACGGCAAACCGGTATCGATTTGACCCGCTACGATCTGGACTATGACCTACCCGAACATGTTCTGCCGGAATACCCGCCGCCCATGTACTTGACCACACGCCTTGATCTGGGCGACGTTTCGCAAGGCAAGGTCGTCACGATGGACAACTACTACACTTTGTTCAATGGCATCCTCAACCCCAAGCAGATCGAAGGGCTCCGCCTGCTCGTCACGCCTTTCCCGCAACAGCAGTTCAATCAAACCGATGATCGTAGGTCAGAGCGCCCGCATCGCGGCGTGACGTGCTTTGATTGCCACGTCAACGGCCACAGTAATTCAGCGACCCATTTGGTCGGCGATATTCGGCCACAGGCGTTTCGCCATGGCCTCGATACGCCGTCATTGCGAGGCGTGAACATCCAGCGTCTCTTCGGATCGCAGCGGGCGCTAAAGACCATCGAGGATTTCACCGAGTTCGAGCAACGTGCGGCGTATTTCGATGGTGACCCCGTCATCGGCATGAAGAAAGGTTTGAATGTTTTGGACCGAGGAAGCCAAGTCCATTTCATGGCAGAGTTCCAGGAATTGCTGGACTTTCCGCCCGCTCCGAAGCTCGATGTGTTCGGCAAGCTTGACCCCAGCAAGGCCACCGAATCAGAGTTGCGCGGCCAGGGCGTTTTTGAAGGTAATGGCAGGTGTTCCGCTTGCCACCCCGCGCCGTACTACACGGACAACCTAATGCACAATCTGAGAACTGAACGATTCTTCGAGCCGAGAATGGTGAATGGCAGAATGGCTGCCGTTGATGGGCCGATCAAGACATTCCCATTGCGCGGCATTAAGGATTCACCGCCGTATCTGCATGACCGACGGCTTATGACGCTGGAGGATACGGTCGAGTTCCATAACCTCGTCCTTCAGACGAGGCTGACGGATCAGGAGAAGAAGGATTTGGTGGCATTCCTTCGATGTTTGTAGATTTAGGTGAAAGTGTGTTCCGTGTTTTTAAGTGGTGTGGCGTTGTCGGCCACGCCACTTGTGATGCGGAACGGGCACCCCGCGCCTTGCTCATCCGTGTTCACCCAGCCCGAAGTCAATCTTGCTCGCCGCCTCGACCATCCGTGGATCGTCGATCTGGTGACCTTTCCCCTTCACTCTGATCCATGTGTTGGGTTAGGATTTTGTTTTCTTGACGCTTACCCCTTTTCTGTACCAACCGTAACGAGAAAATCGGGATGTTCTTCGGTCATGGCTTTCTGGCCTGTTTTGGCGAACTTGAAATCTTCCTGTGGTGCGGGCGGCACGATCAACGATGGAACAATCGAAATCCAGGGCGATCACCGCGAGCGGGCAATGCTGATGCTCCGAGACTTTGGTTACCCCGCAGAAATGAGTGGCGGGTAAGCAACCGTTCCCCTGGAGCCGATTCGTGTTCTGGACGGGCAGTTGCCGATGTTGAGCCGAAAACGCACCGACAGCGTTGATGAACAGGCTTTCATGTTCCCTGTAAGTACAATCTGGTACGATCAACGATGAAGAGGCTCGGTGACGCTGCCGAGCAGACGCGATTGTGGAAACATCGACTTAAGCAAGGAGAAACGGATATGGGTGACAAAGGCAAAAGAGATAAAGGCAAGAAGGAAGACCAGAAGAAAGCCAAGCTCACTCCGAAGGACAAACGGAAGAAGAAAAAAGAAAAGAAGAACGCCTGAATGACCGAACGCCTGAATGACCAGTGCTGTCTGATACCGCAAGCACCCATTGTACGCGGCTGGCCAATTGTATGCGGCTGAACAGTTGACGGACTCCGACGGTTCCGTTTTATGAATCAAGGTGTCTTCTTGTGAGTTGTGAATCCGCACAAACTGGCGTTGCTCAAGATCAAGCTCCGTGAAGTGGGCAGGATTTCATCACGAGCGCTTAACGCAATGGGGCTTAACACAATGGGGGAACTCGTCTTCGCGTCGTTGAAACGAGAGAATCTTGGGATTCTGAAGAACTCCATCGCGAATCTCGATGGCCCTGGAGATCGTATCCGAACTCTTCCACGCATCCGGACCGGATACAACCGTCTCCAGATAGGGTAGCAACGCCTCCGATATTTCCCAGGAAGCCGCGTTCCATAGGTAACTTGGCGTGTGGTCAACCGCGTAATATGTCGCCTGCCCGACAGGGAAGGTGGGTCGATCAAACGTCGTGGACCGAGCAAAAGGGAAGCCCATTCCTTCGTCACAGCTCACGTCGATGATCAGGCTACCCGGTCGGCATCGTTGTTCCTCGTCCTTGGCCATGTACATGAGAGGCAGATCCGTGTCCTGTAGGATGCCATTGACGATCAAGCCCGCTTCGGAAAACTCCTCTATCATCGGACGCGGCTCACACCCCTGCCGCATGGCCAGGAGCGGGATTTCATCCGATGGACCTCGGCACATTTGGGCGTACCGACCGTGCAAGAATCGGTTGCTGACAACGTGCGGCGGACGTTGAGTAAAGACCGTGATATCTGAAAACCCTCGGCCCTCCAACGCGTATGCCGCTCCGCGGCTTACCGATCCGAAACTCAATATAACGGTGCGGCTGTGGGGCCCGTAGTGCCCATCCAGCCCGGTCAGTTGAAGAGCGTGCAACACGGCACAATACCCGGCCAACTCGTTGTTTCGATAGAAGATGTGCGTTCCCCGCTCGCCGGACGGCGTCCAGTCGAACATGGCTTCAAAAGCGATCAAAGTCAGACGACGCTGGATGGCTAATTCGGTCAGGGAAGTGTGCTGCACGCAGTGAGGCCACCCCCACAGCGCCATGCCCTCACGCATACCGCGCAGATCCTCGTCAACCGGCTTCGCCACAATCACGACATCGCACTGGGCGAGCAGTTCCTCTCGCGGCGCCAACCCGTGTATGAGCATTGCAATCTGATCATCGCCGAAACCGAATCGTTCACCGTACCCCTGTTCGAAGAGCAGATGGTTCCGAATTTCCAGGGGTATTCGCTCGATGTGGGCCGGATGTATGGGAACACGCGACTCATTCTCTTTGCGTGAAGTGCCGATGACTCCCGTTTTCAGCATCTGTCGAACTCCATATCTACTCGCTGGAACATCACGAATACAGCGGGTGGTTCTTTGCTTGCATGACTCATCTGCTCGGCGATCTGTTGCTCAGAACTCGAAAGGAATAGAGTTCGCCGTTTCACGTTTATCCTTCGGCATAAAATGAATGTACCGCTGCGCAGTCCGCTGGTCCAGGTGCCCCACAAACGCTGCTATCTGGTCCCACGTTTTCCCCTGAGCTACCAAGATCGAAATAAAACTGTGCCGCAGTGCGTGATACCCATCTAGCCGCTCGAAGTCAGTGTCCTTGACTAGCTTCTCGAACAGCCTGTCCGCTTTGTCGCCACGACGTTGCTCAATCGTCCTCTTGCTTTTTGCCTTCCAGCGTTCGTTACTGCCTGAGTAATCGAAATCATCAAAGATGGGAAACATGATCTTGCTTCGCTTCGGCAATTCCTTGATGTGATCCCGCAACACCTTGGCAACCGAGTCCCTGAGCTCGATGGTCAAGCTGATCTCCGAGAGTCCCTTCTCCCGAGCGCCCTTCTTGCTGGTGATCGTGAGCCGACCCTTCACGTAGTCGTTCGGCTTCAGTCGGACCAACGAAGAGCAAGTCATGAGGAAGAAGACGGACCTGTCCCGTTATTGCGTCACCGCCAACACCGCCGATGTCGAGGCCACCTTCACATACGATGGTCTGGGTCGACCGGAGTTCGCGAAGCAGAAGTTCGTTGGCGCAGGTGTTGAGTACCAGACAGGCTATGCCTATGAAGATGCAGATTCAAACCCCTCGGGGTCGCGGGGTGGGTTGAGTCCTTTGATGGGAAACCATCAAGCACGGTTCTTAGGGGGGCGGGTCTCCACCTGCTTCTCGAAGAGTCGAACCACAAGTGCGCGACCGTCGTCCGGCTAGGAAGAGGCTTGCCAGTGCCAGCAGGACGCCGGTTCCGGGTTCTGGAATGAAAGCGAGTGCGCGCGCGTCGGCTTGGGGCACGGGTTGGCCGACGACCGTAGCGGCTCCGGTGCTCAGATCGATTCTAACGAGGTCAACGGTGCCAAAGCTCGAAGCTGAGACGGAACCAAACAACTCTCCATTCTCGTTGAATGCTATGCCGACAAGGTCCTGACCGAATGATAAGCAGATCGAGCCAACCTGGAAATGCACTTGGCGGTCGCTCCAAGATTGGCGACGCGCATGGAACCGAATCGGCCAAGACGGCACCGCGAATGGTTGGCGTGGATTGGTCCATCCACACAGAGAGATCATGCGAAAGAACCACAGCCGTGGTAGTGGTCGGCGTTCGATCCGTAGCCCGGAAGCAATGGCCTACTGGGATCAACTGTATGTGGACAGGGACGGCCAGACGATCGCGGCCTGCCATCGCGAGACGCTGGCCGAAGAACGAAAACAAGGTTGGGGTTGGCCGGAATGCTACGGCACAACACGGCAATGGTCAGCGCATCGATGTAGGGGGAGAGGAAGAAAGAAAGGGACGCCCCCGAAGGTGGATCGAAAGCCATTCGAACCAGCTTCGAAGCGCGTTCGGAGAATATCAAAGTAGGTAGCGATTCACGCCGCCGCAACGTTCCGACAGGAGCTTGCGGTAAATGTTTGCGCAGATTTCCTGGCTCATTTCATGTCGCAAAAGCCAGTTTTTCTTGTCGCGTATCAGTGGCGAAACCGTGGCGTTCCTGTGGCGCGTGGAGTATACAAACAACAAGGACTCACGCCAAGTTGTGGCGTAAATCCTTGTTGCTTCTTGGTTTAGATAATCGGGGCGACAAGACACCAGTTGAACTTTTCATCACCGGAATCCCTGATTTTGGCTCCTCCGAGACGGTCTGCAACTTCGGCCAGCGATGCGAACGAGAGATTGGCACAGGAATACAGCCAGCGTCTAATTCGCCGTTCACATGAACTTCATCGATTGTCGACGAAACCGGATCAGCCGTAATCCGTCTCCAGCCAATGCCATATGGCCCACCTCCCATGGAACAAGGAGTCCTGGCGTATGTATATTCACCTGAAGTCTTGACACGACGTGGCAACTGAATTTGCGCAATAGTTCCTCTCAGACAGATCACGAATCCGATCGTGATGTCGGGGCCAGTTCTTAAGCAACAATGTCTACACCTTACGGAGGAAACTGATCGTTGAACTGGTCGTATGCGGGATCGAAAGTTCCATCGTCGTGACGTATGTCGAGCAATTCGCGTACGACGCGATGCACCCGGGCATCGTTCGGTTGGTTGGTGTGAAGAATATTGGCCAGGAACCGAATCTTATGCTGAGGATTGTTGATCGGATCCGTAAGCGAATACGCCTGACTCTTCAACTCCACGACGCCGTCACTCTCGCTAACTCCCAGACCGATGGTGTCCAAATAATCTTGGGTCGGATTGATTCCGACTGCCTGCAGGAATTGATTCCATTGTGAGGTCGCCGGAATCGTGCCCTTGGTCGTAATGATCGGAACCCAGGAAACATCCGGATGAGCGCCAGCCATTAAAGTTGTGAGTACTGTTCCCTTAGCAAGATCATGAAGGGCAACCCAGTTTCCGGTTGCGCCAGGTCTGATCACAGCGAATACCGGGAAGAGAGTCTGCAGATTTGCATAATCTCCACCCACCAACAGACTCCAGGTGACCTCGTTGCCCATGGGCGACCCACGCAGGGGGCCTCCGATGGTGATTACGCGACGCAAGTCACCGCGGCCAAAGTTGTCGGCACGTTTGAAGGGTCGTGTTCCACTCCAGGCAATGTTGGGCCAACCACCGCCTGGAATACGGACCGATGCGGGTGAATTGGGAGGTATTGCGATGTCGCTGACATACCATTTGACGAGGCAAGCGCCCATACTGTGGCCAACGTAATCGCAACGCGTAGCTGCAATTTCTTGATCCCTCCAGGCGTTGACGAGAGCGGAAATCCGGATCGGAATGCCATGTGCATTGGTATCGTACCCGCTGGTGTTGCTACCCGCGTAAGACATGATGTCGACATCTGCCTGCGGACTCGCCGCGAGTAACGCTGACTTCATCGGCTGCATGTTCGGGCCGTTGCCGAAGAGTCCATGCCCAAGAATAATTGGGGCTCGCACCAACCTCAACTTGCGAGTGAATAAAGGAGGATTGAATTGACCATCGTTCAGACGTGCTGTCAGTTCCATGGAGATCTCTGCTCGCGATTGGCCAAACAAGAAGTTGTTGGGCGGGCGATACATGGCGATGTGATTCTCCATGGCCGCCAGATCGAGCGTCGTGTTACCAGTGCTTCCAACGTGCGGGTCTGGTGCCGGTAATGCGGGCAACATGTCGTGCAAGGAGCCAACTATGTCGGCATTTTGTGGCTCTCCATTCTGCGACTGGTGTCGCACCTCCAGCGTCAGCGGCATGTCGATCACGAATTGATTCTGCGTTCGTAAGCGCAACATCAGCACGCTCATACCGTCAGCCAACGCACCAACACGCTCAAAACCGTTCAACCCGGCTAGTGTGATAAGCGGCGAAGCGATTCCACCAGCCATCGTCGGGTTGAAACCTTGTATGTCGAGCACCTCAACTTTGAAGACCGTAAACTCTTCGACATCGATGATCGGTGAACCTTGCGGCGGTGTAAATACTAGGTGCAAAGCCGTGTCGCGCTGTCCTGCGCTCTCCGTAACACCTTCAACCCACAGCGTGTCAGGTTCGTCCCCAGGAACATAAATCTTCGGCAATATGACCTCAGTTTGCTTGTCGGGCGACTCCCAAATGCGGATGTTGCCTCCACCTGCGGCTGCCTCCAGACTCAATGTTCCTGCGACGAGGGCTGCTTCGCTTAGCGTTACTGTGATTGGAACAAGATCGTCTTCCTCACCAAGGACTCCGCCCTGAGCATAGTCGGGGACGTCGTTAGAATCGTCGTCGTCATCGTTAAGTGACAGGTATGTACCTTCGAATCGACCCTCATCTTCAGTCTTGGCGAATGGGCGCAGGTCCGGCTGCACCACCGTGAACTTCACGATGTCTTCACACATAAAACCGCCGACGATAGTCGCCGTGATCTCCACATCACGTTCCGTTACGCTTGGTGCGATTCCTTCCACGTACAGCGTCGCTGGCGTGTCACCGGGGATTGCGAACGGCTGACCGTCATAAGGTTGGCTTCTGTCCGCCGTGCGATATAGCTTAATCCTCGACGCACCTTCGGTGACTGTGACGGAAATCTGTGGATTGGGGAAGGTGATCGTATCCAATACGCCCTTCAACGATACCTCGATCGCCACCAAGTCGTCCTCGCCCAGGACGGCCCCGGCTTGGTTCTTATCAAGAACGTCGTTGTCATCGTCGTCGTCGACGTTGACTCCTATATACCTACCAACGATTTCTTCGTCTTCATCAGCAATGCCGTCGATGTTGATTTCGGCTATTGGAATGTAGAATGTAATCTGACTGCTACACATCCACCCCACATCACCAACGGCTCTCACACGAACGTCGTGAACGGCAGTAGTCCCCTCAAAGGGTGCATAATCGAACGACGCGACATTCACGCTGATGAGCGTGGACGCCCCTGCTCCCAATGTGACGATTCCAGACATCGGAGTCACCTGCATAATGGCCTGACTGCCCGGAACCCAACCGACTTGCCATTCGAAGTCTCTCGAACAAGATCCCATGTTCTGGAGGTGAACAAAAATCGCCTGCCCCGCTCCGGGGCAAAGCGAAAGCGCCGTTGGCGCGAAGCTCACGGAGCAACTCTCAGTCCCTACACCTAGCGAAGCTTGATCGCTACAACTTGACTCGGAGTCTTGATTGATCGCTTCAACCAAGAGGCTTCCACCTTGGCTGGCGTTCGGTTGCACGAGTACGCTAACGGTTGGCGGAGGAAACGCCGATGTCTGCGGATTCAACGACACGCCACCGCTCGCCCCCCCAACAAATCCAAAATCATTGAGGTTGTCCAACGTCGCCGTCCAATCGAACGTCGTCGGTACATCGCACATCCCTGCCCGCTCGGGCGAATCGGGGATGGGTGTCGTATTGGTCAAGAACACGTCAAAATCCAAGACATCGCCATCGCAACCGGTTGCTCCGTTGGGCGAAAGACTGAGGCTACATGTGGGATACGGGCAGCATTGCGACTCAAAGTCTGGAAGATCACAACCCGCGTCGCACTTCGCTTCAGTATCTTCGCATTCGCTGCTGCACGGATCCTCGCAACATGGATCATCACAGCACTCTGGATCGGCATCATCGCAGTTGGCTTGGCATTTGGCACCCGGATCGTCGCAGTCACCGCTACAGGGGTCGGTGCAACATGGGTCATCACAGCACTCAGCATCGCTGTCACTGCACCCGTTCTCACATTTCATGGCGTCATCATCGCACCCGGCACCGCAGGGATCGTCGCAACAGGGATCGCTCTCAGCGTCGCCGCAGTTCGCTTCACACTTGGCACCGCGATCACCACAATCCGCTCCACATGGATCCGTACAACAGGGATCATCACAACAATCGGAGTCTGCACCTGCGCAGCCATTTCGACACTTGCTGGCCGCGTCATCGCAGGCGGCGCCGCAGGGGTCATCGCAACATGGATCGCTTTCGGTACCTGCACATCCTGCGTCGCACTTCGCCTCACGGTCCGTACAAGCTGCCCCACACGGATCAGTGCAACACGGATCGTTCTCCGACCCCTCGCACCCTGCCGCACACTTTGCGGAGCGATCCTCGCATTCAGCACTGCATGGGTCAGTACAACACACACTGTTTTCGTCCTCGCAGCACGCCGGGTTCGCCCCCTCACAGCCCTGCTCGCACTTATAACCCCCGTCTGAACAAGCCGCTGAGCATGGCTCTTCGCAGCAATCAGGATCTTGGTCACAGCAATCACCCGTATAACCTGGGCAGCCTGCAGCACATTTCGCAGCGTTGCTGTTGCACTGTGGTCCACAAGGGTCGGTCAAGCATGGATTCCAAGTGTTCCCGCCCCGCGCTGGCGCAGGGCAAACCATCCAGCATAGGCACGAAACAATTGTAACCAGTCGTACTAAATTGGCTCTACTGTACTTCGCCTGCCTTACGCACCATGAGAATGCTATAATACCCATGCTGTATTTCTCCTTGAAAAACGACTGCGAACCCTGATGATTGGACTGCTCATCATTTTGGCCTGATACCATTTGACAACGGCATCGTGATTGTCTGCCAATTCATTTACGGTTGGGTGAGTAGTGTTTCCAGTTTCAGCTTCAACTGCTCAAGCAGAGCCGCGTCCGCAGTGGAAGTTTCGAGCTGGCGAATCTGCCCTTCCAGTAACCGGATTCTCTCTCGTTTTGCCCAGCGTGCCGATCGCGATGAATTCATGCCTTCCTTAGTCGTGAGTCTTGCCATCCAACCATCAATCCAACGCGTGGCTACCGCATCGCCAGCGAGACTGGACACAACATTCGAAAGGGCCGCTCTCGCACGCGGGATGTCGCCCGACATGGCATAGTGGTCCGCTACGCGCCCTGCGACAAACGCACGAGCAACTGGTGAAACTAACAGTTCTACCTCACTCTCAAGGTACTGACCAGCAGTACGGTGCGAACCACCGATCCGTCCTTTGGATTGATAGAACGCGTACTCCGTTATGTAGTGCGCAAGCAACATTTCAGCCTTGGCTTTCTCTGCTGGCGGCGCCAGGGTCACCGCGCTACGTGCCTCCGCAAGCGCGGCACTATACAGCTGTTCCGCATTCGCCTGCTGCCGTGCGAGCGCATGCAATCGACATAGATGCGCGAGCTGCGACGGACTTGGGTCAGTTCCAACAGCGGCGGCATATTGAGTCAGCCAACTGAGACCACCAGCATGATCCAAAGTTCCAAAATGGTAATCGGCGAGCATCACAAGATCGGCCAAGCGCCCGCCGGCGGTGTCATAGTTGGACGGACTCTGAATCTCAACATCCAGCAACAGTTCGTCCGCAGGCCAGATGGGATCAAAGGCGTCCGGCGGCAGTAGCTGATTCACCACGACGGAACTCAGTGTTACAGTGGCCTCTCGAGCCGCACTTTGATGATTCGGCATAGTCTCCGCGTACAGAATAGTTGTGGGAACGGCAAACAGACCCACTAGGCTGGTACCACCCAAGTCGGTAACGGAACTGCTGTAGACCTGTGGAATGGTATCATCGGCGCTGCGGGAAAAGCGATAATGCGTCCTCTCGATTTTCCGGAGGCGGCCTGTAACAACATCCGTCGTGAAGATCGCGTCGGTGCTTGGTCCCCAATATTCCAGCAGCGAGTTCTTAGGCCTTGCTTGCAACTCACGGCCTTGGTCTCCCTTGAACAGTATAGTAGCCGGCCCGCTCTGCATTGAACTATCCTTGAGAGCGGCACGCGGTATTTCGACGCCTTCAAGAAACGTCAACATTGGCCACCAGTATTTTCCGAAATCGGTACGATTGTTCACCATGCTCTTGCTTAACACTCGATGGCCATAGTGGGCCAAGGGAAAGTAGCGGTAGCACTCTCCGCCAACATAAAGTACCTGCTTTTCGGGAACACCTGGGACGTACTCCTGGATGATGCACAGCATCCCTTCTTGATAATAGACCTTGCCAACTTGCTGGTACGTTTTCTCAACGCCCGCAACAACTGATCGATTATCAATCGTGTAGACTGCTTGAAGTGTTCTGATTCCTGGTTGAGTCTTGATCAGATCACTTACCACAAGGGCGGCTTCCTGAGATCCGATTGCAACAACTTGGGCAAATCCTCCAGCAGGATGCAACAGGGCGAAACTGGAGATTAACGCCATCGCAAAGTTTCGTGATCGATTCATGCAACGCAAATCCATTATACCATCCTTCACTGTTGGTTAGAGACGTGTTGAATCATATGGCAGGATCACCACGCTCGCTGGCAACAAAGCCCAGCGGTTAATAGCTTTAGAGAATTATCCTTCACGGAAACTATTCAACATAAAAAAGACCAAGGCGATTCCAAGAATCACGCATTCACTGCAACCCATTCGAGGAGGAACTGGGCCACCGACCAACCAATAAGTTGCACAAGAACACAGCCCGCCGACCGCGCAAGCGCTCGAGTTGCACATATTGAGAAAAGGCTAATCGGGAAACACGGCCTCGGCAAAGTGCATGCACGACCAAGTTCGCCCATCAGGCATTGTCTCTACTCTCGCAGACCCCGACAACCAAGCTGGCTCTCGGAATCGTCTTGCTCCGCCAGCACGCCAGAATTGAATCTACAGCAATCGTTGCGAACATGCCAATCTTCTCACAAAGTGACGGCCCATTTAGCGCAATCTGAATCATGCCGCGCGAGTAGCTTATTGAAATTCCGATTCAGTCTCTTGCCGGAAAATCGAATTGATGTGGATGAATGTGGGCGCTCAAAACGGCTGATAAGTGAATCAAAAAGGCACGTCGTCGTAACAATAACCCAGAGCCGTGGTCGGATCCAAGCGTCCGATGTAATCGATGACGTTGCCGGGAGTCGGCACGGCCGGCGGCCCAAGCACGTGCAACTGTGATCTTCTCCGGCGTCGTGACCAGACGGATCCTCCTCCTAGCCCCGTTTGTCTCTTGTGGGTGATGTGCCCGACCGCTTGCCCCGAGGCGAGTACCTCCGCACGCTCCTTCAGGCTTTCTGGAAAGCCGCCCCGCCCAGCCTCGGACAACGCCCAAGCCTGACATTCCGAACACCGCGTCCGTTGGTCTTGCTCGCACGACAGTCTAGATCGCCGAGTGCATACGAAAATAGCCGAGTACAAGCTATCGCTGTGTGGCCCTTCGTTTGAACAGCCCGCGAATCGTTCGGATTTGTCCTGCGTGATAGGCGTCGTGCGCGGCGAGTCCATAAACCATCTTCAAATTAGCGACCTTGGCTCCTGTCGGAATCTCAGCGAGTTGCTTGGGCGTCAACAAGGCAACAGTCGCCCGCATCTGCGCATGCATTTCATCGACGAGCCGAACGATCTCTTTCCATTCGTGATCTTTCAACTTGCCGGGAGTGACGAACCAATTGCTTCCCTTGAGCGCAAAACCGCCGCGTTTGCCACCGGTAAGTCGGCGATGCCCCGCATATTTCCAATAGGCGCAGTGTAGAACGATTTCCGCGATACAATGACCACTCGTGGATGGTCGCCCACCCCGCTTCCCGCGCGTCGACGCGCCGAATAGCCCCACGGAGTGTCGGTCCGTGCCAGCCAGTCTTGTTGTATGCGTCGTCAATACAAGCGAGGAGCATTCCGATTTCGATGGGCACCTTTTTGGGCGGCATGATGAGAAGTTCCTGATGCCCAAAAGAGCAATCGGTGCCCCTGAAGTTGATATAAGAAAGATGCTCCCGATGTCCGCGCCTGCGTCTGACGAACCAACCAGCGGTGTCATACCAAGCTATTCGGACATCGGGGCGTCACTCAAAGACTCCCTTGCACTGCCCCGCGCTGTCGTCAAAGAAGAACTTCATTTCGCCGAGTTCTTTTCTTGCAAGGACTTGCGACGTCAAAACGCGATGCCTCCCTCAATCTTGAGACAGAATGATGACGGTGTACGGTCCGATTCCGACGCTGGCGTTGTAATTCATCCCGTCTTTCGCGCCCCAATTGGCTGTTACGTCATTGGAACTCCAATTACCAAAGGACGAATCGTACATGCTGGCGTCACTGTTAAAACGAACGCGCCACGTCCCCCCGCTCGGGAATCCGAGGTTGTAGTTTGCAAAACCGGTCGCGGAAAAGTTCGCAACGATGACCACATCATCACCTGTGCCGCCTTGGTCCCATCGATGGTAGGCGATCACTTTGTTCGTGTTGTTGACGTGATGGACGTTGACATTGTTGGCTGACAGGCCCGTCGAGTTACCAGCGAAGTCACGGCGAAGCGCGATCAAGTCATCGTACAGGTCAACGATCCCGCTGAAGGTCGTTGCCTTGCTCCAGTCAAGTGGGTCGGTGTCCTGGAAATAGCCATCTTCCAAGAACTCCTGACCTTGAAACATCATCGGGATGCCTGGGCTGGTGAACGTAATTGCAGCCCCCAGCGTGGATCGCTTCTTGGACGCCCAACTGGTAGCGTTGCCCGGCCAAATCTCCTCAGGGACGCGGGCCTTTCCGTTGGCGACCTCATCATGACTTTCCGTGTAAACAACACGTTGAACATGGTCGCCGTTATAAGAATTGGCGATCGCATCGCGCACCGCAAACATGTCTCGCAAGCTGTCGTTTCCTTCTATGATCGCCGCGCGTATCGGATGAACAAAGTCCGCATCCCATTGCGTATCGAATCCCGCACCTCCCGCGCCGGTCGTCTTACTCATCCACTCATTGTTCTGCAAGTCTTCGGCCATCGATAGCTTGCCTGGGAACGCAGCGTCGATCTCATTGTTGACCCACTGCATCAGCGACCAGCCCTCAGCAATATTGCCACCGCCACCGTTGTTTTGCGTTCGGATGTTGACCGTTGAGTCCCAGCGCAGTCCGTCGGCATTGAAGTCGGTCAGCCAACTCATGGCGTTGTCACGAATGAAGGTGCGCACTTCGCCCCGTCCGTAGTCAGGTCGCGTATCACCCCAAGGCGTAGGAGCACGCCAATCCTGGAAGAAGTAGATTCCGCCCATCCCGTTCGATGACCACCCATCAAACTGCCACAGATCAAGGTCGCTCGGGCCGAAGTGGTTGTAAACAACATCGATCAATACCGCGATATCCCGCGCGTGGCACGCCTCCACAAAATCGCGCATGTCGGTTGGTGAGCCGTAAATGCTCTCAGGCGCAAAAAGATGGGCGGGGTTGTACCCCCAGGAAAAATCACCCGCGAACTCGCTCACAGGCATCACCAAGACCACATTGACCCCCATGTCCTCAAGGTGCCCCAACCGCGCCGTAGCACTTTGCCAAGTTCCCGGAGTACCACCAGGGGTGTCGTTGAACGTGCCCACATGCATTTCGTACACGATCATTTCGTTCCATGCCGGTGCGGTAAAGGAACTGAACGTGTAGGAATCGTCGGTGATGATACCGTTGCCAATCGAATTGGTGACCTGCCGCGCCCACGGATCAATTCGCCACAAAGTACCATTGATTATGAATTGATACTGATCGCCGACAGATGCCGCCCCCAAGTCCACCGACCAGTTGCCACCAGATTCCGAAGCCAGCGGAGTGGCGGTTGTACTCCAACTATTGAACGAACCGGCAACACTGACGCTCGTTGCGTTGGGTGCCCAGACGCGAAACGTCACACCACCGGTAAAAAGGATCGATCCCATACCGGCTCGGGACGACGGCACCAGTGCTGCGGTGAACGAATAATTTGATCCGCTGCTGTTGTCGTAGATGTTTCCGCCCCAATCGTCGTAACCGTGAAAATAGTACTCAACGGTACTCCCGGACGGGTAGGCTTGGCTGGGTGTATGGGTCCACTTGGAATTCCCACCCGTGTCGCCAGCGTAGGACAGCTGAAAAGTCTGCCAGCTCCCGGCATCCACGCGAATTCCGACTTCGGCATGCAGGCCAACATAGCTCTGATTCATAAGAATCGTATATTCGCCAGGATTCTGACTATCAGTATGCCTTTCAAATGCACCATACACACCGATCCAGGATGGGAATGCCATCGCTGCCTCAACAGGTAGCAACAGCAAAGATACAAACACTACTGCGATGAATGAATTCCTTCGAGAGTGGTTACGAGTCATGACCAGGCCTCCTGATTGTGTATGGTATATTTTTCTTTCCAGTATATCTTTGATACTCGCGAACGGACTGCGTGAATCAAGGGCAACTTGATGAGAACGACTGGCTTGTGTTCAAGCCGCCATAGGTGTCTGACGCGGGCGATTGCCATGTGAAATCGTCGTACCCGCACCCGCTTGATCCTGAAAGTTGCACTGAGTGACCGGCGGGTGTCGAGCCGGTTTCACTGACGCCAATGCTCGTCGATGTAAGACCGTCCGCAGGACCGTTGGTCGCAGAGAACGAACCTTCGTAACTCAGAAACTGAATTGTCGTACCGCTGTCATCTACCAGTGCGAGGCCATCGGGCGCACCGTTCTGCAAGCCGCTGATCGAGAACGCCAGGGTTCCG
>JAADIU010000122.1 GCA_013151185.1 Planctomycetota bacterium
TCGATCGCCACAGCTTCAATTCGTTCGCGGGCCGCGACAGGCATCGCTTCAAAGAACGTATCCAGCGTCGCAATCTGACGCCCTTCACCCAAGGGAAGTAAGCCACTATACTCCGTCCAGACACCGGTTTCTCCTTTCAGCCGAACAACCGTCGTTAACAAACGCTTGTCTAGCACCGGGAAAACCGGTGTCCATTATCACTCAAGCACTTACATCAACAACTTTTTCGGAGGAGAACCAATTAGTAAGAGTGCGAGAAGAGTAATACGTTTTTCCAGAGAATAGATCGGAGCCGCACGTTCCAATTTCCAGCACAGGCCGAATAACCACGGTTTCGTAGGCCCAATATGGCGGAGGCCACCGGGCAATGCAGGTCTCCAATCAATCCAAGTCATAGAGCGGTTTGTACTTCCCGTTGAGGTACCGCATGAATGGGGCGGGGGAGAGGGCTTTGCCTGTGACGCGCTCGCATAGTTCACCGGCGCGGAAGCGCATTCCGTGTTGGTGGATGTGTTCTCTTAGCCACTCGCGCAGGGGTTGTATTTCGCCGCGTGCGAATTGGGCTTCGAGGTTGTCGAGATCGGTGTTGGCTTTTTCAAATAATTGTGCCGCGTAGAGATTTCCCAGGGTGTATGTTGGGAAGTAGCCAAATCCACCCAGTGACCAATGTATATCCTGAAGGCAGCCGCTTGCGTCGTCGGGTGGGGTTACCCCGAGGAACTCTTTTGATTTTGCAGCCCACGCGCTGGGCAGGTCTTCCACTGAGAGCGCTCCCGAAATCAACGCCCGCTCCAATTCAAACCGCATGATGATATGTAGATTGTAGGTGACTTCGTCGGCTTCTACTCGGATGAGTGAAGGGGATACTTTGTTGATCGCTTTCCAGAATGTTTCGAGTGGTACGTTGCCCAGCGCGTCGGGAAACATTTCCTGTACACCGGCGTATTGAAATTGCCAAAATGGTTTCGATCTTCCTACCATGTTCTCCCACAGGCGCGACTGCGATTCGTGCATACCGAGCGACGTGGCTGTCCCCATCGGTGTGAATTGGTGGGCTGGGTCGAGACCCTGTTCGTAGAGACCGTGCCCGACTTCGTGCATCATTCCGAAGATCGCCGTCGAGAAGAATCGTTCGTCGTAACGCGTGGTGACGCGAACATCGCGGGGCCCCATGCTCATGCAGAAGGGGTGAACGGTGCGGTCGAGCCTTCCGGCATCGAAATCAAAACAGATCGCCGCACCGAGGCGTTTGCATAATTGTTCTTGTACGTTGGCTGGATAGTGTCGCCGCAAGACGCTGTCATCGATGCGATCAGACACCTCACCGATGGCGCTGACGAGCGGGACGAGTTGTTCGCGGAGGTCGCGGAACAGGGGCACGATGTCGGCGGTGACTGCCCCAGGCTCGAATTCATCCATCAAGGCGTCATACGCTTCGCCTTCGAATCCGATGGCCTCGGCTTGCGATCGCTTCAATTTCAGCAATTCGGTCAGGTGGGGGGCGAATGCTGCGAAGTTGTCGTCTTTGCGGGCGGTGGCCCATGCGCTTCGGGCAAGGGATGACACGCGGCTTATGTTTTCGACAAGATCGACGGGTACGCGGCTTGCCCGTGCGTGGTTGCGTCTTGCTTCTCGGATATTCGTATCACGAACCGGGTCTCCCGACTCTGCCGTGCTTGCGATCAAATCGCCCATCGCGTCGGCGGCTTGTAAGTCGTGCTTCATCACGGCCATTTGCGCGCACATTTCGGCTCGGGCGTCGATGCCCTTTGGAGGCATGTAGGTGTCCTGATCCCATTCAAGCAACGCATCGACGGCTTGGAGGCGTCCAATCTGGATGATGCGTTCCAGCAGTTTTGCATATGAGTCGTTCATCGTGTTCCTTTTTCGACGGTTTAGGGGGCGGTGATCATGGGTCAGGAATCTTCAAGGATGCCCATTTCCTCAATGGCATCAATTTAATTTTGAATCATCGCTCGGGCCCACCCGCGACATTTCTAAATAAAAAACGTCACTGCTGTCAAACTTTTCAAATTCATGTCTATGGTGTCGTAGAGAGTGGGTCCGTGAATTATCGCGCCGGGTTTCTGCGATCCTGGACTTGCGTTCTACCGCCGTCCTAATTTGCGTTCAAGTGAAACTGCACGGAGCACCCTTGTTGTGCTGCGGTGTGCCGTCGTACGCAACACACGCGGTAGGCTTTCTCATAAATCCATTCGGTTTTTGGAACTAAAATATGTTGACATCGGGTCCAAAGGTCGTCAAAGTTAGACCAAGGCTGGTCGCTTTCATCCACAACACAATTCATTCAGAGTGGAGTCCGGGCCATGAACGGCGACACGGGGATCAAACGTAAGTGCGCTATCGTTGCATCTACACATCCAAGCGATGCGTCCACGAATCCAGGAAGTTCGCAGGCGGGCTGCTCTTGCCTTCGAGGTTTCAAGACCAAACTTAGGCGAAAAACGTCCAGTATATCGCGAAGTCGAATGCTCGCGTTTGGGGTTGCGCTACTTGCCATGACCTTGGCGAGTGGCGTTGCGCATGCGCAGTTGCCGTTTGACTATGACGGGGATGGCGATCGCGACATCACGGATCTCGGCATTTTTGAATTGTGCATGGCCGGTCCGGGTGTGGCGCACATTCCTGGTTGCGAACCAGGTGATCCCGATGGCGATGGCGTCACTGATCTGCGAGCATTTGCACAGCTCCAGATCGATTTCAGCATGGTTGCCGAAGGTGCATGTTGCCGCGACGGCGTCACCTGCGCCGTCGTTCCAGAGGACGATTGCATCAATCCACCATTTTCCGGTGTCTATCTTGGTAATGGGACCACTTGCGATCCGAATCCTTGCGACGCACCAACCATTTTTCCGATGACACCGACAGAGTGTCCGATTGAATTCTCCGTTTGTCCGTGCGACCCCACGCGCTGTCCGACTCAACCGACAGCCTGCCCGCAGGACACAACAAACTGTCCGCAAGCGGCGACTCTTTGTGAGTTTACCGTTTGTCCGAGTAGTCCAACGTTCTGCCCCGATCAGCCCACGCAGTGCCCATCTCAGCCAACACTCTGCCCCACCAATTTACCCACATGCGATCCGACGGTTTTCCCGCAGGTGGCAACGCAGTGTCCGTTGGATGTGACTGTTTGTGAGCCGACCAACTGCCCGATCTTCCCGACGGTTTGCCAGGACACAGTGTGTCCGAATGTCGTCACCGCGTGCCCGAAGGATTTCACCGTGTGCCCGCAGGAAACAACGACCTGCCCGGTGAATGACACCTTCTGTCCCGACTTCCAGACGACCTGTCCGCTCGATCCGACCATTTGCCAGTTCACATTCTGCCCGGACGTTCCGACGTTCTGCCCGGCTGACGGGATCAATTGCCCGCCGCCGCCGGATCCGACCCAGTTCCCGGTCGTTGCGACTTCGTGCCCGGTCCTCCCGACGGAATGCCCATCGCACTCAATCCTGACGATTTGTGAGGTGACGGTCTGCCCGGCAGGCACGGGAGACTTCACGCAGTGCCCGGTGGAAAATACGTTCTGCCCGGTGAGCCCGACGAACTGCCCATGTGACATCACGCGGTGCCCAACCGACCTGACGAACTGCCCAACTGAGGCAACCCTTTGTCCGCAGGTTCCGGGAGCGTGCGAAGTCACGATTTTCCCAACGAGTCCGACGACGTGCCCGCAGGTGGTGACGACCTGTCCGCAGACTCCCACGATTTGTCAGACAACGTTGCCCACGGTTTGCCCCGGCACCGTCACGGTTTGCCCGGCGACACCGACGCAGTGTGCCAGCCAGGTGACCACCTGCCCCGATGGCACGGTAACCACCTGTCCGGTTCAGGATACGGTCTGTCCGATTCTCGACACGGCTTGCCCGAAAGAGATCACGCAGTGTCCGAAGGAGTTGACGAGTTGCCCGGCGATGGCGACGCAGTGTCCATCGTTTGATACGACGTGTCCGCAGCAGTTGACAATTTGCGAGCACACACAGTGTCCGACCATCGTGACCGTCTGCCCGATCGACGCTGCGGGCAACTGTCCCGATCCAACGGTGTTCCCGATTGGACCGACGATGTGTTCGACCATTGCGACGGAGTGCCCGCAGGAAGCGACAACGTGTCCAGCCGTCGTCACTGAGTGTCCCAAGACGTTTACGACCTGCCCGACCGAGGTGACGGTATGCCCGGTTGATCAAACGCAGTGTCCAAGCGATGTGACCAACTGTGCCACCGCGTTGACTGTGTGCCAGTTCACCGTTTGCCCTGATGTTGTGACCTTCTGCCCAGCCCAGCCGACACTTTGCCCGGCAGAGCCTACGTTCTGCGATGCAGCAGGGTTGGCGACGGTCTGCGAGTTCACCCAATGCCCGTCGGACGTGACGAACTGCCCGACGAGTCCGACCCAGTGCGAGTTCACGAATTGTCCGCAGTTCCCAACGGTCTGCCAGTTCACGGAATGCCCGCAGGATCTGACGTTCTGTCCGGGGTCGGTCACGGTATGTCCAGCAGAACCCACGACGTGCCCGCAGAACGATACGTTCTGCCCGGACTTCCAAACGCAGTGTCCGTCGATTGCGACGTTCTGCGAGTTCACCATCTGTGCGCCTTCAAACACGTTCTGCCCGACAACGCCGACGACGTGTCCGGTCATTCCGGGCGTCTGTCAGGATCCCGAGCCGACAGTGTTCCCGGTCAGTCCGACGAATTGTCCGACCGTGATTACGGAGTGTCCCGCCGACCTGACCATGTGCGAGTTCACACTCTGTCCGGTGGGTGCGGGTACATTCACGAATTGCCCGGTGAACGAAACGTTCTGCCCAGCAGTGGTGACGACATGCCCGTGCGACCCAACACAGTGCGGCGTGCAGGGGACCACGGTTTGCCCGCAGGAGGCGACGCTCTGTCCGCAGTCACCGCCGAATTGCGACTTCACAATTTTCCCGACCAACCCGACGTTCTGTACGACGGATGTGGTGACGGTTTGCCCGGTCGTGCCGACGATCTGCACGCAGGATCAGCCGACGTCGTGCCCGGTCGATACCGTGTGCCCGCTAACGCCCACGGAGTGCGTCACGCCGATTACGGCCTGTGCGGCCACCGTCACAGTGTGCCCAATGCAGGACACGGTTTGTCCGCAGCTCTTTACTGCATGCCCGCGGACGGTGACCGAGTGCCCATGCGACATCACCACCTGCCCAACGATCGTGACGGAGTGTCCGTTCACGCAGACGATCTGTTCGGACGGTACGCCGACGCTATGCGAATTCACGGTGTGCCCGCAGAATCTGACGTTCTGCCCATCCGATCAAGCGGCAGGATGTCCTGATCCGACGGTGTTCCCGTTGATCCCGACGCAGTGCTCTGCGGTTGCTACGGAGTGCCCGGAAGTTGTCACGGAATGCCCCGTCATGGTGACGAACTGCCCAAGTCAGTTCACGTTCTGCCCGGCTGAGCCGACGCAGTGTCCGCTTCAGGAAACACTCTGTTCGGATGCGCCGTCAATTTGTCCGCAGGCTCCGACGCTGTGCAGCTTCACGATTTGCCCGGACATTCAAACGTTCTGTCCGGACTCGCCAACGTTCTGCCCCGCGACTCCGACCGAATGTCAAACGGGTGGCGCTGCGACGATTTGCCCACTGGGAACGGTCTGTCCCATTCAGCCGACGTTGTGTGAGGACGTGATGACCGTTTGCACCACCTCGCCGACTGTTTGCCCGGTGATTCAAACCCAGTGCCCGCAGACGGAAACGAGATGCCCGCGTACACCGACCGTGTGCCCGTGCGATCCAACGTCGTGTCCGATAACAGATACGGTCTGCCCAAGTTTCCTGACTTCGTGTCCGTTCGAGCCGACCGTCTGCGAGTTCACTGAGTGCCAGACAAGCAACACCTTCTGTCCGACGTTGGCGACGACCTGTCCGGGCATCGGCGGGTTCTGTCCGCCCGATCCAACCATCGTGCCCACGTCACCGACGAGTTGTCCCATTGTCGTGACCGAGTGTGAAGCCACACCCACGCAATGTGCAACATCGCAGCTCACCAGTTGTCCGGGCCAGTTCACTTCGTGCCCCATTGCTACGACGCAATGTCCATACGAGGCCACGGTCTGCCCGTGCGACCCGACAACATGTGCAGCCGTGTTGACAACCTGCCCGGCGTCACCGACCGAATGTCCGAGCCAGCCGACGCTGTGCGAGTTCACGATCTGCGAGGCCTCACAGACGTTCTGTGCGATCCAGGAAACGGTTTGCCCGTTGACAGTGACCGTGTGTGCTGACGTCGCGGGTGCCAATACGATTTGCGAGCCGTTCATTACGCAGTGTCCGACAGCGATCCCGACGACTTGCGAGGACAACGGTTTGACGGTCTGTGCAGGTGCCACGGGAATTTGCGACTACACGTTCGCACCGGTATTCTCAACATCGTGTCCGATCTCGTTCACGTCGTGTCCGTGTGATGTGACCCTTTGCGGTGCTGTGGTTACGACATGCCCGGCGGACTTCGCGACGGTGTGTGCAGGTGCGACTCCCCTCAGTTGCGACTTTACGACCTTCCCACAGAGTACGACCTTCTGTCCCGCAAGCAGCCCGACTGGCTGCCCGCTGCCACCTGTCGTGACGGTCTTTGGTGTGACGCACACCCCGCTTGGTCAGGGAACCCTAACCGACACCGGTGGCGCCTTGGTGGTTTCAAACCTTGGTTCCAGCGGATTGGATGGAGTCCGATCGAACACCGACTTCATCGTCGACAGTTTCTTCGACATTACTTACACGATCGATTTCGGTCCCGAGTTGCCCGGTGCGTCGTTCCAGGTTGATAGCTTCTTCGACATCACTTACCGCATCGATGCCACAGCACCGAATCAGCAGACGATCAGCGTCGCCGATTTGTCATGTGCCCCGTTGCAGGTCGAGTTGCGGCTGGGTGGGGTTGTCGTTTCGACCGGTGCATTCCCGAACCCCGCACCGGGCGAAGCACTGGTGATTTCGAATCTTGGGTCGAGCGGCTGCGATGGCGTGTCTATCAGTGTCGGAGATGGTCCGGGTCCGCTCGCGGTCGACAGCTTCTTCGACATCACTTACCAGATCCAGTTCCAAAGCCAGATTCCCGGGCAGGCTCCGGTGCTCTGCGACCAGATCCGGATCACGCACGACAAATGCACTGACGATCCACTGCGGGTCGTCGATTTGACGGCTCAAAATCCGAGCAACGGTACGTTTGTGATCACGGACCTGCGGGTGATTGAAGGACCGCAGTAAGGTTCGGCTAGTCAGACAAGTGTGTTCCAATCGCTCTTCGATGGCGGCTGGGTGGGTTTCAAAGCCCACTCAGCCGCCTTTTTTCGTTTGCAATTCCTGTTGCACCGTGGGAAGCGGTTTCGCGTGCTCGCGCTGCCGTTTACAATGCGTGTTCTGATTACCGATCGGTTACACATCTTTTGGGGTCTGGTCGTCAGAACCGGGGCTGTGATGGACTATGTCACAGTGAAGAAAGGTAATAACCATGGCTGGCAAAAATCCTTCACATTTATCGGTGTCCGATTCGTCGGGCAATTCCTCTTCCGCATCCAAGAGACCGAACATCGCGACCACGATTGGCGCGTGCCTTATCGGGACGGCGATGCTGGTCGTACTTGCGGTCGCCGACGGGCAGATGTTCGAGGACCCGGAGTTCTCCGGCCTCTACAAGTTCACGCTCGATCAGGCATTTTCGCGATTCAAAGAATCCGATCGCAAGGTGCCCGCAGGACCGCAGGGTGCTCCAACTCGGCCGTCTCAACCGGGTAGGACGCGGGAGCAGATGCAGCGCTTGGCCAACTTTGGGAAAAGTCAGGGTGGGCTGGGCAGTTTACCGCAAGCCGGTCGGGGGGCGGCTGGTCGGCAGCAACCTGCTGCGGGGCAACACGCGCACGATCAGGGCGGTCCCAACACCAAGCGAGGCAACGATTTCGCCCGAACCGGGAATCATGCGGAAGCGGTCAAGGCATATCAGCTAGCACTGCAGGAAGATCCAACGCGGTTGCAGGCCCGGCATTCGATGGGCGATTCGCTTCGGGCGATGGGTCGCCATGACGAAGCCATCGCTGCGTACCGGGCAGTGCTCAAGCAAAATCCGCAGTACTATTGTTGCTACACGCACATTGGCGATGTCGAGAAATCGCGCAACAATACCTCCGTTGCAGACTCGGCCTACACGAAAGCCATCGACGGATACCAGCAGCAGGTTCAGTCGGGTGGACCGGCTGCGTCGACGGCGAAGTTTCAGTTGGCAAAGCTCTATCACGATTTGAATCGAAACCTTCCCGAAGCGCTCAAGTTTGCCGAAGAGGCCAACGCAGCGACCCCCAACACGTTTGCGTACCTACAGATCCTGGCTCAAATCTACGAAAAGCTGGGGCGAACGAAGGACGCATCCGTCAAGTATGACGAACTCATCAAAGTTGCGCCACAACACGCGCAATACTTCCAACAGCAAAAGCAACGCTTGACCGCAGCAGCGGGCAAGCCATCTACCAACTGATCGCCTCGAGTGCGCCGGGTTTGTCGGCAGTTGCCCGAACCCCGCGCGAAGGAGCTTGCGTTGATTTTCTGGAGTGTCATTTTGGCGTGGTTTGGCGTGGCCTTCGCGGCGGAAGCGATGGGTATGTTCGCCCACGAGTTCAATGCAGCCGCTGCCGTTGTGTTGCTATTGATGTCAGCCCTTCTTGTCAGGCGCCCTGCCATCGCGCCAGCCGACGCGCATCAATCAACATCGATGATCGGCGTGATCCTGTGCATCGCGGGCATTTTGATGGTGCCCAGCCATTGGACCATTCGCCTGTTTGGTGTGGCGCTTTGGTTCTGGGGTTTGCACACGATGTCTGGTGCGAGATCTGAGTTTCACGGGAAGTCCGAGTTTCGAGGCGGGGTAGGGCGATCCTCGCCATTCGCCATCCTTGCGGTTGGTACATTGGTGTTCGCGACGTTGCAGTATTTGTTCGGCAACAGTTTGACGAGTTGGTACATCGGACAGGGTATCTCCGACGCGGTAACAGGATCGGGTCTTCGTACCATGGGGCCGACATTCAGCGGAACCGGGTTGGTTGCGTTTGCGTTGGTGATCATCATCGTTGGGTTCGTTTCGGTTCCCCAGCACAAACTGGGAGTCTGGTGCGGAGTGTCCGCGGTTGGCATCGTGATTGTGTATGTCGCGTACCTGATCATTTTCTCCAAGACCCAGCCCGAGCCATTGGCCGTAGCGGTGACTTGGCAGCAGAAGGTGTGGCACGCGATTTATCCGGAGTACATGCCTGCGGTGTTGGCAGTGGTGCTTGGTATACCCGTGGCCATCTTCCTTTCGGGTGCGTCTCGCGTAACTTGGCAGCGAGACGAAGCCGACTCGGCACGCTCTTTTGCACTCGATCCAGCCGCGCCGTCAGGCAGACGCGGACTCGCGCTGTTGGTGATCCCGATGCTGGTTCTTGGTGTGGTTCTCTTTGTGAATGCTCCAGGCGAGAAGCGGACAGGCAAGGGCACAGGGGGGCAGCTTCGCTACGCACTTTACAAAGAAGGCTTTCACAACTGGATGACGCCCAACAAGCAGCGCTACGGTTCGCGAAGCGCGGGCATGTTCGGCAACCTCCCAACGATGCTCAACTGCATGGGTTGGGAGGGTGACATCGTACCGACCCTCGACGAGGCGACGCTGGCCGACCGCGACTTGCTGTTCATCGCCAATCCCAAGGATTCGCTGTCGGTCGATACCATTGCCCGGATCGACCGGTTCGTGGAGGCGGGCGGTTCGCTGTTGATGCTGGGTGATCACACCTGGCGAAAAAGCGACGAACCTGGCGGCGACAAAGTTCTCGATGAAGCGATTCAGAAAACCAACATTCGTTTCAATTTTGACTCCGCATACTACTTCATAGGTGGCTGGCTACATTCCCTGCAATATTGGTCGCACCAAACCACGGTTCACCTGCGCGACGAAACCAACGAATCCGGTTGCGTGGTGGGAGCGTCTCTGGATATATCCTACCCAGCCACACCGCTGATCGTGGGTAGGTACGGGTATGCCGACAAGGGGAAGCATGTTCGCGATCCCCGTTTGGGCTACATGGACAACGGGTTGCTCGATAAAGACGAGCGGCTTGGTGATATGGTTCTGGTCGCGGCTCAGAATGTGGGCAAGGGGCGCGTCATCGTTGTGGGTGATACGTCGGGTTTTGTCAACGCGATCCAAACGCAGACGTGGCGATTCACGTCGCGCGTGTTCGACTGGTTGGGAAGCACGGGTCAAGCCACGGTTTCGCGATGGCGCGATGTACTTGGTATGTTGCTGTTGGGCGGGGTGGCTGTCATTGTCGTTCGCACGGCAAGCCGCAATCGCAACATCGTTCCCGTTGCTTGCGCCGTTATGATTGTTTCAGGTGTAGGGGCTAGGCGATGGCTTGATTCAAAATCAACGCCGCAGCCATTGACCGGTGACGTTGCCTTGGTGGATCTGTCGCACGTTGGCCTTCATTCGATGGAGGCATGGCGCGACGACGCGATCAGTGGTATCTACCTGAACCTGATGCGCGAGGGGTACTTCTCGCTGGGTGCGAAGGATTTTGACGAAGCCCAATTGCTCGCCAGTAAAATCTTTGTGACCATTGCGCCGTCAAAATCTTACTCCAATAGCGAACTTGACTCACTCGATCAATTCATGAACCAGGGAGGAACGGTTCTGCTTTGCACCGGTTGGGAAGAGAAAGCCGGTTCGGAGTCATTGCTCAGCAAGTACGGTTTGGATATCGCGAACAGGCCCCAGGGTCGAGCGACCAATCCGATCCCGAATACGACCATCATGCCAAACTATTGGGAGGTTTGGCCGGTGATGAGCGATCCCGAGTACGGACCACAGGCGGATACCATCGCGACCCTACGATTCAACCCGGCGACCAAGAAGGTTGACCCGACGATCGTTCGCCGGCGCGTGGGGGCGGGGCAACTGATCGTCATCGGTGATACGAAGATGCTGTTCTGCCGGAATTTTGAGACCGAGGATGGGGCTGTGATGCCCAATGTTCAATTCTTCAATTGGCTGGTCACTAATCTTATAAAGCAGGGTGCAACATGATTCGCTGGGCAGCTGTCATATTAGCTTCGTTGAGTTGGGTGTTCGCGTTCCACCAGCACGTCAAGGAGGTGCCGGCTCGCCAGTGGTTTCTCGTGGCGCTGGCAGTGGTTTGCGGTGTGGTCGGGTTTCGCCAGTATGTAGCGCAGATGCGCACGTCCAGGAAACTGTTGTGGACGGTGTTGCCTCTTGTCGTGATTCTGCTGCTCGCGCTACCGGCATATCGACTTGGACCGCTTACGCTCTTATGCGGTGTGTGTTTAGTCGCGATGTCTGGACGTTCGCTCACGCTGCGTTCCGCAGGGATCGCCACGCTGTTCGTAGGATCGGTACTATTACTTCAAAGCGCCACCTATTGGGCGACCATGGGATGGACCGCGCGTAACCCGGACGTTCCATTCGTAGGAGCGATTCTGTACCAACTGCTTTCCTGGCTTGGCGCCGATGTCAGCTACAGCGGGGGTCGCCTCGGTGTCCGCATGATGCGCTCCGTGCATGAGTTTCCGCTGCAATGGGAGCACGTCGCCATTTTCCCAATGGTGCAAATCTGGCTGGCGGGGCTGTTCGTGGCTTGGTTGTCGCGCACACGTCGCTCTTTTCTTGCTTCCGTGTGCAAATTGACGGCAACGATGGGTGCTTACGCAATCGTTCGTTTGTTCGTCATGATCCCGTTGTTTGTCACCTGGATGTTATCCGTCAAGCACGAAGAGGACGTGGTTCATGTTGAGCTGTTCTGGACACCGTGGATGACGGTAGTTTCACTGCTTCCGCTGATTCTCGTGTTGGCCCGATTCATACCATGGCCGGCAGATGCACCGGACTGGACTCCAAACGCGACTCCGGACTCAACTGCGCTGGGGAGTCGCAGTGATCGAAGAACAGCTCTGATTGCAGGCACACTCGCATGTTTCTGCGCGGCGGTCGCCGTCAACTTCTGGGACCCGGGTACCAAAAAGGAAGGCCGCGTTCTGCTCGACGAAGCACACAGTCGATGGGAGCGAACGGACAATCCGTATACAACAGACTGGTACGGCCATGAATCGGGTTATAACTACTATTGCATGGCCGAGTATCTAAAGCACTACTATTCCCTCGACGTAAACATGGATGGCAAGCTGACAGCCGACCGGCTGGCCAAGTACGACGTGCTCATCTTAAAAACGCCGACCGATCTGTATTCTGATGAGGAGTTGGTCGCAATAGAAGATTTTGTGCGTCGCGGTGGCGGTCTGTTTGCGCTGGGTGAGCACACGAACGTATTCGGTTCCAGCGTGGCACTGAATCCTGTGACGCGAAGATTCGATATCGCTTTTCGATACAATTCCGTGTTCGACCTGACCCGGAAGTGGGAGCAAGTGCATATTCCTGGGGGTAACAAACGCAATCTCGTGATACCGACCCGACTGGGCGTGCATCCGATCATGCAGAATGTGCCCTTCTATCGGTTCGCCGTGTCGTGCTCGATCGCGACCGACGGTTGGAAGATTCGCCCGGTGATTCGTTCTACGGGGCTGTGGTCTTTACCAATCGACTACGCGGCAGGCAATTTTTATCCACACGTTGAAGACCTGACGTACGCGCGGTTCGGTGCGTTCAATCAAACCGTATGCACGACAGCCGGCGCAGGTCGCGTGGTTGCCTTTGGTGACAGCACGGTTTATTCAAACTTTCTCGCGTTTTATCCGGGCAAGCCTGAAATGTTGTTGGGTGCGGTGGAGTGGCTCAACCGAAAGAACAGCTTCGGTTTGGTGAACCCGTTGATGCTCGTTGCGTGCATCGGGTTTCTCGGTGTGATGGTGTGGGCAAGTGCGCGGACGCGGCCTGACTTGGCGTTTAGCGCATCGGTCATCGCGTGTGGCGCGGGTGCGGCTTGGCTGGGAATGTGGACGTGCGCGGCAATGAGTGGAAATTCGTACGCCGCACCGGAACCCCACAAGCCCGTGCAGACCATCGTGTTTGATATGGATCATAGCGTTATACCCGCAGAGCCCATATCAGCAATCACACGCACGACCAGCGCGATCAAGAGAGAGTTTGAGTTCTTCAAAAAGCCAAAAGACAAATCGTTGGAACCGAAGAAACCGGTTGAGTGGCCCAGTAGCTACGAACTACCGCTGTTTGGATTTACCAAACGGTACCAGGACAGCTATGAGATCTTCTACCAATGGGTGTTGCGGCTTGGCTACTATACGACGGTTACCTTCGATCTTGACCAGGCGTTGGAACGTGAAGATCCGATCGTTTTAATCCGACCGCAAGTTGCGTTTGGCGGCGAAACGATGGGCAGGATTCGAGCGTTTCTGAATCGCGGTGGTAGTATTCTGGTACTGGACTCGCCTACCAACAAGAATTCGGTTTCCGAGCAAGTGTTGTCCGAGTTCGGTTTGATTCTTGGAAACACACCAGTCCATGGTGGAATCCTGGTTGCGAAGGACAAGGTGCGCGTGTGCGGTGGGTCGGGGATGCTTGCGATTTCCGGTGGTACCCCGCTGTTGTCTACCCCGACGGGCGAAGTTGTCGCCAGCGTTGTCGCGGTTGGCAAAGGGCAGATTGTTGCATGCGGCTTGGCGGACCGCTTCACCGACGCGCGCATGGGTGGCAGTAGCCGCGGTACACCAACCCCAGAAATCCGCGCTGTGTACGAACTTGAGTTCGCACTGATGCGTGGCTTGGTGGAAAAGAACTACGACGTGCAAATGCAGAAGCTTTCGGACACGTTCAAGCCAACAACAACCGTATCGGCCAGCCGTTGAATCGGGCAGGCGGTGAGTCGGATGGTCGATATGTCTGGATCGCGTTAGCGGGCTACTTGCTTCATACCGCGCTTGTTGCGCCGTAATCGGATAACCCACAAAAGAATCCCCGATGCCGACGTGGCTACCGCCAACGCGCTCGCTGCAGTCAGCAACCAGTGATTGAAATCGTCGCGCTCGCCGTAGTCCATGATGTGCAGCATCCAGAAAAAATCGAACACGCGCCAAACATCGTTGCGCCGGGCGAGTACGTCTCCGGTGACGGCACACACATATAGGTGCGGTGCGTTTTCGTGATCCAGAATAACGCGATAGGCGGGAAGGCGTTTGCCACGATATTCAAGAGGCGCTTCGTCGTGGATCAGATCGACACTCGCGACCTTCGACGGAAATCGAAAGTCGGCGATTGCGATGCGGTTTGCCCGCTCGGCTCCGATGTCGGTGACAACGCGGCTGTCGTTCGCATCGACCACAGCCAGCGGTGCGCGATCCGAGCCCAACACTTCATACACAAGCTGATCGCCATTTGAACGAAGTACAAGTTCGACGACCTCAACATCTCCAAGCGTTTGTTTCGCGAGGGCGATGGCTTCGTCGGGGCTCAGAATCCCCGCACTCGGATCGATGGTCGCCGGCGCGGGCGTCGTCCGATCGTTGTTGCCGCGCACCGTCTCAATATCCAAAACGCTGAACACCAAGCCGCCAACGCTCCAGGCCAGCAGTTGCAAGCTAATGATCAGCCCAAGCCAACGGTGTACGAGATACGTCTTTTTCTTCCAGTGCATGACGCGATTCCAATCTGAGAAACAGCCGTTCTGTCGAATGTCGGCCAAATGCGGTATCCTTGACACCGACGAAGTCGTTGTGCCCACATGGCATGTTTCGCCATGGGAGTCAAGGAAATGACGGAAGCAGAAATCCTCGAAGGATGCCGTCGCGGCGACGACCGGGCAAGGCACGCGCTCTATCTGCAAACGTCCGAGCGGATCCATCGCCTTCTGTTGCGCATGGTCCGTGACCCGGAGCACGCCCTTGACCTCGTTCAAGATACCTTCATCAAAGCCTTCACCCGAATCGATCAGTTCGATGGCCGTTCGGCGATTGCGACGTGGCTTCATCGGGTCGCGGTGACAGAAGCACTCCAACACCTTCGCCGTCAACGTCGCTCGATCAACCCCGATGCACTTTGGCCCGAGTCTACCGATGCGTCCGATCCCGCGCAGGGCGCCGACGTTCGGATCGATATCGAAGATGCATTGGCGAAACTCGATCCCGACGACCGGGCGGTGCTTCTGCTGAGGTATGACGGCGGGCACGACTATCGGGCGATCGCAACCATTCTCGATTGCGCCGAAGGCACGGTCGCATCAAGACTACACCGCGCCCGCGAACGCTTGCGGCTTGTGTTGGCGAACAGCTATTGCCCGGAGGAGGACGTGTCGACCGAACGGCAGGCGGGTTAGCGCGATTTCCTGTGCTTCAGATCATGTACGTCATCGTCGGATACAGAAAATATGCGATTCGCTCACGGTATCATCGGTGGTTCTTGTTGCCCGGCGCTACGGGGAGATCTTTCAGCACTTGGGCGATGCGCTCGATTCCTTTCTGAGATGCTTTGAGAATAGCAAGCCGAGAATAACCCTTCCACTCCAAACACCGGAAGTCCTCATCTTCGGGCATGTGCTCGAAGACAAAATCTCGACAGCCGAGTTCCACCCACGGAATTGGCGTCTTGAGAATCGCTACGAAGGCGTTGTCCGACCACTGCGCAGTCACTTCCGTCTCGTTGTCAATTGCATCGAGAAGCCGGAGAACGCGCCACGCCGGGTAGTCGGCTGCAAGAATTGGCTGCTCGCCGGTTCGGACAAGGGTGGCCGCACCGCAGCAGCGTTGTTCGCTCCGCCTTCAAAACCTTCGTCATGGAAATGCACATCGTCGTCTTCCCGATTGCATACCGGGCAAATCGCAAACGTTTCCGGGGGCAATTCGGACAGTGTCATATTCTTGCAGCAAGGGATGGGTGGTTCACCGCAGTTTGTGCCTCCGGCCAATTGTTCGTCCTCGACCGGGTGGCAATCTCGAAACTGCGCGACTCGCGGCCCACCGGTCAGTGCCCCATCCTTGAGCGAAGCGGAAGGGTGGGGGACGGATTTGGAAATCGAATCGTTCGTCGGTTTTTGGTCAGCCACAAACTTGAAAGATATGGGGCACTCGCTGCTACTTGTCTTCGTTTTGGCGCTGAGCGCTCAGACTCTCTTCTTCAAGAGAGGCGCCTTCATCGAACAGGCCATCGATGTACTCGTTTGCCCCGCGATAGCTTCCGGACTGTTGCCAAAGTGTCAGGATCGTTCCTGCAATCTTACGTCTTCGCTCAGGCGTGGTTTTGATTTGGGATTCGTTGAGCAAGGACTCGATGGTTTCCAGTTGGTGAATCTGGTTCAAGGCGCTGTGGAAACTGTAATGCGGTGAGTGTCCGATGCCTGGCGAGAAGGTATTCGCCACGTGCCAAGCTTCGATCTCGGCGACATCCACCGTCTCGCCGTTCAAGGCGACGGACAACCATGTGTCCTCGATGCGATCAGATACCCGGACAAACCACAGGCTGCGAGAAAAGCGGGCCTGCCCGGTCTTGATGTTGATGAACTCATGACGGCAATTGATCTCAGACCAACTTACAAGAATTGGTGCAAGCAACGGTGGAATGACGACTGCCCCCGCCACGATTCCGATTACAATTAGCGCCCGTCGCTTTTTCATCGAGAATCATTCCGAGACGGCTGCGCGTGCCACAACCTTGAGCGAAGTGTAAGTGTGGTGCGCCGATTCAAGGCCCTTGCATCACGCCGGTAAACGCTTCGAAGTCTCCAATGTCGATGGAACCGTTCCTGTTAAAATCTACGAGCCGGCAGGTGTCATCAACCACCGTAACACTCCATCCTCCAAAGCATCGCTGAAACTTCGCCCAATCCGCGAGGTCAATGCTGCCGTTCTGGTCAGCGTCGCCCACAGTGCCAGAGAGGACAAGCTCAACAACGCCATTGACTCGCGCGACGTTGATACCGAGGCCTGCATTGTTGTCGGGTGAGTTGTCTCGAAATGCGATGGTATCTCCCGGCAAGCCATCCTCTGTCAGGCCTGCCAACAAATACTCGAAGCTGACCTGTGCGCTCTCCGCCCCATTCGGAACGGAGTTCGTGATGTCCGTCGGCAAGGGATCGCTGTCGCCCGGATTCCAAAACGATCGAGGCGATTTGATATCTCCATTGCTGTACAACCGAATGACATCGTCTGGAAAGAATTTTTCATTGCCATTTGTGTAAATAATCGC
The DNA here is from genome assembly GCA_013151185.1 of Planctomycetota bacterium. Lineage (GTDB taxonomy): Bacteria > Planctomycetota > Phycisphaerae > UBA1845 > UBA1845 > UBA1845. Next base: position 17,191 of record JAADIU010000122.1, read on the forward strand.
GGCTATCGCAAGTCGTTTGAGATGAGCTTGGGCGAGGGTGACTTTGGTTGGAACGGGCGTGGCCGCCGGGGGGATCGTTTCAATCAGGCCATCCAATGTGACCATGCTGAAGAACTGCCCCGCGTTGTTCGTGGGGCTGTTGTCCCATATGACAAATTCATCACCAACGACGTTTGAATAGTCACCTGTGCGGAACAGAAAGCTTATCTGAGTACTATTGGTTTGATTCGGAAATGAATTGTCGATCGTCGTTGGAGCCGGATCACTGTCGCCCGGATGCCAGAACGTGATGGGTTGAACGAGTCCGCTGTCGATGAGGCGCAATGGGTCGTCGAAGAACTCCTCGTTGTCGTTCAAATATATCAGAGCTGCGTGGTTAAGTTGTTGCATTCGAGAGTGTGCCACAAGCGCATTTGCTTGTACATCCTCCCCGTTCGCCCGCCGCCCACCAAAGACGAGTATTGGAATCAGTATTCCACTGATGACAACCAGAAGGGCAGTTTTCATTGTTGGTTGCTCCTGAGTTTTGGAGTAGGTCGACGAAGACTGGTTCATATTGTACCCCGGCTCCAGGCGGTTGCCAAAGCCGCAACACCAAGACCTTCGGCGGCAGTCAGGCTCGAGGGAAAGGAGAGGAGTCACGGTCCGACTTGGGAATTTAACATCTCGCGAGGTTCTGGTCAGTTCCCCACCATGGAAAGGTGAGGGACCCGTGCGCACGGACTTTTATCTGATCCGTGTCATTCCTCCGCTCCGTGAGTGTCGCCAATTCTCGTTCCACACTCCGGGCATACACCGCTCATGTTACCGGTCAGATCGTACGCGCACTTACCGCAGAGGGATCCGGCGACTTGCTTTCGCACTTGATCTTCGTTGGCACCCCAAAACGTCACTTCGATTTTCGACGAACGGAATACTCGCTTGGCCTTGTAAACCAGCACGACGACGACGGGGATTTGAACGCCTGGAACCAAGGCGCCAAGCCACCAGTTCTCGGGGTTTTTGATATGTGCCCCCATCAGGTCTGTTAAGCTCACGACCGCCCAAGCCGTCCCGCAGAACAGGGCAAAGCCGATCATCGATGTGAACCTTGTTAAACCGAACGCGATACGAAAATCGTAATCCAGAGCAACCACCGTCAGGTATACGCTCCAACCCAGTATACAGCGGATAGCAAGACGTTGTCGACGTGCCAGTTGCACAAGATCGACATCAGAGACTTTGGTTCGTTTGAGCGACGCGGTCTTTTCTTGCGTGTTGTCTTTCATTGCATACCACTGATTATGTTGCGCAATCCGAGGCGCGTACGCTATACATGAGTGAAGCGGAAGTGCGGGGCACTAGGCTGGAGACCGAGCGGTTCATTTGGTATCGGTCAGTCCCCCATCCTAGAAGGATGGGGGACCCGCGCGCGGCAACTTAGTTTCCGTTCGCACCTTTATCTTTGACCAGCGGGGTGTCGAAGACGTCCTTGCACATTTTGCGAACGCTGTCGTCCCTCGTGGTTTCCCACTGTTTTCGCGCTTCGGTTAGCGTGCCGCGGCCTCGTACCATTGTTAGATTGTTGTACCGATCGCGGTCGGGCCAGTGCGCCTTGATGTCCACGCCGTCGAACACAAGTCGCACGCCCGATTCACTCTCCAATTTCAGCATCGGCGTACCACTTATGATTCGCAGTTTTTCCCTGTACGCCGTCCCCCAACCCATGAACCGATCTTCGCACAAATGCCATTCCACAAGTTCGCCTTGGTAGCCGCGATCATCAATGTCCATCTTGAATCCGACTAGTTTCGGGCCTCGTCCCGGCTCAAGATAGAATCACTCGCCGTGGACGATTGCAGGGACGCGCTCAGAACTGTGGCAGCCGAGAACACCAACGACGATCAACGCAGAAGTGATAGGAATGTGGAGCGTTCGACCGTTCATTTGTTCTCTGGCTCGTGCGCGCCCATGCCAGTGCGCGTCAATAGTGTGGGGGAGCGATCCACGATGGGCCTACGCCCATTGTATCAGGTTTAGGTTGAATTGGTCTGATACGTCGGGCATTTTTGGTAGGATTCTTACTGCGAAGGCGTGCTCTCCGCTTTTGTCGCAGGGTAGGTTGCCTGTGAAGTGGCTTAAGCCGTCACCGTTTTTCGAGTCGAATTGCATGGCTACTACGTTTCCGTCCTCGATGACTCCGTTGGTGGGCTTGGGGCCGTGGTATAGTTGGACGGCGACTTCCTTTGGGTTTACGTCACCGAGGCGTACCAATGCCCGGACCTTGACCTTGGCTCCGACGGTATGTTCGCCTTCATCGTCCGCTGCGAACGATTCGATGTGTACACTTTTCCACTGAGTTTCGATGCGGTTCTTCCACTCAGCCAGTTCTTTGGCGGCTTGGTAGTTTTGCTCGGTGAGGTGGAGGCCGTTTTTCATCGCGGGCATGTACAGTTGGTTGACATACTGACGCACCATGCGTGCGGCGCTGAACTGGGCGGTGCAGCTTCGCATGGAGGCTTTCATGCGTGCAATCCATTTGCGGGGTAACCCGTCGGTCGAGCGATCGTAGAACTCGGGGATGATTTCCCGTTCCAGCGTTTCGTAGATGGCTTCGCTTTCGACTTGGTCCTGGTACTCGGCGCTGTCGTAGATACGGTCATCGCCAATGATCCAGCCGTTATCCCCGTCGTATGCCTCCGACCACCAGCCGTCCAAGACCGAAAAGTTAATACCACCATTGGGTACGACTTTCATCCCACTCGTACCGCTCGCCTCCAGCGGTTTGGTGGGTGTGTTCATCCAAACATCCACGCCCTGTACAAGAAAACGTGCGATCGACATGTTGTAGTTTTCGATGAAGACGAATCGACTTTGCAGGTTTTCATCCCTGGCAAACTGAACGATGCGTTTGATGAGTTCTTTACCGAGGTTGTCGCGCGGGTGGGCTTTGCCTGCGAAGACGAACTGCACCGGTCGATCCGTGCTGGACAGGATTCGAATCAGGCGCTCTTCATCGGTAAGTAGCAACGTCGCCCGCTTGTATGGAGCGAATCGGCGGGCGAACCCGATGGTCAGCGCTTCGGGGTTCAAGAGTTCTTCCGTCTCGGCGACAAGGGCGGGTGAATCGCCGCGCTTCAGTGCCTGTTTGCGAAGGTGGGCCCGCGCTGCAACGACGAGTTGTTCGCGGCGACGTTCGTGTGCCAACCACAGTTCCGAATCGGGGATCTCATTCACATGCGTCCAAACGTCGCCGTCATCAGGGGCAGCCGACCAGCTTGGTCCCAGGTATCGCTCGAACAGTCGTTCAAAATCGGGTGCCAGCCACGATCGCACATGCACACCATTGGTGACTGACGTGATGGGCACCTCGGGGACGGGGACGTTTGGCCAATTGCCCTGCCACATCTCGCGGGCGACGCGGCCATGGACTTTGCTGACACCGTTGCTGTTACGCGACAGATGCAATGCAAGCGTCGCCATGGAGAACGGTTGCTGCGAGTTGGGTTGGGCCTGAGTTTGTCCCAAGCCGACGATCTCGTCCATCGTGACGCCAAGGCGATCGGAGAACGGTTGAAGATACTTCGTGACCAATTCGCGCGGGAATGTGTCGATCCCCGCAGGGACGGGTGTGTGGGTGGTGAAGATGGTTGAGCCTGCGACGGCTTCGCGTGCTTGGGCGAAGGATAGGCCGGCAGTTTCGACCAAGTGTCCGATGCGTTCCAACGCGAGAAACGCGGAGTGCCCTTCGTTCATGTGGAAAACGCTCGGCTCGAAACCGAGCGCCCGCAGTGCGCGTACCCCGCCGAAACCCAGCACAATTTCCTGGCGGATGCGCATTTGTTGATCGCCGCCGTAGAGCCTGCTGGTGATCGCGCGGTCGTCGGGATCGTTCTCCGGAAGCACCGTGTCGAGCATGAAGACTCGAGCCCTGCCGACGTTGACCCGGTAAATCTGCGCGTGAACTTCGCGCTCGCCAACCGGGAACGATACCATCAGCGGTTTACCCGAATCGTCCTTCACCAACTCGATGGGCAGGTGGTGTACTTCCAACTCGGGGTAATCCTCAAACTGCCAACCGTCTTTGGAGAGGAACTGTTGGAAGTAGCCCTGGTGATAGAGCAATCCGACACCGATCAGCGGAACACCAAGGTCGCTCGCCGACTTCATGTGATCGCCCGCGAGGCAGCCGAGTCCGCCGGAGTAAACCGGCAGGGATTCGTGCAGCCCAAACTCCATGGAAAAGTACGCCAGCTTTCGGGAGGCGTGTTCGGGGAACGTTTCCGAAAACCATGTGTTGGCGGTTTGGTACTCCGAGAACGAATCGAGCACGCGTGCAAGGTTGGCGAGGAAGGAGTTGTCTTTGGCGGCTCGCTCCAGGCGATGCTGCGGAACGGCGGCGAGCATCATGGCGGCATTGTGTTGCACGTCTTCCCAGAGTTGACGGTCAAGCCGCTGGAACAACTGAATGGCATCGTGATTCCACGTCCACCACAGGTTGTACGCGAGTCGTTTCAAACCTTCGAGGGGTTCTGGAATAGCCGGTACGACCTTGAATTCCTTGATGCTGTACATCGCGATGGATCCTTGTTTGTGTGTATGGTGCCTGCGCAGCGACGATTTTGCCCGGCAACGACTCCGCCCTGCGCCATTCGCCGTCCGATAGGGAACGCTTGATTGGCATATCGCCATTCCCGGTCTACTACAACAGTCCCTCCCGGATGGCAAGGATTCGGGCATACCGGAGGGGAGGGTGCGAACGGAGCCCAGGTTCAGCCAGTGTGTTCAGCCGGGGAACAACGCAAGCGGGTCATCGCACAGACCGATAATTCGATCTGATGGGAGGGGCTGCGGTCAACTTGGCCATGCCCCGGCTTGTGATGGCGTCCAATGGGAGAATCCAGCGATGAGAACAAAGCAAAAACTCCGTTTACACCGAGTGACAGCCGCGTTGGCGGCAGGATGCCTTTGGGCCAACGGTGGCTGCCTTCCCGACAACTTTGCCGCATCACTCGTCGGAACCAGCGCAAACCGCCTCTCGAATTTCCTGCTCGACACCTTCGTGATCGAGCCTATCGAGGACGCAGTCTCAGCCAGCCGCGACCCCGCCTGACGTTACCGCCACATTGCTCTCGCCCGCCTGGGTGAAATTTGCAGAACGACTGTCCGAACCGCCAGCGGTACCATCCCCGTGGCGGCTTGCGGATGTGTCTGAATCGCGCTGCCAGCGACCTCCGCGCGGTTGATTTCACCCGTCCGACCGGTATCATAGCCCAGCTTATTCGATCAAAATTGCCTGTTTCTCGCATTGCCCACGGAGTCCTGCGGCCATGATGAAGTTCTTTCGTAAATACAACAAGCATCTTCTCGCCGTGTTCATGGCGTTCCTGCTGGTGTTCTGGCTTGGGGGGACGGCGTTGGATGATATGTTTTCGCCCAAGGCCTCGAATGAACTGATCGGGTCTTCAAAATATGGTGACGTGAATTCACAGGACACGGTGCGGGCGGAGTCGAACGCGCGGTTGCTGGATGGTTTGAGTCGAGGCGCAACGCCGAAAGGACAGATCCCTCGGCGACTCTCATGGACTGCGCAGTTCGGGACCACCGGTGGCGCACCGAGTGAACGCTTGACCAATATCGACTGGGTTTTGTTGCAGCGCGAGGCGAAGGAACTCGGCGTTGAGGTATCACCTCAGTTGGCGAAACAGACGTTGCTCTCCATGTTGGGTGCCAAAGATTCGGACCTGGAGTTCCTCGCGTCGCGGCAGAATGTTGTTGTGGACCGGTATTACGAGGCCTTCGCTGAAGTTCTCACGGTTCTTCAAATGCTTCAGTCGTTCGAGTCGGCATCGCTTCCGTCGGAGCCCGTCTTGAGGCAGATGGCTCGGAATGGTTTGGAGCGAGCGACGGTGGAGTTGGTCAAGTTTCCCGGCGTCTCGTTTGCCGATCCGGACAAGACGTTTACGGATGAAGAGATGGCCGCCCAGTTTGAAGAATTCAAAGACAAGCACGCCATCCCCGACAGCCTTCGGTTTGGGTACTACATCGAGCCCACGGTCGACTTGCAATACATTCGCATCGAGCCTGCGAAAATCAGAGACTTGATGCCGGGTGATGATGACAGCTTCGAGCGTCAGGCGTTTCGATATTGGCAGCAGAATCAAGCCACCGATCAACGGTTCCGCCTGCCCGCCGATGAGTTGGTCGCCGCGTTTGCGGAACGACGAGAGGCAACAACGAACGGTGTCACGCCGCCTCCCATCACGCCATACTACGATAATTTTGCTGATGCCCGCACGGTGGCCATTGAGGTCGTTAGAGACGAGCAAGCCAATCGCGAAGCGAATCGGATCGCAACGGAGCTGGCGCGGAAGCTGGCTGACCCGTGGTTCGAGATCAATGCGGCAAAGGGCGAGTACAAAGCCGCTCCCGACGAAGTTAAAAAAATCACTTACTACGACGACGTAATCGCGTCTGTTTCTGCGGCGAAACGCTACACCGAGGTCATTGAGGTTGGGCTTCTCAAAGAGATCACGCAGCGCGGTTTGTCGAAGACAGAGGGGATCAATGCTGCTCGTCTCGACCTCACCAATGGCCGCAGTCTTCCGTTGGGGGCACTTGCGTTCAGTGTCGAAGGTCTTGCCGAGATTCCGGACGACAACGACATTGACCGGTCCCTCTATCTGTCGCAGTGGCAGACTCAGAGTAGACCGCTTTTCAATGACGAGGGCGCAATCTATTTGTTTCGCGTAACGAACACAGCCGAAGGCCACGAACCGACGGGACTGGCTGAGGTGCGTGATCGGGTCGAGGCGGATTTGCGTTTGCTCGACGGCATGAAACAAGCGAAGGCGGCAGCGGAGTCGTTTGCTGCGAAGGATACCGGAGGTCCGATGAAGGATCTTTGGGGTGCTGAAACCGATCTGAATGATAAGATCACTCCAGACAAGGGCGGATATTTCGAGCCGCCCGGATTTGTTCGAGGCCGCAAGATTGGGGAGGAGCAAGTTCGCACCGTCGAGGGTGTGGGTTTTGTTTCGCAGACATTTTTGGATGAATCGTTTAAGCTTGCGGCAGAGGGCGAAGACTCGAAAACCGCCGTCGTGGAGTTGGCTGACCAGGCTGCTTGGGCGGTGGTCAAAGGCAAGTCCTTTTCACCTTTGTACGAAGAAACCTTCAACGCCCAGAAAGCAGAAATGCGCCGTCAGATGAGCCAGATGATCTTTCAGGAAATGGTTCAATCAAACTGGCTCAGCGCCAAGAAAGTCCGCGAGCGCACGCAATTCAAGTACAACTCCGGCGCGTAAGGCTGGTGCTGGATAGGCCAGTTTGGAAGACCGATTGTTCTAAGGCCCCAGCCGTTCCTGCGCGATATCCATGGTAGGGCGCGTCCCGGACGCACCGAATAAACGGATGCAGCAGCGGTAGGGTGGGGCGTGCCCACCGAAGGTCAAATGCAAGGCGAGATGGTGGGCATGGCCCACCCTACATTCGCTTCGTTAGCCCCATGCTTCAGTAGGCCCACTTCGTTGGGGTTGTCTCGTTAGGATTGGGCGGCGCGCTTCCGCAACATGGCGTCGATAAACGCGCCGAGGTCGCCATCCAACACCGCATCGACGTTGCCTTCCTTGTGCCCCGTGCGTTCGTCTTTCACCTGCCGATAGGGTTGTAGTGTGTAGGTGCGAATGCGGTAGCCCCAACCGATCTGTCCCTTTTCACCGTACATCTTGGCCAGCTCTGCGTCCCGTTTGGATTGATGGAGCAGGTAGAGTTTGGCGGCCAACATTTTGCGGGCTGCGGCTCGGTTCTTGTGCTGGCTTCGGTCGTTTTGACATTGCACCACGACACTGGTTTCCGTGTGGGTCAAGCGGACAGCCGACGACGTCTTGTTGACATGTTGCCCGCCGGCTCCGCTGGCTCGGTATGTGTCTTCGCGAACGTCCTTGTCCCAGTCGATGTCGATGGTGATCTCGTCGATTTCGGGTTGCACATCGACACTGGCAAAACTGGTTTGGCGTTTGCCTTGTGCGTTGAACGGGCTGATGCGCTCCATCCGATGCACACCCATTTCGCAGCGCATGAGGCCGTAGGCGTATGGACCTTTGACGTGAAGGTTGACCGATTGGATGCCGGCTTCCTCGCCTTCCTTCATGGCCAACTGCTCGACCGAAAACCCACCGCGCTCAAAGAACCGCAGGTACATGCGCATCATCATCTCAGCCCAGTCCTGAGCATCCGCACCGCCGGTTCCCGCTTGAATGTTGAAGTAGCAATTCCGAGCGTCGTGCTCGCCGGAGAGCAGGGTGATTCGCTCCACGCGATCAATGTCGGTGGCCATCGATGCCAATTCGGTGCCAAGTTCGGAGACGAGGTCTGGGTCCTCATCCTCCGCCAACATTTCGAGCAGGGCTTTGCTGTCATCGACGCGCGCAAGGATACTTCGGATCGGTTCGACGGTGGCTTTGAGTTGCTTCAATTCCTGAACGGTGTTCTGCGCAGACTCGGGATCGTTCCAGAAATCGGGCTGGGCCATTTTGTTGTTGATTTGCTCCAGCTCTGCCTCTTTGCTTGGGAAGTCAAAGAGAGTCCCGGATTGCGATGATCCGGGCAGTTAGAGACTCAAGGCGGGCGGGTGCTTCTTCGAGGCTGATGCTCATGGACGTTTCTCAACGCAATGGTGTCGACTACGACATTACGAATACAAAGCGCCCACGCTAGTGTGACCGGGCACCTGCCAGCATTCTCTTGATAATTCAACATCTCGCAAGGGGGATTGCCGGAGCCTTCCCCCTCGAGCGCAAGTTTGTTGCGCTCCGGTGATCGGATTGATCGGGATTTACGGTTACGGATCGACTCTTCGGACTACGATGTCTTCGGTTGGAACGTTCGTCATACCGCTGTCCGAACCGACGTCGACAGCTTCGATTTCATCCACAACGTTCATGCCATCGACCACCCTTGCGAACACGGTGAAGGGAGGCGAACCATTGTCCAGGTTGCTGTTGTCGTCCAGGTTGATGAAGATCTGGCTCGTTCCGGAGTTCGCATCGCTGCCGCGAAGCGCGACGGCGACCGTTCCGCGGATGTTGCTTTCGCCGTTGTTGGCTTCGCTTTGGATGGGGTCCCGAAGGTCGGGTGCCCGGACGAGTGTTTCGTTGTCGCGAATAAATCCGCCGGCTTGGATGACGAAACCGGTGGCGACGCGGTGCCAAACGATGCCGGAATAGAAACCCGAATCTACATATCGAAGGAAATTAGCGCACGTTCCGGGGGCGGCTTGCGTCAGTAACTCAAGCGTGATGTTGCCATCGACGCCGCCTTCGTTTTCGATGACGACGCGTGGCAGTTCGTCGGGTATACCCACGACAACGACGCGGCCCCTGATCGGTGCGCCACCTCCCTGGTTCCTGATGAAGACCTTGAAGACGATGGAGTCGCTGGAACGAATCGTGGCAGTGGGACTGAAAGCGCCCACATTGCTAATCTCGGCGAGACCATTCGAAGATATCCATGTGAAGGCCATCCCGGGGCGTTGATTCTCGATGATCGCGTCGAGTTGCACCGTTTGGCCGACCACCTGGATGGGCAAAGACGCGGTGACGGTGACGGTGGTGGGGGCGTCCTCATCGTTCATTCCGTTGGTGTCTGCGTCATCCGTCCCGTTGGAGTTGGCATCGTCCAACCCGTTTGTGTCGACGACGCGGATGTCGTCCGGGGGCGTCGTTGGGATTTTGGATTCCGCTCGCGTGACCGACGACATAACGACGTCTTCGAGAGGCCTGTCAGTCTGCTCACCCGATTCAACCGCCGGTAGCGCGACAATCTCATCCGCTACATCCATGCCTTCAATGACGCGGGCGAACACGGTGAAGGACGGTTCCCCTTCATCGAGGTTGCTATTGTCGGAAAGATTGATGAAGAACTGGTTCGTGGCCGAATCGGAATCCGTCCCACGCAGAGCCATGGCCATCGACGAACGGAGGTTGCTGAATCCGTTGTTGGCTTCGCTCGCGAATGTCGGTCGTATACCGGACTTTTCGACCACAGCCCCGCTGTCATCGCGCTCAAAAGTGCCGCCTTGGATGACGAAGTCGGTGACCACCCGATGCCATATAATTCCGTTGTAGTATCCATCGTCGACGTAGCGGAGGAAGTTCGCGCATGTGTTGGGCGCGGCTTCGGTCAGCAACTCCATGACGATTCTGCCTTCGACAGACCCGGTGTTTTCGATGATGACCTGCGGTGTGGTGTCGCTGATCCCGACGACAAAAACATCCTGTACACCAAAGCGCTCGATGCCGTTCTCAATCCCGGTAACGTTCACGCGCAACCGCACAGTGCTTGCCGAGTTGACAGTGACTCGCGGGCTTTGAGCCGACGGATCGTCGATTTCGGCGTCACCTTCGATGACCTCCCACGAAAACGCCAGATTCGAGAAGCCCGTTGTGTCGACATCCACCAGTGCATCGAGTTGCGTCGATTCGCCAATCACGCGCAGCGTCTCAACGGTGGTGGCGGTGAGTGCAAGGTCGCCTCCAACCAACACCGAGGCGAACGATGCATCGGTTTGCCCTGCGGCATCGGTCGCCCGCACGCGGAAGAGATAGCGGCCATTCTCTGTGAGCGGACCGATATCGAGCAGCGCATTTGTATTGGCATCGGTGAGAACAAAAATCGAACCGTCGGGCTGACCCTCAAGATTCCAACGGAAACGAATGAGACCGGTTCCGCCAGTGGCGGTTGCGGTCAAAGAAATCGGCTCGTCGAGAGGTACGACGCGGTCTGGACCGGCATCTGCGTCGAGTCTGTTATTGGCTGGAGGCGCAAACAACTCGCAACCTGCGGGGACAAATGCAATCGCCGCGAGAATCAAACATGACCAATACTTCATGGGTTCGTTCCGTTTCATCTTCCTAGGCAAAATCCGATCTCGTGCGATTCAACCTGTTGGGACATTAATCAACGATGCAGGGTCCGCTGTGCGGACCATTTTTCGGTATCGAATCATTGTCCGCGTGACGGTCCGCACAGCGGACCCTACAAGAAATCTCGAACGCAACAGTTACGACGAGGAACGTTCAAGTGAACACAATGCCTGATCTTCTTGCTCCGCACCACCGGCGATGCCATTGTTGTGACTGTGCAGGCCGTTTTGATTTATCGTCCAGCCGCATCGAGCGATTGAGCCTGAATCAATGCCCTCGGCGGCGGTAATGCCTTGGGCACAAAGACGTTATATGTGATGAACGGGTACTTCCGCCCGCGCCAAAAGTAACGACTCTTCAATTGACATATCGTATCCCCGGGGTTGTGTCGCGTCGAGTCCGGCACACAGTGATGTGGGTAATCCCACTGCCGCAGACATCACGCATTTATCAGTACTGATGCGAACGCCTCAGGGTTTGCTGAGCTGGTTTCGCCAAGAATTGAACGGTGCTGCAATCCGTTCCCCACCCCTGGAAGGCGTGGGCCACCCCACTACTGTTCGCTCGTTGCACGAACTCGATTAGAGAGTCCGCGTTCACCCGTATCACCGGTTTCAGTGTTGCGACGTGCGGTGCGCGCACTGCGAGGGTCTCCGTCGTTTTTGTCACGACACTTCTGTGCGCCGATTCCGCGCTTGTTCGTACGACGCAAGATGCACAGCGCAATCTCAGCCGCGTTGCCCATCGTTTGCGATCAAGATGATCGGCAGTTCTTGCCGACAAGCCTGTACCACCTTGCGGACCCGTCCGGTTCGCATATCAAAAGCATGGAAGCTGCGGTGAGGGGGCTGGCTCAGGATGAGCGATACGGTTGCACATCGAATGACGTTGAGGGAGCGTGCGTCGGGGAAGTGGCAGATTCCCGCGCTGTGCGCTTCCACCATTCTTCTGGCAACCGTTGCACTTCAAGTCAAATCGCCCACACGCAAGATCGGGATCGATGGTAATCTCGATCGAATCAATCAACTCATATCCGCGCAGTTGTTCGTTCCCGCACTCAACTTGACCCGTCAGCTCTTGACGTGGGAAGACCTTCACGATCAAGACCGGAGTACGCTGCACGTTTATGCAGCCCGCGCTACATTTGAACGCGCAAAGTCACTCGGCAAGTTCAGCGAACAAGCCGTCGGTGAAACACTTGAGCACTACAAACAAGCCATCGAGCAGCCCTACCCGCTCGACGCAAGCGACCACAGGCGAATCGCCGTGTGTCATGAAACGCTGGGGCAGCGGCTGCTTGCGCGAACGCACTACCAAGCCGCTGCCAACCAAGCCGATCCGCCCGCCCTTGCTGACAAAGTGATCGAACTGGGTATCGCCATCACGGGCGTTGCGGATGACGAAACGGAGGCGCTCCTGGCATCGTTCTGCGACGAAGCTGATGGATCGCTTGGTGATCTAATCTGGGCGCTGGAACAACGGGTAAATCTGCTGGAACGTCAGGACAATCCCGACCAAATCGAGCCGCTGCTGAATCCGTATGAGGCTAAGTTCGCCGGGACATCGACCGAATCGAGCTATCGGTTTCTGCAATTGTTGGGTCTGCGTGGTGTGGCGAAATACGATGAAGCGGAACTCGGGTTGCGGGCTCTTCTCAACGACATCGAGCAAGATGATGCTGCCCGGGAAAAGTCCGAGTGGCTGTTGGGTTCGGTCGTGCTGAGTGACGGGGGCGCCCAAAGACCGGAGGAAGCGCTGTCGATCTTTCGCAATGTCATCGTGTCGAAGCAAGATCGGACGTATGTCGCGGCGAGCATGTTTGGAATGGCAGAAGCCTCCGCCCTGATGCAGCGGTTCGATGATGCGATCGCACACTATACAACTTTGGTTCGCGAGGTGCGTCGTGGATTGAACTCGGCTCGGGTAACACGGGCGGGATTGCTTGCGGCGCTGAGCGTCAGCGCTGATCTTGCACTATCGGGCGATGACCCACGTCACGCGATTGAGTTCCTGGAGTTGGCTGAGGACTTGGTGCGTCCAGATGATGACGAAGCCATGTCGCGCGTGTTGACGCGGCTGGGGCAGTTGCAGGCGATTGAAGCCAAGGCATATCTCGCCATCAAGCCAATCGCAATCGACGACGAAGGCGAATCCGCATCGAACCTCGAACAACCACTCGATTCCGAGCCGTGGGACGCGACCCTCTCGCAGAAGATGTTCGATGCTGCGGGAGCGACATACGTCAAGGTTGCGTGGTTAAGTACGTTGAATGAGGAACGGGCGGGGGCTGCGATGTGGACTGCGGCTGGCCTTTTTGACGAGGGCGGAAACCACGAGCGAGCGATTCAAATTCTGCGTGCGTTCGTTCGGGATCGCAGCGATGCGGATATCATCCCGCGTGTTCTACTGCGATTGGGCCGATCCTTGCAGGCGGCGGGCCGTTACGAAGAAGCGGTAGAAGCCTACCAACGAAATATCAGCAGCCACCCTCGCTCGCCTTATGCCAACGCTGCGTTGATTCCTCTTGCCGAGTGTTTTCTGGCGCGTGGTGGTGAGTTCGAGGCGCAGGCTGAATCCGCACTTCTTCAAATCACCCGAGACTCCGAGATTTTCACGCCGGCTGCCATCGAATTTCGCGACGCACTCTTCCTCTTGGGCGACCTGTATGGTCGGCAAGCGGCATACGAACGAGCGATCCCCGTGTTTGAAGAAGTCTTGGAACGATATTCGGATGATCCGCGTCGCATTCGCACTCAGTTTTTATTGGCAGATGCTTATCGCCAGAGTGCTCTCGCCATCAAGGAAGAAGTGCTTCAGCCCGAGTTCGTGGCTGAGAGTAAGCGGTTGCGATTTGAAATTCATCGACGTTTCTCCGTGGCCGCGGGGCGGTTTCGAAAGCTGATCGACGAGATGACGCCGGGCGAATCATCGCTCGACGAGCTTGGCCGCGTGTACTTGCAGGACGCACGGTTGTTCGAGGCATCGTGCCTGTTTGAACTCGGACGATTCAAAGAAGCGCTGGCTTTGTATGAGCGAGCCGCATGGATTTACAAGGACAGGCCAGCGGCATTGGGTGCTTATGTGCAGGTGATCAATTGCAACATCCTGCTGGAAAACACGGAGGAGGCTGCGTCGGCTCTTCGGCGGGCGCAGTTCTTGGTAGGCAGTATTGCAGAAGAACGATTCAGTGCGGCGGGCGAATTGGAAACCCGCGAGAGTTGGCGGCAACACTTTGAGTGGGTCGCCGAAGTGCTTGCCGACGGATAACGGCAGCAGGGTACTTCGATCAACCGTTTGGCGATCATTGGTGGCAACACGGAGAACATCATGACACATGGCGAACACGCTTCATTCAGGCAGGCGACCGAGATGGTGGGCCTGCTGTCCAGGCAACTTTCTCTCTACGATCAGTTGACCGCCCTTGCCGACAAGCAACGGGGTTTGATTTCGGCGGAAGACACGCGACCGTTGTTGAAACTTCTGGCGCAGCGGCAGCGATTGACCATCGAGTTGGAAGCGTTGAACAAGCGCATGGAGCCGGTGCGTATCGCGTGGCCAAAAGTACGCGACGGACTTGAGCCACAGGACCGTGCGATGACCGAGGATCTCATCGCCAAGGTAAACAAACGGTTGAAGGGACTTCTCGAAGGTGACGCAGAGGACGTTGAATTGTTGAAGATTCGCAAGCAGCGCGTCGGTACAGAATTGGGCGGTGTTCGCAATCGCCGAAAAGCAGTTGCCGCCTATCAGAGCGCTGCAAACGTGACGGTTCCCCACTTCGACAAAACACACAGCGAGGTGTAACTCCATTGACGACGGCGACAATACAACCGCAAGTGTTGAATGCAAAGATCACCCATCGCGAACGCGAGCTGGGGGCGATCATCAACGCGTACAACGAGGTGACCGAACGCCTCAAGCAATCGCACGATCAATTGCGAAATGAAGTTGTGCGTCTGCACACGCAGTTGGACGAAAAGAATCGTGAGTTGGCGCGCAGGGAACGGTTGGCCGCCCTGGGAGAGATGGCGGCTGGCGTGGCCCACGAGATTCGCAACCCGTTGGGCGGGATTCGGTTGTACGCATCGTTGTTGATCAAGGATCTGGATGATCAGCCCGAGGCGCAGCGGTTGGCACAAAAAATGTCAGATGGTGTCACCATGTTGGAGGGCATCGTTGGCGGGGTGATGGAGTTTGCCGGCGAATCACAACCGGATCTTGAGGCGGTGAGCTTGCAGCGTCTTGTGGAAGAAGCGTTGGGGTTGGCTGCTCCTTCGATCACTGCGAGGTGTGTTGAACCGCGCGTTTCGCCGATTGACGTCAGCGTATGTGTTAAGGCGGATTCCAATCAGATTTTGCGGGCGCTGCTGAATTTGCTTTTGAACGCGGTGGACGCGGTGGATGAAGGCGGCTGCATCGAGGTGTGGACGCAGCTCGATCCTTCGGGGGCAAACTGCGAGATTCATGTGGCCGACGACGGTGCGGGGATTGCGCCCGAATTGTTGAACCGAATTTTTCATCCGTTCTTTACGACGAAGTCTTCCGGAACGGGGTTGGGTTTGGCTGTCGTGCATCGTATTGCGGATGCGCATGACGGCTCGGTGCGGGCGAAGAATCGATCGGGAGGCGGCGCGGATTTTTGTTTAACGTTGCCGCTGTCAACACCATCAAAGCTAACACCACCAAAGTCAACGGAAACCAAAGGCGTCACCGAGTCGGGCGGAGACTAGACGGTATGGCAAATATTTGTGTTGTGGATGACAAAGAACTTCTGCGCGAATCACTGGCTGCGACCCTCGAGCGCGAGGACCACCGCGTCACTGCGTTCGGGCGGCCTGATGAAGCGCTGCCCGCTATCACGCAAAACCAGTACGACGTGGTATTGACGGATCTGAAAATGCCCGGCATGGACGGTGTGAGCATGCTGCGCGAGATGCGTGCGGCTGGCTGCGAGACGCCGGTGATCGTGATGACTGCGTTCGGATCGGTCGCGTCAGCGGTTGATGCGATGAAACTTGGCGCGTCCGACTACATTCAAAAACCATTCGATGCCGACATGATTGTTGTCCAGGTAGAGCGGGCGATGAAGCAGGCCAGGGTGGTCGCGGAAAACGAAGCGCTTCGCACGAATGCAAACGACATGCAGGCGTTGCGCCAAATGATTGGTGACAGCGACGCGATGATCGAAACGCGAATCAAAATCGCCCGCGTAGCCGCGAGTCAAGGCACGGTGTTGGTCAGCGGTGAGTCGGGAACGGGTAAGGAACTGGTCGCCCGGGCGATCCATTCTGCGTCGCGACGGGCATCGAAACCGATGATGTGTTTGAACTGCGCCGCGCTCAGCGAAAACCTGCTCGAAAGTGAACTGTTCGGTCACGAGCGGGGCGCGTTTACCGGGGCGGACCGCGCCCGCAAAGGCCGCTTTGAAATGGCAGACGAGGGTACGCTTCTGCTGGATGAAATTTCAGAGATGGCGCTTCCATTGCAGGCCAAGCTGCTCCGCGTGTTGCAGGAAGGCGAGTTCGAGCGGGTTGGAAGCAGTCTTACGCGACGGGCAAGCGTGCGCATCGTGGCTACGACCAACCGGGATTTGAAAGAATGGGTTCGCAGCGGACAGTTCCGAGAGGATTTGTATTACCGCCTCCATGTGTTGCCCATCACGATCGCGCCGCTGCGTTCGCGCGTCGAAGATGTACCGTTGCTGACGTCGCATTTTCTGGCGCAAATCGCGCGTCGCGACGGTAGCGAGCCCGCACGGTTTGAGAAGAGCGCGATAACGCTCCTCAAGGCATACAACTGGCCGGGTAATGTGCGCGAATTAGAAAATGTTTGTGAACGTGCGGCGACCCTTTCGACCGAACGGCTGATCCCGGCGGACCTGATCGAAAACTGGTTGGTGAATACATCGCAGTCTGGCGGTGCCTTTTCGAGTCTGCGTCATGGGCGGATGTTGGAAGACATGGAGCGGAGTTTGATCGAACATGCGCTGGAGCAGCACGGGGGACATCGCGAAAAATCGGCGAAGGCGCTCGGTATGGGTGTTCGCACATTGGGGATGAAGCTCAAGCAGTGGCGTGAGGAATCCAAACGCAGTGAAACTCGCACAGATGTCCCGGCGACATCGAGCGCCGACGAAGCAATTGTAGGAGGCTCGCGAGCGTGAGGTTAGGAATTCGCGGGGCGCGTGAATCGGCAATTGCTGCCGAATGCGCAGGAATTGCCGTGTGATGTGAACCTGCATCTGCGTTGTGGGTGCTGGACAGCGATTGGAACGGAGGATGCAGCGGAAGGTTGAACCCCGGCTGCGCCCAAGGTGTTTTGGTGATGGGACGCCAAGCGTTAATTGAAAGTAGATACGATGGCTGGTTTTTTTTCAAAACTGTCGGACGGAGGTGCGATGCCCGCGTTGCTTGCAACGTGGTCGTTCTCTCAGCAGAAGCATCGCGTCATCGCTGACAACATCGCGAACATCTCGACGCCAAATTACAAGGCGAAGCGGCTTGACTATGAGAAATTTCAAGGTGCCCTGGGTGAGGCGATGGATCGAAGGCAGGGGAGTCCAAGCACTCCGTTCGTGTTGAAACGCAACGCGCAGTTTCACACAAATTCGCGGGGGGAACTCGTGACGACTCCCGTGATCAAGCCAAGTCGAAACGGTGTGTTTCACGATGGGACGAACGTTTCGATTGAATCCGAGATGACCGACCTGGCTGCCAACGCAATGTTGCACGAAATGACAACCACGTTGGTCAACGGTTCCTTCGGGGCTATGAGGAAAGCAATTAGAGGACGCGTGTAGTCGCAAGCGTCGCGTGGAGTTTGATTCATGTTTATGTCTACGATGGATATCAGTTCTTCGGCGCTGGTTGCTCAGCGAACGAACCTCGACACGATCGCGGGCAACATCGCCAACATGCAGGCCACGCGCGACGAAAATGGCGATGCGAATCCGTATCGACGTAGGATCGCGCTGTTTGCACATGGGGCGAGGGGTTCCGGACGGGGTGCGGCGGGCGTACGCGTCGATAGCATCGTTGAAAGCGACGATGCGTTTCGACTCGTTCACGATCCAAGCCACCCCGACGCGATCAAACAGGGGGAGCAGGCGGGGTATGTGCGCTATCCGAATGTTGACTACAGCACGGAAATGGTCAACGGAATGATGGCCGCTCGGATTTACGAGGCCAACGTGACGGTGATGGAGATCACCAAAACGATGATGGCCGCCAGCTTGCGGGTGATGGCCTGACCCGTGGTTTGCACGATGCGTTGCACTGACAAAATGTTGAACAAGCGAGAACTTCGATGATTGATCCAGCGGCAATGAACAATGTGAATCAGGTTGCGGCACCGATGAACCCGGCTGCGAAGCCTGCGTCACCGGCAGGCGGTTCGGAGTTTTATGACCTCGTGCTTAACAGCCTCGATGAAGTCAACCGTTTGCAAATGGAAGCGGATCAAGGCGTTCAGGATTTGTACGCAGGCAAGACCGACGATGTGGCGAGTGTGTTCTCCGCAGTCAATAAAGCCGGGGTTGCGTTCGACCTGCTCATGGAAATGCGAAACAAACTGATGGATGCATACCGAGACATTCAACAAATCAGGTTATAGGCAGTAGATCAGGATATTGGGCAGGACTCGTCCGAGTGTGATGGGCCATCCGGGGACCGGAGGCAGCGCTTGGTTTCAAAACGCTTCAAGCAACCATTCAGTCGTGGTCATGGATGATACGGCATGGAATACCTTCGGCGCGTCATAGCGCAAGTTTCCGAGCAACTGCAAGTCTTGAACCGATCGCAGCGCATTGCGATCGCGCTCTGCGCCGTGTTGGTTTCGGGTTCGCTGTTTTGGCTCGTCCAGTATTCGGCGGCACCCGAAATGGTTCCACTCATGTCGAAAGATTTTGAGTGGTCGCAGTTGGACGATGCCGTCAACGCCTTGAACGCCGACTCCATTCCGGTGAAGCAGATCGGCGCTCAGATTTATGTGAAACCATCTGACAAGAGCAGGGCGATGATCGCGCTCGCCAATGCCGATGCACTCCCCGAGGACACCAGCGTCGGGTTTGCAGAACTCTTTTCTGACAGCGATCCGTTTCGACCCAGTGATGAAAACGCGTGGCGCAGGCAGCGGGCGCTCGATGTCGAATTGGCGCGGACGATTGCCTCAAGCTCTGCTGTCAAGTCGGCGCGGGTGATCACGCAGGCCAAGTCGCGGCGGCGTGTCGGGGCGCTCAGCAACATTCAGCCGACCGCGTCGGTATACGTCAAGATGGCGCACGGTCACGCGTTGACGCGCAACATGGTGGATGGTTTCGCCAGACTTGTGGCGTCGGCAGTCCCGGGATTGAGTCCGCACAAAGTCACGGTCATGGATGCGGCAACGAACATGGCTGCGTCGCCGCCCGATCCCGACGACGCGATGGGGGCGGGATTGCTCGAAGAAAAGAAGCAAAACGAACGTCATCTTGCTCGGAAACTTGCGCAGGCGCTCCAGTCGA
Organism: Planctomycetota bacterium; assembly: GCA_013151185.1. GTDB lineage: Bacteria > Planctomycetota > Phycisphaerae > UBA1845 > UBA1845 > UBA1845. The sequence goes on from JAADIU010000122.1 coordinate 36,595, forward strand.
TTCCGAATGTCTTGGTTTCGGTGTCGGTGGAACTCGATCTGCAACATACAAAGACCACCGCACAATCATGGGGAAAACCGCAACCCAAGTCAGAAGAATCCGTCGCCTCGACAAATCGCGAAGCCAATCCGGCGGCTGAAACGGGCGTCAATCCCAACGTGGGTTTGGCGGTTGGCGGGTCGGGCGGTGGTTCGTCCAACGAGTCGGAAGAAAGCAGAACCGAATTCTACGACGTCAAATCGACGCGGATCGAAAACAGCGTGAAGGTTCCGTTTGCGGTGACGCGGGCGATGGCGGCGATCAGCATTCCGCGGAGTTTTCTGGTTGGCGTTTATCAAGCGCGCTTCGGTGTAGCCGACGATCCTGCGAAGCTCGACGAGGATGAGGCGTATCAGAATCTACGGACCGAAGAAGTCAGTCGAGTTCGGCTGGCTGCGATGAAGATTTTGATGACCGACTCGAAGGAGGACGTGGAGGTCGACGTGTATTACGACCTGTCGGACGATGCCCCCACGCTGAAGACGTTTCCGGGTGGAGGGATGGCGATGGCCTCTGCCGAGACAGGTTTTGGCGGTTATGCAAAGCGTTATGGCACCCAAGCCGGGTTGATGGTGTTGGCGCTGATTAGTTTCATGATGATGTCACGCATGACACGACAGTCAGCGGCTGCGGCGCGGGGTTCGTTGACACCGGAAGGCGACGGAGACTCGGTCACCTCAGAAGAAATGCTTGAGGTCGTGGGCGGTCCTGTCGGAAAAGCGAGCATGTCGGATGGCATGTTGGTGGGGCAGGAATTGGACGAGGAGGCGTTGCGGGTGAGTCAACTCAGTGATCAGGTATCCGAGATGGTCGAGACCGACTCGGAGATGGCGGCAGAGTTGATCCGAAGGTGGGCGGAAGTTGATGCCTAGTTCTGCATGATGGCTTTATCCCTTTAGTAAATCAGGAGCAATGCGTGGCCACTGAGACAGAAGCCAAACCAGAGCAGGATGCAGCATCCATATCGGGGCTGCGGAAGGCGGCAATCTTGTTGACCGCATTGAACGCGGACGCTTCCGCCGGACTCTTGAAGCATTTGGACCCGGATCTCATCGAAGATGTTTCGCGGGAAATTGCCCAGCTGGACATCATCGAGCCTTCGGTGCGCGGCAAGGTCATTGACGAGTTTTACCACTTGGCGTTGGCTCGACAATATGTGGATGCGGGCGGGCTTGGATATGCAAAGTCGCTGTTGGAAAAAGCGCTGCGTCCTGACGAAGCCAAACGCATCATCGGTGTGATTGAGCATCACGTCTATCAGCAACCGTTCGCATTTCTTCAGAAGGCAGAGAGCGAGAGTTTGTTCGCGTTCATTCAGGAAGAGCATCCGCAGACGATTGCGTTGGTGCTCGCACACATGCCCTCGGCGAAGTCTGCGGAGATTTTGATGGGGCTCCCGGCAGCGAAGCAGTTGGAGGTTGTGTCGCGCGTTGCAAACATGGAGCAAACCAACCCGGAGGTCATCAAGGAAGTAGAGATCGGCCTCGAAAAACGGTTGGCGGGTATCACTTCGCAGCGTTTGATGAAGGTGGGCGGTGTGGAGTCGGTCGCTGAAATGCTCAACCTCGCAGACCGTGCAACTGAAAAAGCCATCATGGAAACGCTGGAATCAGAAGACCCGGACCTGGTCGAACAGATTCGCCGCCTGATGTTCATCTTCGAGGACGTGCTGCTTGTTGACGACAAAGGCATTCAATCGGTGCTCAAGGAAGTGGACAACGATGAGTTGGCGTTGGCTTTGAAAACGGCGAGCGATGACCTCAAGAACAAGGTGTTCAACAACATGTCCGAGCGGGCGGCGACATTGATCAAGGAAGACATGGACTACATGGGACCGGTGCGTTTGAAGGATGTCGAAAACGCACAGCAGAAGATTGTCGATATTGTGCGCCGTCTGGAAGACGCGGGCGAAATCATCATTTCGGGCAGGGGTGGCGAGAGGGATCTCATTGTCTAAATCCATCGAAACCACGGTGATCAAGCTGAACGATCAGAACCCGCACCTCATCACGCGGCTTGAAGCGATCAATGTTTCTGACCATCTGGGCGAGGCCAAGATCGTGCTGCGAAAGTCGCGCGAGCAGTCGAAGGAGATACTGCGCGACGCGAAAATCGAAAGTGCCCGCGAACTGGAAGTTGCACGCGCCAAGGGTTTTGAGGCTGGGTTCAAACGTGGGTACGAATCGGGTCGCACGTCCGGTTACGATGCCGCCTTCGCAGAGGCCAAGACCGAATTCGCCGAAAGGCAGGCCCAACTCGTCAAAACCCTCAAAGACGCGATCGAACAATTCGACGCGCAAAAGCGTGACGTGTTCATCGCAGCATCGGGCGACATGCTCGATTTTGCGATGCAGGTCGCAAAGCGTGTGACGCATCGAATTGGCGTTCTGGATCGCGAAAGTGCCAGTGAGAATCTGCGCTCGGCATTGCAGCTTGTCGAAAGCAAAACTGAGCTGACCGTGCATGTTAATCCTGCTGACGTTCAAGCGATTAAAGACTTTGCCGGTGATCTCAGCGAGACCACTGCTCAAGCAAAACATTTTCGCGTTGAAGAAGACGACAGCATCGCACCCGGTGGGTGTCGCCTCGTGACACCCATCACCGAAGTGGATGCGACCCTCGAAACACAGCTCGCTCAAATCGCCGCGTTGGTCGAGGGCGGTTCATCGGACGGTGAAACCGAAACTGAGTAGACCCATCTTTATAAAACTACGCCACCCACGGAGGCGTAGGGTGCGTCCCGGACGCACCGAATTAACTGAGTAACGCCACGCATGGAGGCCAGCGCGTGAGTTTTTTTGCACACCAAAAAGAATTGATCGCCACCACTCAGCCGACCTGCATCACCGGTAAGCTGTCCGGTGTCACCGGTCTGATGATGTTGGTCGACGGTCTTCGCGCACCGGTCGGTTCGATGTGTGCGGTCCATCGGCAACATGGTGATCCGGTGGACGCGCAGGTCGTCGGTTTTCGTGACGGTCAAACGATCCTGATGCCACTCACGACGGACCAGGGACTTTCTCGCGGCGACCGCGTGGTGACCAGCGCCGCGTTAAAGCACGTTCCGGTCGGTCGGCAAATGCTGGGGCGCGTGGTCAATGGCCTCGCCAAACCGATCGACGAAAAAGGCGGATTCGCCGTTGAATCGCACTATCCCGTTCAGACAAGAGCACCTGCGCCACTCGCCCGAACGCAGATCGACGAACCGCTTTCCGTCGGGATCCGAAGCATTGATGCCTTTCATTCGCTGGGGCGCGGTCAACGCCTCGGTTTGTTTGCGGGTACGGGTGTGGGCAAAAGCGTTCTGCTTGGCATGATCGCGCGGGGCACGTCTTCGGATGTCAACGTGCTTGCACTCATCGGTGAAAGGGGCCGCGAAGTGGGCGATTTTATCCGCCGCGACCTTGGCGAAGAGGGCATGAAGAAAACCGTGATGGTTGTCAGCACCTCGGATGAGTCGCCGGTGATGCGCGTCCGCGCGTGTTTCGTTGCAACCGCGATTGCCGAATACTTTCGAGACCAGGGCGCGGATGTCCTGCTCATGATGGATTCGATTACCCGCGTTGCGATGGCCCAGCGGCAAATCGGGTTAGCCGCTGGCGAGCCACCGGCGACCAAGGGCTATACGCCAAGTGTGTTCGCGCTCCTCCCGAAAATTCTGGAGCGAGCGGGACGGACGGAAACCGGAAGTATCACCGGACTCTACACGGTCCTGGTCGAAGGCGACGACGTGAACGAGCCCATCAGCGATGCGGTTCGCGGTACGCTTGACGGGCACATTTCCCTGTCGCGAAAACTTTCAAACCGCGGTCACTACCCTGCGATCTCCACGCTCGAAAGCATTAGTCGCGTCATGCCCGATCTTGTTTCACCCGAGCACCGCGAAGCCGCCCAGCAGGTTCGCGGTGTGTTGGCGGTGTGGGATGATATTGAGGATCTCGTCAATATTGGTGCATACGCGGCGGGCAGCAATGTCGAGTACGACATTGCGGTGAACATGAAGCCGAAGATAGATGCCTTTCTGCGGCAGCAGATTGAAGACGTATCCGAGTTTGCCGAAGCGGTTGACGGTCTTTGCGATCTATCGAAGCAGATCGCGGAGATGCGAGCGCGACTCGGCGGTTCCGCAGCAGGTTCCACCGCGTAGAGCGAGCCCATGCCCCAAGAATTCAGATTCAGATTGCAGGCTGTCCAGCGCGTGCGCCAGCTCGAGTTCGAGCATCGGCAACGGATCGTGGGTGAGCGGCTGCGCAAAATCGGCGGCGAGCAGGCGATCATTGCCGCCCTTTCGCAAGACCTCACGTCGATGAATGATGAGACGAAACGATTGCTTTCCGGAGGCAGCGTCGATGTGGGTTCGGTGTCGCGTTATCGCCTTCGGGTTGGATACATCCGCGAGCAGATAGCCAGCTCTGAAATGCAGATTTTGGAGCTTGAACGTGAGCTGGCGGCAGAGCGGGCTGCGATGGTGAAGGCTTCGGTTGCAGTCAAGGCGATCGACAAACTGAGAGAGCGACGCCACGCGGCATACCTCGTGCAGGTTAAACGGCGGGAGACTGTCGAGCAGGATGAGACGGCATTGCAGATGCATCGATGGGTCCACGATCGAAGCGGGGCGAGTTCGCAGTAGGGTCAACTTAGAATGAAACGTTTTGGAAAAATTTACCGAATCGTAGCCGTGCTGGCGGTCATCCATGCGATGCTGCTTCTTGGCGGTGTTGCGATGCTGGCCAAGTCGGGAAAGCTCGGGAAGGAGAATCTCCTGGCGATCGCGAAGGTCTTGGGCTTCGCCGGCGAAGAGGCTGCGGATGAAGATGCCGTCGCGGGCGAGTCGGATGCTACGCCCGAACAAGCCGCCTCAAAGATGGCCACGAAGCCTTCAATGGTTTCGGGTTCGATCGAGGAAGAATTGGCACGTCGCAGTTTGCAACGGGCGGTGGCCGACGCGGAGAATCGTCGCGTGTTGGCGAAGCGGGCAATGCTGGATGTTCGGCGACGTCGCGAGGGGCTGGAGCGTTTGATGGCGCAGCGCTCCGTCAAGGATGAGAAGCAAACGAAGCAGAAGGAACAGCGGGGATTTCAGAAAGATTTGGAAATCCTGTCTTCGCTCAAACCAAAAATTGCGTTGGATAGTTTGTTGGCTCGCTCGGTTGAGGATGCTGCGCAGGTCATGTTGGCGATGGAAACCCGACAGGCCAAAAAAATCGTAGAAGCCGCTCGCAAAGACGATGCGAAATGGGCAAAGATGATCGCCATCGAAAACAAGCTGCGTGCGGCGACAACTTTGGACCCGTCGGAAACTGTGCAGGAAGCGGTCGAGCCGTCGCAAGCTCTCGCGAACACCAAGTAGCAAGAAGGAATGGATTGTTGATGCTCGCTGTTTCTCTAGAAAATTTGCCGGTGAATCGTCCAAGCGAGTCGGCTGATTCGGTTGAACCGCAAGGCGATTCGTTTGGGAATCTGCTGACGCAGGTTCAATCGCAGCAGTGGAACGCATTGGCTGGCACGGTTGCGGAGGCGAGTTCGCTGGCTGCGAAGCCCAACGACGAAACCAGTTCCCCAAGGCGGGCGCGTATCGATCAGGAAACGCAGGCAGCCCGACAAGCGGAGGTGTCGTCACAACGAACGCGCGGAGCCGATCCCACATCGGTTCAAAACGGGGTGGTTAGTGCGCGGCACGAACGCGTGCTGTCTCAGCAGGAAGCAGCCAACGAAGCAATGACGGCAGCTCGTGCCAAAACCGAGCAGGTTGAATCCCGAGATTCTCGCGGCTCCGAGGCATCCGTTGCTGAAACTCTGACGAAGACAAAGGCTGATTCGCAGGTCAATCGAGAGTTGGAACGATCGGCTGGGCCATCGCGGGAGCCTGTTGTCAACAAGCCAGAGCAAGTTGCCGGACAGGCTGGGGCGAAGGCAGCGAGTAAGCCGGACCTGCAAACGGCTACACCTGCGACGTCTCAAGCGATCGCGGTTTCGACTGCGGGTGCGGCGCGGATTTCTTCGGTTGGACAAGCACCATCATCGGCGACATCGGCAGAGAAGATCGGCCAACTGTTGGGAG
>JAADIU010000017.1 GCA_013151185.1 Planctomycetota bacterium
CGAGGCCGAGGGATCACCTCACGACAAGAAATGCTTCCACGGATTTAGCGGAGGAACCATTTTCTTCGGAACGTGCATATACACGGGAAATTTTGGTGGCCAATGCGATGTTGCATGACGTAGAGGAGTTCATCAGTTCTTTGTTGATAACGGGTATGGAATAAACGAGAGTGACAGCCAGCATGACCGCTTGACTGACAGGGGAGGTCGAGGGACCAAGTCACTCATCACTCAGTGATTTCAACTGCTCTGAAATTCTTGGCGCGCGCGGGTGAGTTTCGTAGAACTCGCTTCGCGTGAGTTGCTGGGCCTCAATCAGAACCGCGATCGCATCAGCCTTGCGATTCAGTTTGATGTACACCGATGCTAACGAACTCATCGCCTCAAGGCCACAGCTCGACCCGTCTATTCCGCGGGCGCGAATCGCAGGAAGCACCTCTTCAAGTGTAGATGCAGCTACGTCAAACCGCTGCCATGCGACGTACAGGTCCGCTAGTTTCTTGATTGCGCAGAGCGTGTAAGGATGCGCCGACCCCAGGGTTTTTCTTCTGAGGGCGATTCCTTTCTTGTACCACGTTTCGGCTTCTGCAAATCGCATTTGTCTTGCAAATAGTTCGCCGAATGCGACGTGGCACTCAGCCATATCGGAATGTTCTTCGCTGGTGTTGTCGCGCTGGATGGTCGCCGCTTCCTTGAGCAACGCCTCAGCTTCGTCGAATCTCTCTTGATCTCGCGCAATCTCTGCAAGGAATCGCAAGGCATCAATAACACCCGGATGGCGATCACCCTCGATCCGGCGGACAGTTTCGAGTTGATAAATCAAGAGAGCTTCCGCTTCTTCGTATCGCTTCAACTGCGTGTACTTGGAGGCAAGGTTGCCCATCGTGATTAAGGTATGCGGATGTTCCTCTCCCAAGACACGAAGACGAATCTCCAGTACTTTTTCATAACCTCGGACGGAATCTTGAATTCGGCCAGCTCGAGAGTAGTAGTAGGCTTCATTGTTCATTGATGTGAGTGTTTCTGGATGCTCAACACCAAGTGTCCGCTGTCGAATTTCAAGAACTTCGCGGTTGACGGCGAAGGCGTCGTTAATGCGCCCTAGCCCCCCATAAAGAACGGCCAGGTTGTTCATGCCTTTTGTCGTCAACTCGTCGTCCGGGTCCAACGTGCGTTTCGCGGTCTCGACCATCTCGGTGAGTACGTTTTCCGCTTCCGCGTACCTGCCCAACCGTCTGAACAAACGCCCGGCGAGGTTCATCGCACGCAAGGTGTCGGGATGGTCTCCGCCGAGTAGGTCGCGCCGCAATTCCAATGCCTTGCTCGCGTGTGTCTCCGCGATCGACCACTCGCCCAGATCCATGTAGGTGTTTCCGAGTGTTTCATGCACGGCGGCGCGCACCAGTGGGAATTCGTCGAAGCGATTGTCGATGCGAGAGGCTGCTATGTCTAGCGCCTCGCGCACAGTTACATCACGTCCCTGCGCTTTTGGCGACGTCGCCCCGAGGATATCGATATTGAGAAAGTCGTTGGCGGCACGAGCAATGCTCGCCTGCTGTTGTGCCTCGGCGCGGAGTCGTGATTCGCGGCGATTCACAATGGCCATCACCACAAGGGAACAAAAGAAAAACACGCAAGCGCTTGCGACGAGCGATGCGGCGAAACGGTGTCGCTGCGCAGTTTTCCTTAGTACATACCAAGCACTGTCGCGTTTTGCCTCGATCGGTTCACCGGCGAGATATCGGCGGATGTCTCGGGCTACCTCCCCGGCGGTCTGATACCGTCGATCCGGTTCCTTGCTCAGGCATTTTAGAACGAGCGTATCGACTTCATCGTTGATTTCACGACGGACCGTACTGGGTTTCGGTGATTCAGCGGTAAGGATATTGTCCACCACGTGTCGAATATTTACCGCAACATCATACGGGAACCGCCCCGTCAGCATATGAAAAATAATCACGCCGAGAGAATAAACGTCGGTGCGAAGATCAACGCCGTGCGCTGGCCCTTCGACTTGTTCCGGACTGGCCCAAGGTAGTGAGCCTACGAATTGTCCCGTCACCGTCATGGTCGCTTGACGCGGGATTCCAGTTTCCTCGCCAGCAGACACTTTGGCCAATCCGAAGTCGAGCACGTGCGGTTCACCGTGTTCATCAACGCGGATGTTTCCAGGTTTTAGGTCTCGGTGTATCACGCCATGCAGATGGGCGGCGTTGACGGCGCTGCAAATCTTTTCGAACACACGAAGCGTGGCGCGGACTGATCGGTTGCTGCCAGCCATGAAAATGTCCACCCGCCGACCCGCTGTCGTGAATGGTGACGATGTTGGGATGGCGCAATTGCCCGAGAATCTTCACCTCAAGCTCAAAGCGAACTCGATCCGCTTCGGTAGCTTGGGAACCTTTCTTGATGACTTTGATCGCCACCTTACGGCCTGTGGACTTCTGGATTGCTTGATAAACAATGCCTTGACCCCCGCGATGAATCTCGCGTAGGCGTTCGTATCCAACCATGTCGCCATCATCGAACACCACCGGCGAGGAAGCCTGACTACCCAGGATTGCGAGGGTCGCTTCGACCTGTTGCGACGCATTGGCGATCAATTCGCGATGGCGGTCGGCGAGGTCTTGTTGATCGACTGCCTTAGGTTTCATGACGCCACCGTTCGGTTCTCAACACAGTACCCATAGAAGTAGAAGGGCGGGAAATCGGGTTCGGCCTCACGCGCAATCGCTAAAAAAATCCGAAGCGGACCCCAGCAAGTTTCTCAAACGACCATGGGCACGCATGCGAAGCATGTAGATGGCGCCTACCGATCGTTTCATCGCGCTTGCGACGTCTTCAACCGACTTATTCTCAAGGTCGTACAGCTTAACCACAGACCGGTAGTCCTCGGGGAGTTTAGCAAGTGCGGAATCGAGCGTGCGACCGTACTCCTCCCGGACGGCGTGCTGGCTGGGCGTCGAGGATGTTGCACCCAAGAGGTCCAGAAGGGCGAGGGATGAGTCGCCCCCAAAGACAGAGGCGATTCTTCGTGCGGGGTTCGGCCGCTTTTTGGCCGAGAGGTCGCGAATTGCGTCGCGGAGGTTGTGATCTGCCATCGTGGCGATCCAGGCCTCAAATGCGGAACCGGTTCGCCCGACGATTCGGTCAATTTGTAGAAATGCTTCAAGATAGGTGACTTGCATCACGTCGTCTGCCTCAAGCAACCCGCGCCAACGCCTGCCGATTCGCCCATCAATTTGTCGGGCGACAATCGGCCCGTAGTGCTCCAATAGTATCCGCAGCGCGTCCTGATTTCCCGCGACTGCTCGGGTGATGATTCCTGCATAATCTTGGTCCATCTGCGATGCTCCGTGGGAGCGAGAACGCCGAATCCCGCCCTCGTTACTGCAGTATAGGCGTTGATAATAAAAAAACATATTTGAGTGAGTCAGGGGCGTGTATTCTCGCCCATTATAGGACAAGAACTAGTCGGAGGTCGTGAAAATGGGCAATCAATTACCGAAGAGCTTCCAAGGAACACGTCTGCGGATCGACCCGCCGACGTCGTTAGCAAGTGCTACTGAACCTGCTCGGAACAGAAGTAGGCTGCCGTGGGCGGTGATTTTTCTTGTTTTCTGTGCGGTTCGGGGAGTTTCGGCCGCCGGCGAACTAGCCAGCGAAACCATACAACTCAGTGCCGGTTGGAACATGGTATGGTTGAATCTTGACCCAGAGCCCAATGAGACCGTAGCGGTTCTGCAGGGCGTCGATTTCCAGTCCATCTGGACTTTTCAACCATCATCAGATGCGTTCGCTTCGGATGCATCGGCTGCCCCAGGACGCTGGTTCCGTTTCGACAAGGATCTACCAGCGCCGGTCAACAACCTTCGATTCTTGCAGGGGCAGCGCGGGTATTTGATCCAAATGAACTCGAGCGCGAGGCTTACGCTGAGCGGTCGCCCAGTGCTACGCACACGGGAATTCAAGAGCCACGTGAGCAACCTGTTCGGCGCACTCACCAATCCGCTTGCTTTTCAGCGGCTTACTTTTGAGCGGTTTTTCTCTCATCCCAAAGCGCAAGGGAAAATCCAGTTGTCCGCCGCGCCCGCGACCCCCGAAATTTTCGCCCTGGTCAACGACGTTTTCGTGCGCCGCGCTGTCACCGACGAGATTGCGGAACACGGCGCGTACTGGGTGAACATGTCGCAGGCGTTCGTGTATCGAGGTCCGATCGATGTGGCCTCTGATCGGGAGGGCCTTAATTTTGGACGATCTGCCCCGACGCGAACAATCACCGTGGAAGTACCCGTCTCCGCGCAGGAGGAGTTTCTGGCGATTCGGGCCATTCCTTGCGCTCAGATCGGGGGCATACCTACTTGCACGGGTGGGGATCTATCTTGGTTGCAGTTCAGAGATCCAACACTTCCGCCATCGAAGGCGTCGTGGTCGCCATTGGCGTTCGGCGCTTTTCTGGCAATTCCGCCGGGGACTTCTTCCGTGTCGTTGGAGATTCGCGCTCAGCGCGACGCGTTAGCGACAGCCGCGGCGACTGGGACTGTTGCGGGCGAGGTAGTCGGCGGAGTATCGCTCGACGCGGTGATCGAGATCAGCAGCGACAACGGTTCGCGCGTTTTGATACCCACTGGAGTCGAAGTTCAGCCAATCTTCGGTCAATGGATTGGTCGAGCTACGTTAACAAAAGTCAGCACGCACCCAGCACTGCAGGATCTACCATTAGAACAGGCGAGCGCGGTCCCGCTCGGAGTCACATTGATTCTGGACTTACCTGATCCCGCACTACCCGCCGGCGCTACGGGGTTTCGTCTGCTGGATTCGGTGGAATTCCCAAGTCATCGCGATGGGGAAAGTTTCATGCGGCGCGTGCATGCCGTTCTTTTTGATCGTCCCGTTGTTCTTACGGAGGATTCGGGTGCCCCGTTGGACCCCTTTGGGACGTCCGGCACGCTGACAGGTGTCATTCTGACGTCTGCGGAAGATCCGCTGAATCCTTATCGCCATCGGTACAACCCCGAGCACCGCGTCGGGTACGACATCACCCGTTCCATTACGCTGCAAATCCAGCCCCAAGGCGATAGCGTCATCGACGAACTGTCTGGGCTGGATGGTACGTTTGGACCCAACAAGTTGACCGGAGTCTATACGGAGATCATCACGGGGGTCTCTCGAGATCCCATCACCGTAACGGGTTCGTTCCGCCTGCAGCGATTGACCCAACCCGCTACCGTCTCAATTCAGGGGCCATAACATGACACCAAGAACCTCTACAAATACCAACTCAACCCTGTGTTCGATGAATCGCTTTGCATTTGTAGTCGTGGCGGCTCTTGGGCTTACCGTTTTGGACGGGCAGGTCGCATTCGGTCAGTGTCAAACGCAAGAGGGTACTTGCTTTCAGGGAATCGGTGATCTACCAGGTGGAAATGTATTTAGCGCTGCCAATGGAGTTGCGCGCGCGGCTGACGGAAGAGTCGTCGTCGTTGGTAGAAGCAGCTCAACCGCATCTACTGCGGGGGGGCTTATTGGCTTTGAGGAAGTCACTTTCTCTGCAGGGTCACTGAACAGAATATTAACGCCCACCATAGGGTGTTTCGGATGCGTTGCGAATGATGTGACCATCGTCGGTTCAGCCACGATTACCGTTGGGCAAACGAGTGGTGGGGCGTTTCGCGTCGTGCAAGATCGTCTGGACATCCCAGTCGCTCGCACGATTCTCCCTGATGGTCCAGGTTCAATTCCTTTCGATGTAGCCTATGGAATCTCCGACGATGGAAGCGTGGTCGTTGGTAACTCAGATGCTCTCCGTTGGACATCCGCAGGCGGAACAACGGTGATTCCACTCCTCGAAAACGCAGGATTTAAGCCTACTAATAGTGCTTTCGGCGTATCGCCCCATGGAACCTTCACTGTTGGTACGAGCAGTTCAGTGTTGTTTACCAATGGCGAAGCGTTTATTGTACCGCCTCCCGGAATCGTTTTTCGTACAGACCCAGTCGGGTTGGGCTTTCTGGACGGTGGGGAACTTTTTAGCGTCGCAAACGCCATCTCCAAC
>JAADIU010000325.1 GCA_013151185.1 Planctomycetota bacterium
GTTCTACTCGGGAATGGAGTCGGTCTTTTCTCGGATTGCCTGCCTTCGACACATCGCCCTGGATCAAATCGTGGTTTGTCGTCGCACAACTGCGCATAAACATTGAGGAAGATGACAGCGGTCGCGGGCCCGCAAGGATGGTTCTACGATGAGCCATCACCCATAGACGGTTCTTGAACTGCGTCGACATCGTGCAACAATACCTACAACAATATGCCGTCCAGCCCTCCGGGATTGTTGGTGACTCACATCCGTTGGAAAGTCATTCGAGCCGTGATGCCGTCTCATTTCGTGAAATCTTGTTCGTCGCATTGTTCATGAGCTTGGGTGGAATCGCCTATGGTCTGCATAAGGCTGGCTATACTTACGTCGGGCTGGGGGTCGTGGGCATTCCTTTTCTCGGAGCGTGCGCGATAGAGCCGCGCATCGGACTGTACGCCTATGGGTTTTGGCAGGTGTGGGACTCTGCCGCAGTCATAGGATCAAGCGAAACGGCATGGTTGACCCCCGCGAAGATGCTCGCTTTCTTGATTTTGTTCACGGGAATTGTTCCCCTCTTCAAGCATAGCGCCCCGTTTCTCGTTTCTCGAACGACAGTGTATTCGCTCTTGGCATTCGTTTCGGTGGCGGCACTTTCGGTGATGTGGAGCTATGAACCAAGCAAATCAGCACGATTGGCCGCCCAAATGTTCGTGCAGTTGGCTCTGCTGTGGATTTATGTCAAGCTGATCAGTGTTGATCTGGCGTACTTCAAGCGGCTCCTTTTCTGGACATTTGTAGGAGGTTTAACCGCCGGAGCATATACCATTCTATACGGTATGGAGCAAAAATCCTTCGGGCGAGCCACGTTGGGTGAGCGCTCGAACCCTGGATCGGTAGGAGCCGCATTGGTGACGGCTCTCTCCTGTGGGCCGGTGCTGTGGATTTTTGTGCGTCGCGCGTGGTTCAAAGGCTTTCTCTTTGCCGGATGCCTAGTATTGGTCTTGGCCGTGTTCACAACCGGAACGCGATCGGCAGTTGGTGCCATCGGGGCGGGATTCCTTGGGGCGGCGGTTTTTTCTCGGTCCTCAGGATTCGGGGCCCGGCTCATGATCTTGATCCTAACCGTGGGTCTTGCCTATGCCAGTGCGATGGCAAGCCTGCATTCGGGCGTACTTGGCGAGCGATCCGAGGCTCGTTTGGCGGGTTGGTTAGGAGTAGCGCCACCAAGCGGGGTTCGGGCCCTGCATTCGCGAGTCGGGCGCGATGAAATTTGGTCGATGGCTTGGAAAGGATACGTCAGTACGAAAGGAATTGGAGCGGGAGTCGGGGCGGCTGCGTACGCGAATTTGGAGGGGGCAGGGCTTTTCAAAGATGTGCATAGTAACATCATGGGGAGTCTGACTGAAATGGGCTTTCCGGGTTTCGTATCCTTGGCGGTCGTTCACATTTTACTCCTGATCCGCGCCTGGAATCTGCATTGGCGGAGGCTGACTGGACCTGCAATCATTGTCTTTAGTGGCTTCTTTATGTTCGGTGCCGTGCATACGACCTACACCACAAAGTTATTCTGGCTTCCAATAACTCTGCTCGTCGTACTTTTCGAGGTCGACGCCAGAATGCGAGGGGCCGACGCAGATCCGAGGCAACCTCACGGCGTGTGAGAGCGGTAGGAAGAAGAAGTCGTTGTTGCTGCGCCATCGAGCCCGTCGGGATCGTGGTTCCACCTGTTGATTCCTGTGATTGGAAGGCATTGCGGTGATGACACATGTTTCGGACGAAATGGATTCCTCGCTGGGCGCGTCGACGAATAAAGACCACCAAGCTGCGAGTATGGTATTGGGCGTGTGTGGAAACGCTGTGTCGCACCGCGATGGTCAATGGTATATTCATCATTCATTCGGGCGAGTCCTTGGCAGTTTGGCACCTAATTTTGAGAAATTGCGATACTATTCTGGAGAGGCCGCCGCCGGTGCCACAGGATACGACTACCCGCTCTCAGCTCGGAATATCTCTGTCCATCCATGGGGGCGGTGGAAGAACACGCTGGGCGCTTTGAAACGCCCGCATCGTTTGCTCGCCAATTATCGCAAGATGGTGAAGGAGTGTGACGCCCTGCTGGTACGTGGAAGCATGCCCTTGATCTGGTCTCTGCACCTGATGGCACGGTTGCAGGGGCGCCCGGTTGTTCACTGGATTGCGGGTAATCCTCTGGCTATCATGCGCGGTCAAAAACGCGGTTACGGGCGCGCACTCGAAACGCTTGGCACAGCGTTCGCTTCGTTTGAGCAACGCATGCTGAAGCTGTCGATGCGAATGAGTCGAGCCGCTGTTCTGGCAAATGGCCAGGAGTTGGGAAAGATCTTCGCTTCACCGCGGACTCAAACGATTGTGAGTACCAGTATATCGCGTGATGAATTTCTTGTTCGCGACGACACATGCACTGGCGAACGAATCCGGATTCTTTTTGTAGGATTTATTCGACCCGAGAAGGGCATCGAGTTCCTCATACGCGCCTTGCCGCTGATTCAATCATCGAAGCCCGTAGAGCTTGCAGTAGTAGGTGCCTGGGACCAATTTGAAAGTGAGCACAAGCGGCTATCGGCGCTCATCGTTCAATTGGGTTTGGAGAATCAAGTATCTTGGGAAGGATACGCTTCATACGGAGCGGATCTTTTTCGCCAGATGGATGCATCGGATATTTTGGTTTTACCGACGTTGTCGGAAGGCACGCCTCGGGTCTTGGTGGAAGCGCGGGCCCGCAGCCTCCCGATCGTCAGCACGGAGGTGGGAGGTATCCCGACCAGCGTGACCAACGGGCGGGATGGATTGCTTGTGCCGCCCAGATCGCCGGAGTCTCTGGCGAAGGCGATGGGTACAATTATCGAAAACGGTGAATTGCGTCGGAGTCTAATCAAGAATGGCCGCGACACGGTTCGCGAGCTTACGGTGGATCAGTTCGTAGACACCATTGTTTCCCTCATCACATCCACGCCGAAACCGTGATGTAGCACGGCTTCGGCGGAGCGAACGAGATCTTGTTCATGTTGCGAGTTTTTCTCTATGCGTGGTTCACCGCGGTCATGGCGCTGACGGCGATACTGCCGGACGTGGGGGCTGTGCTGGTTGTGCGCGGCCTATTGGTCCGTGGGTGTTTTCGCAAATGCGGCAAGAATTTTCGCATCGCCAGTGGCGTGAAGATGACCTTCACCACTCGGGTGAGTATTGGAGATCACGTTTACATTGCACCGGGATGTTGGATTCAGGGTATCGGAGGCGTCACATTGGAGGGCGAAGTGATGTTGGGCCCGTTCACTGTGCTTGCCTCGACAAACCACACCAAAAAAAATGGTTCGTATCGTTATGGTGACGGAATACCCAAGCCGATTTCGTTGGGCGTTGGTTCTTGGACAGGTGCCCACACTGTGATTACTGCGGGGACTACGATTGGAGCGGGTGCGGCGGTGGCGGCGGGTTCGGTTGTGACAAAAGATGTTCCGGCACATAGCATTGTGGGTGGGGTTCCGGCACGCATCCTCAAAGAAAACGTTGAGTAGAAGACGTCGAATAGGAACTGCGAACGTCGCGCCGCCCTCGGGTTCACCATGCACATCCTGTACATTCACCAATATTTCGCCACGCCGAACGGTAACACGGGTACACGATCCTACGAGTTTGCACGCCGCTGGGTGCAGGCGGGTCACAAAGTGACGATGCTGACGAGCGTAGCCCAGCTGACGCCTGCGGATTTGGGTGATGTACCGCAAGGGGGGACCGTTCGTCTTAACGTCGACGGCATTTCCGTTATCGCGCTGGACATACCATACGAACAGTCGATGGGGGTTCTTGGACGACTTTGGGCCTTTTTGAAGTTTATGGTGAAGGCTTCATGGTGTGCGATGTGGTGTCGGGGTGTGGATGTGATGTATGTCACTAGCACGCCCTTGACTGTGGGAGTGCCCGCCCTTGTTGCTCGCTGGCTGCGTGGTAGGAAGTATGTTTTCGAGGTGCGCGACCTTTGGCCGGCAGTTCCGGTGGCACTTGGTTACCTACGAAACCCTTTGTTGATTTGGATGGTCAAGCGATTTGAGCGGTTGATCTATCGCAGTGCGTCTGCGTTGATTGCATTGTCCCCCGGTGCCGCGAAGGCGATTCGCGCTGACTCAGGACCGAAGAAAACCATCGAGGTCATTCCGAATTGCGCGGATCTGGAACTGTTTGCACCGGATCTCGATGGAGCCTCTGTTCGACACAAACTCGGATGGGACGGTTGTTTCGTGTGCTTCCATACCGGCACAATGGGGTCCGTCAACGGCTTGGATGTCGTCGTTCGGGCCGCAGAACACCATCGCTCACAATCGGACATCCGTTTTGTCCTAATTGGCGAGGGCAAAGAAAAGGAACACCTGCGTCAAGAGAAGGAGCGGTTGGGCCTTGCCAATTTGGAGATTCTTGACGGGGTTCCCAAGAAAGAACTTCCCGCGCTCATCGCTGCCGGTGACTTGGGTCTTATGACCGTGACCCCAATCCCTGTGCTCGAACACAACAGCGCCAACAAATTCTTCGACTACCTCAGCGCGGGCAAACCCATTTTGCTGAACTATGGCGGTTGGCAACGCGAACTGCTCGAGCGCGAAGAAGCCGGGTGGGGCTGCGATATGAACGATGAGAAGTCTTTCTTTGGCAGGATCGGCGAGTTGAAGAACGATCCTGCTGCGTGCCAGCGCATGGGTACCAACGCCCGCTCCACCGCCGAATCAAAGTTTAGCCGCGACCTGTTGGCTGCACAGGCTTTGGAATTGACGACGCGAATCGCCGCGCGTTGATTTGCATTTCCCACCACACTTCCCACACATCATTCCTGAGTTCCGCCGCACCACTCCCGTTTCAAACTCTCGTAGTTTCCAATTTGGTTTCCACGATGCGCAAGCAGTGGTAGGGTGCGTCCCGGACGTACCGAATCACGAATGTAACACGGTGCGGCAAGAGATGTAGGGTCCGCTGTGCGGACCATTTTTCAGTAGCGAACAATGTTCCTGCGACGGTCCGCACAGCGGACCCTACCAGAACCTCGAACGCAACAGCGTGCGACGAGGAGTGTTCAAATGCGAGTAATGCCCGATCTTTTTGCTTCACACCATTGGGATTGTGCCGATGGGCAAATTGTGCCTGTCAACCGGTGAATGCTTGCTGGAACGCTGCGAAGTCATCGAGATCGACGTCGCCGTCCTGGTCTTCGTCTTGATTGTCGCACGGAACAGACAAAGCGACTCCGACACCGGGTACCGTTTGACAGCTTGTGAAAACGCCGAAGTCCAGGATGTCAACGTCGCCATCGCCGTCATCATCGAACGGGAAAATGGCTGGGAAGCCGACCACCTCGCCCATGAGCGTGAGCGTCAGCGTGGATCCGGGGGTGTCGCCGTTGAGATTTTCATCGGAAACAACGATGGTGTAAGTCGACAGGTACACGGCTGGGGCGACTCCCGTGTCGAATTGTGCGGCGAACCCGCTTAGGCTTCCGGCGACGATTCCACCCGAGGGTACAACATCACTCGAAAGAACAGCCACATCACCGCTTGAACCCACCACATCGATGTCCAAATCCGCCGTGAAACCGACGGTGGCTTCCAGATTGTAAATGTCAAACGAAACGTTCACGATGCCGGAGCCCGCCGCAACAGAACCAAAATCAATTACGAGCGTGTCGTCGTTCAATGCGACGTCGAACGAAGCCTCGGAATGATCCAGCACACGCAGTTCGAGATCGATGACGTCGTCTCCGTCCTGCGACCCTTGCCCAGCGGCTGCCCCATCGACATCCAGGTTGTCTATCGTGACAGAAGCCGACCGCAAACCCGCCGTGGCCGTCGCTGTACTCAAGCCGACGTTGATCGAAGTGGACTGCGGATTGTAATCGAATGCGTTGAATGCGCCGGTGATCGATGACGTTGCCTCTGCACCGGGCGTCACGGAGTAATACGTTGGATCGGCGCCGA
>JAADIU010000268.1 GCA_013151185.1 Planctomycetota bacterium
CGTTCTTCGCGAACCTGCACACCCACGAAGATCGGCGTGCTTCGTTTGTTCGCCCGTTGGATGTCCCTCATGCTGGCGATTGCTTCTTCGACATCGAGCGAAGGTTTCGACGTGGGGGCATCCGTCCGACGGCCATCGAGGATGTGGACCTCGTGGTACACAGCGACTGCCGTTTGCTGCAACACCCCTTGGTCTTCAAGATCGCTGACGTAGCACTGCCCGATCAATCGCCAGTGTGGAACGACGCGGCGAAGCATGTTGAGTTGATGGTTGATAATCTCGTGCTGCATGACCTGGGGTGTCGGCTGCAAGTGAATTGAAATGGGCGCATCCGACCAACGCTGAATCAAATCCATCCAGAAGTAGTCATCCAGCCATGCCGCTGTCTCGCCCTGCTTGTTTGTGGCTTCGAGATGAATTTCTGCGGGCGCCTCGCTACAGCCACCCTCTGGTGATCGAAGACTTTCGAGTGAGCAGTCGGCGTCGAAGGCGAACTGCAAGCATCTCCCGTTCCCAGGCTTGCGGCGTCGTTGCATCGTTGACTCGCGTTGCTCTTTTCGCAACAAGGTGCTCATCGAGAATAACTCCAGTACCAACCCAAAATGACCCGTTTCGTTCTGGCGATTGTTTATCGACCGCCAACGTCCGAGAACTTTATGGAAGCCCTGAGAACCGAGCTTCCGGAGGCCAAATTCGGTGTCCGGAACCACGCAGAAAATTCGCGTAAGTCATTTATGAACAACCAGTTACAGTTGTGATCGACACGCCGGATTTCAACATCGGATTCACGAAGCTGTTCTGATTTGTTTCGAGTCAGGCGGAATTCATCGCCGCAAAAAGAACTCCATCATCTCGTAACCGGGGTCGATCAGAAGACCGCTTTGCGCGGCATTCCGTTCGCCATAAGGTTTTCGCATCACCGTTTCAACACCCGTACCCGCCAGACAAAACGGCGGCGGAGTTCGCGTGTGCATCCGCGTGGAGACGGGTGTTGGATGGTCGGGCACGACGATGATTTTCCACTCCTCCATCGTGCGCATCTTGTCCAACAATGGGCCGACGATGTGCAGATCAATCTGCTCGATCGCTTTCATCTTTTCGACGTAATCGCCGAGGTGCCCCGCTTCGTCGGGGGCTTCGATATGAACCAGGACCAACTCGAACAGGTCCAGGGCTTTGACTGCGGCTTTGCCTTTTGCGACATAGTCGGTATCGAGGTAGCCCGTGGCGGTGGGCACATCAATTCGTTCAAAACCAAGCAGCGCGGTAATCCCCCGGATCAAATCCACTGCCGCAATCGCCGCGCCTTGAACGCCAAAACGATCTGCGAACAAGGGCAGCGTCTTTGTCCTGCCTTGGCCCCAAAGCCAGATGTGGGTGGCGGGATTGTCGCCCAACTCGCATCGGACCGCGTTCACTTCGTGCCCGTTCAAAACCTCCTCGGCGCGGGTCATGATGTGCAGCACGCGCTCTTCCTGATCACCGTGTGGCAGACAACCCGCGATGGGTTGATCCGGAATGTCGTGTGGTGGCGTACACTTGCACGCCAGTTCCCCTGCATCGCGAAGAACCATCAGATGTCGATATTGCACGCCCTCAAAAAACTCGACCGGTTCCTGCGAAAAATGATCGTTCAGATCGTTGATCAGACGGGACGCTTCGGGTTGCGAGATATGACCCGCGGTGAAGTCACGCATGATGCCTTCGTCGATCGTGACAAAATTGCATCGAAACACGACATCGTCGGGCCCCAACGCGATGCGCTGTGCGAAGGCTTCGAGCGGTGCCCGCCCTGTGTAGCACGTTGCCGGGTCGTACCCGAGAACCGACAGGGTGGCCACATCGCTTCCCGGCAAGAACGCTTTGGGCACGGTGACGATTCTGCCCTGCCGCCCGTTGATGGCGATCCAATCCATGTGCGGAGTTTTTGCGGCTTCCAGCACGGTCTGGCCGTTCAACTCGTCGAGCGGTTCGTCGGCTGCCCCATCCGGCAGAATCATGGCATATTTCACGCGGTCACCTCGGTTGGCAAGATGCGAATTCTGATGGGTTCGCGGGTGGGTTGCAGCTTCGCACGCATCGCAGAATATTGCCGTTTGAATTCCCGTTCCGGCATCTGCACGGTGATACCCACCACCGCGTCATGCGAATCGAAACCTTCGAGCCGTTGCCATCGCACGCCCGAGGACTTCAATTGTTCGACGGCTTTGGTTTTGTCAACGGCCAAGTCATCGTAAAATACGCGAACGTAGTAAGCGTACTCGCAGTCGTCGGTATCGACGTACATCGCTGCCGGCGTACGGTCGTTATACGCGCAGATTTGATCGAACGTTTTTTGTGCCGCCCCGCTGGCTACGTCGATCATGTCTGCAACGACGGCACTCGCGGTCGGCAAACTTCCCGCACCGGCACCTGCGTAAAGCGTTTCGCCAACGACATCACCTCGCACGACCACCGCGCCATACGTTCCCCCCATGCCAGCCAGGGCATTGGAATGCGGAACCAACGTGGGATGCACGCGCAACGAAACGCTGCGTTTTCCGTCCCAATCGGTCAACCGCCCTATGCCCAGCAGCTTGCACGCATACCCGAGTTGCTGCGCGATTTGCAAATCACGCAGTTCGATATTCGCGATGCCTTCCGTCTCAACCTCGTCGACATCCAGGTTCAAACCGAATGCCAGCGATGCGAGGATCGCCAGCTTGTGGGCAGTGTCTCCCCCGCCGACATCGAGCGTGGGGTCGGCTTCTGCATAGCCGAGTTTCTGCGCCGACCGCAAGGCGTCTTCATACGTCGCACCGCCATCCAGCATTTCGCTGAGGATGTAATTGCATGTGCTGTTGAAAATGCCCATGATTGAATCGTTGCGATTCGCCTGCAAACCCCGAAGCAGCGCCCCGATAATCGGAAGCCCGCCCGCACAACTTGCCTCAAACGCGACGCATGTGTTTGCTTTTCGAGCGGTCTGATATACCTCTGCGCCGTGCTGCGCCAACAGCGCCTTGTTCGCCGTCACCACGGGAACGCCTTTGGCCAGCGATGCGAGCACAACATCGCGTGCGGTGGATGTTCCACCGATCACCTCGACGAGCATGTCGGCATCGGTGGCGATGAAGTTCGTCGCATCGCTGGTGAATACATCACTAGCAAGCGGAACATCGCGACGCTTCGACGCATCGGATACCAATGACCTAACAATCTCAAAGCGAAGCCCCGTCCGGGAAGCCAGCGCATCGGCGCGGTTCACGACAATCTCAGCAATACCGCCTCCCACGGTTCCGCACCCAGCCATTGCAACGCGAATTGTTCTCACATCCGACATATCCGCCCAGCCCCTTTCAACACTTCAATACCATCCCGCGCGGACCTGAACTCCTACGCGAGATCAACCGGGTCCACATCCACCACGATCGAACGGAGCCGCGTCTTGAATCCGCCGTCGTCCTTGATCGCTGCGATCCAATTTGACATCGCGCTCGCAGACGGCGCATAGAGTAACAGTTCGTAACGATACATGCCCCGCACGCGCTCGAGCGCACATGGATGCGGCCCGTGAATTCGCAATTGCTCGTCTGCAAGGCCATCCAGCACCGCGCGGATTCGCTCGCCCAATGTCATGCCCTCAGCCAACACTTCCGGTTCTTTTTTGCCAGCAAGGACCACCCGCGTCAACCTCGAAAACGGCGGCAAGCCCTGCTCTTTGCGAAAAGCCAATTCGGAATCGGCGAAAGCACGGTAGTCGTGTCGCAACGAGCACAAGAGCGCCGGCAAGTCTGGCGAATTCGTCTGAACCAACACGCGCCCCGCGACTTCGGCACGACCCGCCCGCCCTGCCACCTGCGTGACCAACTGAAACAACCGTTCGCTCGACCGAAAATCGGCAGCGGCTCCCGTGAGGTCGGCGCTGATCACACCGACCAACGCAACCATGGGAAAATCAAGCCCCTTGGCGATCATCTGCGTTCCGAGAAGAATATCCACTTCGCGGTTTTCCATCGCGCGGACGAGTTCGGTGTACTTGTCCGCGTGCGTCATCGTGTCGCTGTCGGCGCGAAAAATACGGGCCTTTGGAAACGTCGTCGTCAGTTCTTCCTCGACCCGTTCCGCCCCACCGCTCCCCTGCAAAAGCTGACCACCACACGACATCTGCGGACAGGCGCGTGGGATCGGATCCTGGTGATGGCAATGGTGGCAGAGCAAAATCCCGCGCGATCGATGGAGGATCATCCCCGCGTTGCACTGCCGACATTCGATGCGCGTCTTGCAGTGCGGGCAAAACAGCCACGACGCAAACCCGCGCCGATTGATCAGCACCACGGCTTGCAGATTGTTGGCGAGCGTATCGGACAGTGCTTGTTTCAGGGGAGGCGATACAGACTTCGGCTGACCGAATGGCCCGTGTTGGCTCGTGTCCACCAAGCGCACATGCGGAAGGGCTTTGCCCATCACGCGCGATGGAAGATCGACCCGTTCGTACGCGTCGCGCCAAACGCAGTTTTGCCACGTTTCAAGCGAAGGGGTAGCCGACCCAAGCACAATCGGAATGCCAAGCATTTGTGCCCGCATAACAGCAACGTCCCGCACATGAAAGCGCGGACTCTGCATGTTCTTGTAGCTTGATTCCTGCTCCTCATCAACGACGATCATACCCACGTTCGGACAAGGGGCGAAGATGGCGCTCCGCGTGCCCACGACAACCGGCGTGCGCCCGGTGCGGATGTCTTCCCACGCGAGTGATCGCTGCACACCGGTCAACCCGCTATGAATGACAGCCACGCGATCGAACCGTTCCGCGACGCGCTTCATCAGCTGCGCCGTCAGTGCGATCTCCGGAACCAGCATCACAACTTGCTTGCCCGACTCGACCACACGCTGCATCGCCCGAATATAAACTTCGGTTTTCCCGCTCCCGCTGACGCCAAAAAGCAGGAACGCCCGGAACGCGTCCGCACCAATCGCAGATTCGATGCGTTCCAACGCGGACTGCTGGGCGTCGTTGAGAGAATAATCCGGAACGGACCGCTCGGCGTTGACCGGTTCGTAGGCGGCGGGGATTTTGGACTTCGTTTCGCTCACCCACCCCTTCGACACCAAGCCGCGCAGCGTGGCTCTTGATGCGCCGGTTTCATCGAGCAACGCCCCAACTTCGACAGGCCCACCCGCTTCCCGCAATCGCTCAACCACCCGATGCTGCATCTTCCCCAGGCGTTTCCCTTCCAATTCGCCAGCCGTCGCGACAAGTTGCGCGTGGCGGACCGACAGAAACCCGCGTTGTCGGCGTACAGCTTCCGGAACCATCGCGCCCAGCGTTCGACCCAGCGGGCAACAATAATATTGAGAAATCCACCGTCCGAGTTCGATCAGGTGATCGCTGAGATGGCCGGCATCGTCGAGAAGTTCGTCAACCGGTTTGAGGGTCGAGTTCCAGGCCCCGCGCCCCACCGACACCACAATCGCCGGCGCCAATCGGTTCTTTCTCCCGAAAGGAACCATCACACGGTGCCCCGGTCGAACCCGAGCCGCAAGGTCTTCATCAACCGTGAAGGTGTAAAGCTTATCGATCGGCGCAACCGGAGCCACGGAAACGAGGATGGCCTCCGACGGGATCCCCTCTTCAATCCAAAGGGGCTGCGTATGATCAACTGGTTTCTGCCGCGACATGGATCAAACCCAAAGGGTCCGTTCGGCTGCCAGTACTGTTTCCAAAACTGCCAGTACCTTTTCCAAAAAAAGTCGATGCACTTCCCGCGCGACGCCCGTGGTAGGGTGCGTCCCGGACGCACCGAATCAGTTTCGGGTAGGGTCCGCTGTGCGGACCGTCACAGGCTCAATGTTCGATACCAAAGAATGGTCCGCACAGCGGACCCTACATCGTTACGCGATGTCCCGACAAGTTGAATCACACCACCGGCAACACGCGAACCAACTGC
>JAADIU010000271.1 GCA_013151185.1 Planctomycetota bacterium
TCGTGAACCCTCCATGAATCAACATGAAGCATTTTACACGCGAATACGATGTTTGATATCGCTAAACTGAGTTCTTTAGCAGCCTGCTAGACGATCTGCGCAAGCGGACTGCCCGCTTTCGCCGAGTTGTGCTGCATCTCCACTCCCCAGACAGCCACGATTGGGCAAAGACCCGGCCTTGCGACGCGGATCTCAACGACAAGCAGCAGTACCTTGGAGATGGTGGAGTCTCAGCATTTGCGCAGAAGCTCGAACCGCATTTTGATCTTGCGGCGATGACTGACCACATGAAGTGCTCGTTCGCCAGCGAGGTGTCGAAGGCCACGATGGGAAAGGAAAAGACGATGCGGATGGTCATCGATTACATCCATCGCAATCCGATCCGGAGAAAGCTGGTCGATCAACCGTCGGAGTGGAAATGGTCGAGTTGGCACGCCTACGAAGGGGAAATGTCGAATGCACCGCCTCAGTCGAACGTAAACGTGTGGTCGTGAGATTCACGCCACGGCCTGAACACTGGCGGACAAGCCGACCAGTGGCACCCAACAACGCCACCCGCCGCATGATCGAAGTATATAATGACATTTATTTGACTAACTTCACCGCATTTCCGGGTATAATCGACGACATGGCAAATAACTATGCCGGAGGACAAAAAGATGAAAAGTTACCATCGAGTTGATTGCCGGGCGAGAATCGCAGGGCTTGCAGTGATTGGGTTGGTCGGCTTGGCGATCGCCGGACAAGCTTCGGCCGAACCAATCCCTTTGATTCGCTGGGGATTCGATGTTGTCATCATTGAACCATTTCCGGAAAAGGGGAGTGGAATTAGCTCCCCCCCTTCGGAAAATCAGCCCGGGGTGCTTGGATGTGATATATCTGCAGTAATAGGATCTTTTGATATGACTCTGGAATTTGCACTGGGTACGGGCTATCCTAGTGATCGCATCTTGAGAACAAGGTTCGTGCCTGGAAGCGATGTGACGAGCTTGCCGTTGGCTCTGGCTTCTTACATTGATGTCGCGATCGTTCCTACCGTCGGTCAGACGATAAACATTAAAAGGTTGGAGTTTAAGGCAGGTCGCACAGGTCCTGGTGGGGCACCTGCCGGTTTTGCCGTCAGGTCCAACAACGATGCGTTCAGCACAGATTTGTTTGTGGGCTCAATTAATGCGTTCGAGCCAAATCAAGATCATTTTACTGTTGACTTTGCGCCAGGAGTATTCTTGACGAGCGGCAATACAATTTTCTTCAGGTTTTTCTTTTATGGTCCGACGCTGGAGTCGACCATCGATATTGATGACATCGAATTCTTTGGTTGCGTGGCACCTCTGGGGGGCCTGGACTCGGATGACTACACGAACCTTGAAGCGTGCCTGGACGGTCCCGGTGGCGGACTCGGCACCGGCTGCGAGTGCTTCGACTTCGACAACGACGGTGACAACGATCTGGGCGACTTTGCGGCGTTCCAGATCTTGCTCTCCGGGCCGTAGGGATTTAGCAAAACGTGATCACAGTCGTCCACACGCGCGGTGGAACGGTATCAACCGACGACCGTTGGCTGTTTCCGCCAGAAAACCGCTAGTAGCAGTTTCGTAAGTTTCGACTTAACAAGTTGTTACATGCAACGGAGTTGCTTGCTGGCATTCTACCACTGAATTACGCCCGCATTTACGAAAATGACTGGCCAACGCTATTATCCGAGCGTGCGCTTTTGGGTTAAGCCGATCAGCGTCTTGTTGGATACACCGCTTCGCGAACTTCTCGACGGGGGCCGCTGTGGTCACGATGAGGTGATCCATCTGGCTTCGCCTCTGGAAAAAAGCTTTGCCGATGTTGGGGCGAGGTCTTGAGTTTCCCCGTCCGCGCTGGCGGAGGTTGCGCTATGTCGATGGCCGATGTTCTCACGAATCTATCGAGCCAGCCGGATCAGGTGATTTTCGGTTGGCTCCAGAAGGCCAACGCACTCTCTGTTGCGAAGCGCGTTGTCAGCCTGCCCGATACCTGCCCCGGAAGAAGCCCCCTTCCGACCGGTACCGGTTTCTTGACCGAGTCGCCTGACTGGCGAAAGTTTGCACTCTCCGATGTTGGATGTGGTATGGCCGTGGTTCGCACGGCGCTGTCGCACGCAGACACGACCTCGTCATCCTTCCGCGCATCGTGGGACGCACTGACCAACGAACTGTCGATGCGAAGGAACAAGGGGCTTGGCGACCTGGGATCCGGCAATCATTTTCTTGATGCGGTTGTTTCTTACGAAAACGAATCTGTGTGCCTCATCGTTCACACCGGATCGCGCCGGGAGAGCGGACTTGTTGACGACTTGGTTGATAAGTCGGCTGCCTTCGATCGTGAGTTTCAACGTATCAAAGAATGGGCGAAGAACAATCGGGCTGCCGTCCTGGAAATTGCAGAGCGACACCTGGGCCGATTTGTTGATCTATATCCCGAAGTCGAAGTCCTGGACCGCGATCACAACCACTACGAAGAAACGGGCGTTGGTATGCTCATTCGCAAGGGGGCACAGCGTGTTGAAGCCGGGCAACTCGCGGTGATTCCATCCAATCTGATGGATGACGTTGTCATCGTGCGCGCCACCGAGAATGTTGAACAAACGATGAATTGCCTTCCGCACGGGACGGGGCGAACGATGTCCCGATCCGATGCCAAGCGGGCTACCGAATCCTACGACTTCGAGGGCATGCGCAGAACCGTCTACATACCCGAACAGATTGCAAACGCTTCCATACGCACTGAGGCTCCGATTTGTTACCGCAATCTTGACGAAGGGCTCGCCATGATCGAGCCGTACATCGAGGTCATCGAACGTTTCGTGCCGGTCGCATACATCGGACAGTTGTGACGGAGTGCAGTCGTCGGCTGTTCGCCCCACCCCGTTCAGCGCATGGCATGGCGAAGCATCACACCTGCGGCTTCCAATCGCACACAAACGGGCGAGACTTAAACTTTTCTAAGAATATTGGTTGCCAAGAGAGCATTGTTCTAGCCTGCGCAAGACTGGAACGGCCAGCTTTCACGAAAGTTTATTTTAGGAAAGGAATCGTCATGAGAAGAGGAATCAGACTGAGCACAGTCATCGCTGTGTTCTGCATGATCGGGTCAAGCGCGATGGCACAGGTGCTGCTGGAGGTGAATCGAAATCCGATCGATCAACCGGAAACACCAGTTATGGTAGGGGAACAGGACCCCACGATTATTACAATCGATGGCGCATCGGGCGCCGCGTATTCGCTTACCTTCTCATTCGCAAAATTTCCCAAAAGGTTCACACCCAAAAGTAAGAACGAGTTTATAGACCTTTCCCCGGTGTCGCGCCCCATCGAATCTTCCTCAGCTGTTGCGGGAGGGTTGATACAGCCCGGCGCGATGCCAGGCCCTAGAGTGATCACCGTCGATGGAATGTCGACCGGCGGGACACAGGTGGTAGCCAGCGGAATCCTGGATAGTACCGGTCATGCTGAGATCATGTTGTCGCCAGGAATATTTACGCAGGATGAAACATTCACCGCAGTCGCGAGGACCGTCGACCAAGGCTCGACATCAGTCAGCAACTCCGCCCGCGTTGATGTTGTGCTCACGATGTCTGCCAACATCGCATTCATTATGGCACCGGGGAGCATCGCTGATATTCGCGGCCCTGTCATGGAAATTGGAGCAAATTCGGTCAATATCGGTAACCTCGTCTTCAACGTGACGCCCGCGACCCAGTACGGTAATTCGTTGACATTCGCTGACTTGTCCGTCGGCGATTGGTTGGTCATCAAAGGCGAGTTCGGAGTCACTGATTTCATCGCCAACGAAGTCGACCGAGAAGACACCGAACCCAATGTGAGGTTGACCGGGCGGGTTCAGGGCATCGGGCCAGCCGGCATGGCGATGCTCAACGCGTCGGTCTTCGTCGGTGTCGACACGCAATACTTCGACTATACAACGGGCGTACCGATGTCGTTCTCAGACGTTCAAGAAACGATGCCGATCGAGGTGCTCATCGGAAGCGGTGAGGTATTCCCGCATGTGACTCAGGTGCTTCTTAACAGCCCCATCGAGCCGGAACCAGAGCCCGAGCCGGAACCAGAACCGGAAGATGAGAACGAAGACCCTCCTCCTCCTCCCCGGCCATTTTGCTCGTAGCGATCAACCAACCACGGTCCTATCCGCAGGCGTGCCCATCCCGGGCGCGCCTGCTTTTCTGTTTCGTTGCAAATCGATTCCAGGTCGCACCAAGTCGATCCCGCATCCTCTGGAATCGTGGAACAGGAATATGTCTATTCCATTGCGTCTTGACATCGTGCAATACAAATTGATTTTCGTTTGTGTTCTGGCAGTTCTGAGAAGATGAATGGCACAGATCAACCACCGCCAATGCCGCTTCTGCAACTCGCAAATCACTCGGAATGCCAAAACACCAGCGACACCCTATGATCCCTTGGACGATGATGATCGTTGCAGGTACGATTTTGGATCGTGATTTTTTGGGTCGCTCCTCGTAGCGCGACGCCAAGACACTGAAGGAATGGGACACCGAAGCAATGGAGGGCCTCATGGATCACACGGATGTACGGCGTTGGAATGCCATTCGATTGCGACGAACTGTCGCGTTGGTCTTGCTGCTTCTCTTATTGCAAAGTTGTGCCGGTCCACAATCGCTGCGCGTGGCGATCATCCCTCAAGATGAAACCGATTACGTCGCGTTTGTGAACGACGCTGATTTCGATGGTCGGCAGGCGTTCGCAAACTGGATGTCGCAAGAGCGCGGTATTTCCCTCGAAGAGTTCTTCCGTCTCGATGCTGAATTATGCAATAACCGCAACCCGTTTGACGCATACAAGGATATGCAAGCAGTAAGCCGCGGTGCGGTGATCTATAAATTCCACTGCATGAGATGCCATGGCAGTGATGCGAGGGGGCGCGGGCCTGCTGCTTTGGCAAGCTACCCTGCCAATGACTTCAAAACTTTTGGAAGCAGATTCGCGGC
This sequence comes from Planctomycetota bacterium, assembly GCA_013151185.1. Classification (GTDB taxonomy): domain Bacteria; phylum Planctomycetota; class Phycisphaerae; order UBA1845; family UBA1845; genus UBA1845. The sequence goes on from JAADIU010000271.1 coordinate 4,997, forward strand.
GACACTGCACCGAGGTGCTCCGCGAAAATGGTTCCGCGTCATTCGCGACGGTGCAGGCGACGTTGTTGAGTATCCGGAAGAAGAGACAACAGCAATGCCTCCGTTTGGTGACAAACTCGCCCGCGAACAGATTTGGCTGACGATCGCATACCTACAAAGTCTCGATGTCCACGCTACGCAGGACGTAGCAGAACAGGACCGATGATGCACCGCCCCCGCAACGGTCAGGATTTCGCCACTCTGTCACTCGTCCGCCCGGCACACTTGGATGTCGCGGACACGGTTCGATTGGTGCTCGAAAGTCAGCCGATGCGCGCTCTTGCTGCTCTGCTCAGCCGCAATGGGCTGGAAGTTGAAATACAGCCCATCGTCTACAAAGATCTTTCTGGTACATTGACACGTCTTATGTTTCCGGTGACCGGCGGCCCCATTGTTGACGGCGCCGTTGTGTCGGTCGTGTGCCTGTTCGACCGCAAATCCCGCGAAACCCTCTACGCCCATCCAATGCACGCGGGCCCGGGCGTCAACCCTCTTGTTCGCCATCTTGATGGGCCGTTGGCTGCGCCCAAATCCCAAAGCGGTGCAGACGGAGATCGCGCAAGCCGGCGAATTATCGAGCATAAACAGGCTCTGTGGGATCGCTTCATTCATGAGTTGCCTATTCTTGGGAAAGAGGAAGCCGATCAACGTTGGCGCGAAGGATACTACTGGTCGTTGCAACGTCTCTACTTCTGCTCGGGATGCACGCAGTGTAAATGGGGCAGCCCCTTCTTTGACGGCCCCGATCCGCTAGTGTCATCTGCATCCACCGTTGCTACTGTTTCTACCAATGGCGACATCAGCCCGAAATTGCATGATCAGTACAGTGAAATCGTTGCGGACATTCTTTCCAGTGATGCCTGGCGCGTTGAAACGACCTACGCAGCGCGGGGTGGATTCTCCTTGATTGATTCTCCGCGGCTACTCAAAGAATTGGACAGCGAATTCGTCCAGGTGATTTTTTCTACAAACGCGGTCCTGCTACAGGCGGGCACGCTCGTCGCTGTTGCGTTTACATACCAAATTCGGTCGCAGGAAGTGGTGCTCTCTCACTGCCTCTGTGCAGGACCGGAGTCGGAAATCCAGTTTCAAAAAGGCGACGTAGCGTTCGGGTTGCCGCTACCGCAATCGGGTCATCTTGGCAAGGATGCGCGCTCGGCCTATCGGTCGTGGCGCCGCCGCGCTTGGTCGCAATTCTGGCTAAACGATCTCGATAACGGAACGGCTGTCGCAAGCGGGCGATGGCTCGAAGCATTCTGGGCCGCCATCGAAGCACTCTTCGGCGGGAATGATCTTTCCTATGGTAGTCAACCCGTCCGCCGATCGCCTGAGTTGGATATGCCGGACGCTATCAACACAACTCGTAGGAAACCGATCGTGCCGCCACAGGCTCTTGAAAACATCGGAGGACGTTGCTTCACCGGGCATGCAACCAACCGTAGCCGCTCCGAACTTCGTGCCCTAGGCCTGTCCACCCTCATGGTTAACGTGGGGCTGCAATCAGGCGTGCCACCATTGCCATGTCGAGTCGGGGCCCAATCGCACGGAAGAAATGACCCGTGAAACGATCGATCTCGTACTCCTCGCGGTGCGACGCCTTGGTATTGAAACGCTTGATATCACCGGTGGCGCTCCGGAAATGAATCCGCATTTTCGGTACATGGCGAGAGAGGCAACGCGGCTTGGATGCCGAGTTGTTGATCGCTGCAACCTCACAATCTTCTTCGAGCCGGGATACGAATACTTGCCCGAGTTCCTGGCTGAGCATCATATTCAAATCACAGCTTCGCTTCCATCTGAACAAGGGGACATCGCCGATCGCCAGAGGGGAATAGGTAGCTTTAAGAAGAGTATCGCTGCGCTGCAAAAACTCAACAGCCTGGGATACGGAAAACCGAACTCCGGGCTGATCCTGAATCTGGTATCCAACCCTTCTAATACAGATCTAGCCGCACCTCAGGATTCATTGGAACGACACTTCAAAGAGGAACTGCACAATCTCCACGGTATCACGTTCAACCGCCTTTTTGCCATGAACAATATGCCGATCAAACGGTTTGAACATTACCTAAAGCGCGAAGACCGATGGGCAGAATATATGAATCGCCTCGTGTCGGAGTTCAATGCGGATACAGTGGATGGCCTCATGTGCCGCCGCACGCTTTCCGTCGGGTACGATGGCCGGTTGTACGACTGCGATTTCAACCAGGCCTTGGGACTACCGCTTAGTCCAGGCCTTCCCGAACACATCCGCGACCTTGACGATTCAGTGTTAGAATCCCGCGCGATCAAAACGGGGGCTCACTGTTTCGGATGTTCAGCCGGGGCGGGCTCGTCGTGCAATGGCGCGCTCGTGGCAATTTCCTGTGGCGTGTCCGCGAGTCAGAACGGACACCCGACAAGAACCTTGTTGGGCGAGGCAGCTCCATGAACCATAAACCTATCGATATACTTCTCACGGGCGCGAGCGGGTTCCTTGGTCACTACATCCTCGCTGAATTGTTGGTGCATCCGCACGTTCGCTGCCGAGTACTGCTTCGCAATCCGGTTGCAGAGAACCTCGCTCGCTTGGAGCGGCTTCTCATAGACGTGGGTGTGAATCTTCCTGCAATGATGGCCAACAAACGCGTCACCGTAGTACAGGGAGAACTACCGAACTCACTTGGTTCGCTTGACGTTGACGGTGTGGATCTGATCATACATAGCGCAGGAAATACAGCCTTTAATGCCACCGGATCAGGCGAGCCGTCCAGAACAAATGTCGATGGCACCCGGGCCATGTTGTCGCTGGCTACAAACGCGGGCATTCGTCGTTTCGTTTATGTCAGCACAGCCTACGTTTGCGGCGAGCAAGTCGGCCACCTGCCCGAAGCATTTTACCCGACCATGCCACCGGTACGCAATAACTACGAACGATCCAAGTGGGAGGCTGAAGCGCTTGTTTGGAATTGGAGCACATCAACGCGCACCGCTACAATCTGCCGACCTTCGATCCTCTTTGGCGATAGCCAAACCGGGCGCGCGACGACCGCAAAGGGCTTGCATCTTGTAGCAAAGGCAACCGAGATTCTTGCCCGGGCTGCGAACGATGGAAGCGAGGCTCACCGTCATCATATTCCGCTGCGAATCCTCGGGCGCAGTGACGCCACCTGCAATGTCGTACCCGTCGACTGGGCCGCCCGCCAAATCGCGACGATCACTTTGACGTCAACCACCGAACCATCAGTGCATCACATTACCAACCCCGACCCCCCAACCCATCAGGAAGTCAAAGAGTGGCTGGAGAAGTACTTCGACATCGCCGGCGGTCAATTCAGCGACGCGAGTTGGCCGCTAAGAGATTCCAACCACTACGAAGATTTGTTCTATTCATTGGGCAATATATGTCTCGACTATTTTCGTAATGGTCTCACATTTGAATCCCAATGCTCGGCGAACATACCAGCGGGCAAGCGTCTAATTGACCAAGAAGCATTCTTCCAATCAATTAGCTACGCACAAGCAACAAACTGGTTCCGGTCACCCTACAAAATGAACAAAGCGGATGATCTCGAACAACGCTCCGATGCGTTCAGCTCCAAATGGTACTTCGAGAGCTTCTTGCCCCGAGTTGTCCCCCGTTCTGCGATCACGAGAGTTAGTGAGCTAACGACGATCGTGCGGTACACAATCACGGGGCCTGAGGGTGGTAGCTGGATATGCCGTTTTGACTCTGGCCAACTCAAAGAAACCCAAGCCGCACCTTCGGCATTGAAGCCCGAGTTTGAGTTTCGCTTGTCACACGAAGACTTGGTCGAGATCGCGGCTGGTCGAAAACCGATGCAAGACATATTCTTAAGTGGATGTGCGGAAATCTTAGGCAATGTAGAACAGGCGATGAAAATGGTTCCGATTATTGGCGCTCTCCTCAAGGAGTTCCCTGTGACCGACGTAGAGAATTCGGCTGTGAAATGCTGACTGAAACGCTGACCACTGAAGAGAATGTTATTGAAGAGCGAGTCCGCATCCTGGGACGGAATCGCACGCTGGAAGGTGTGCTAACCTATCCCACTGGAAGGGCGACTTGCAGTGTGCTAATTGCCGGCCCTCATCCGTTTCTCGGCGGGGACATTCGCAACAATGTCGTTGCTACACTATCTAAATCGTTGGCATCACAAGGCGCGGTCGTACTCACATTTAATTACGGCGGTGTCGGAAGAAGTGAAGGTGGGCCCACAGATTGGCCTGCCGTGATGTCGGAATTTTGGAAGCATGGAACATTCAAAGAGGAACAGGGATGGGCGGAAGATACTGATTCTGCGATTTTTGCATTACGACAATGGTGCGCATCACCGCCAGTATTGGTCGGGTACAGTTTCGGTTGCTGGACGATAGTCAATTGTTTGCGAAAAGAGAAATTCCAGTCAATCGTCCTGATATCACCCAATCACAAACAACATATGTTCACACCGCTCTGCATATGCTCAGCCCCCTTGCTCTTGATTCACAGCGACAACGACTTCACCTGCAGTGAATGCGAGACTAAAGCATGGTTTGATTCTGTCCGCGAGCCGAAAACACGAATCCAGTTACCCGCCGGTGAACATTTCTTCCGCGGACATGAAGCGGAAGTTGCAAGTACCGTTGCGAAATTTCTTTGGCCGCAAGACGCCAATTCGGAGGCATAGCTGGTTATGTCTATGACAAGCACTGGGATCGAGGAGCGACTCCGCAGAGTCCTCGCGATCCATTTCGATCCGGAACTCGGTGCCCCGTACTGGATCAGACGAGCCAAGGAATTCGGCTTCGATCCGCGAACCGAAATTAACTGCGTCGCCGACCTCGGTAAAATGGGCTCGATGGATCCGAAAAATCTTCCTATGTATAAACTCGAGGAGTTTCTGCCGCGAACGCTGTTCGATCGTAAACATGAGTTGATTGTAGCTCAAACCGGTGGGACGCTGGGAAAACCGCTGTGGACGACGTATTTGGAAAGGGAGTTTCGTGAAGCGTTTGTTGATCCCTTCACAGTTGCAGCAAGCGCACTCGGTTTCCCGATCGGTGGAACGTGGCTATATGTTGGGCCCTCCGGACCGCACGTTATCGCACGGGCGGCGGATGCGATCGCACGAACATCAGGATCCATCGCCCCATTTAGTGTGGATTTCGATTCCCGCTGGGCTCAAAAACTCTCTGCTGGTAGTTTCGCAGCAAAACGTTATCTCCAACACGTCGTCGACCAGGCTCTCGCGGTTTTGAATTCTCAGGAGATCACAGTACTCTTTTCGACACCGGTTGTCCTCCGGGCTCTAGCAGATGCGATGGACACCAAGCAACGCGCATGCATTTGTGGCGTACACTATGGCGGAATGGCTATCCAACCGGAAGACCTGGAAGAAATGCAGTCGGATATCTTTCCGAACGCCGTCCACCTGTGCGGATACGGCAACACGCTCTTTGGCTGCTGCCTCGAACTAAGCGCCATGGTAGGACGGGAATTAAGTTACTATCCCTATGGCGATCGCATTCTCTTTGGAGTTTTCGAAGAGAATGGCGAAAATACGGGTCGCCCGATTTATGATCGCGCTGGGGTTCATGGGGATTTGGTATTCTCCCGATTGGACGAAACGATTCTACTAATCAATGTTCTCGAACGAGACCATGTTCAACTGTGCAAGCCACCCGCTGATGCACCAAAGGAATTTCGGCACATGGGCGTGGCGTCACCTGTACCGCACGTCGAATACCGGAATGTTTCCGCAGTTTCACTCTATTAAAGGCTTGGATAATTCATGATACGACCAATCGGCACGCAGACGTATCGAGCATCATTGTTCGGAATTTTAACCTTGGTATCACTGGCGGGCGGATGTGCTCCGTCACAATTCAGCCCGGCAATCGCGTTCTATGCGGAGCAGTCGGCAGTGACCGACGCAGCCTCTCGTCATACTTCCACCTCCCCATACTACCGATTCAACTCGGCCATACTGAGCGACCTCGACGACGCTCTAAAACTGCGGGAAATAGCCGCACAGCGCACGTTGGCTGCCACAGTCTTACGCGACGCGAACGCACTCGCTTTGACATCTACGACTAACGAGATTGAACGGATGCCTCCTCGTTTGCGGAAAACACTGGCGAACCCCGCCAAACTTGAGCCATCTGTCAGCAGGCTGAAACAACACTATGCACAGCTTGCGAGCGAAGCGCTCAAAAACGACCTGCGCGATGTTGAAGAATTATCTTCGTCAGAACTAACGAATAAGTTGTGGGGAATGCGCTTAGGAGTTCAACTTCTTACGGATGATCGGGGACGCGCGGGTCGCCAAATCCTATATTCGTGGGCGGTTGTTGCTACCGCCGTCGGAATGGTGCAGGAAGAAGCAAGCCTACCAGAAAAGAACCGCGAGAAGACAAAGAAAGTATTCAGGCGTGTTGCGGTTTGGCGACCGTCCACATCCGGTGATGATTCGCTTCTCGCCAGGTATGCCCCCGTGTTTGCGGTGGAGTGGCCCGAGAAACGTTCCTATGATGTAGACGACGATCGAATCGGTGCCGTCAAGTTGTCTGGCAACAGGCAGCGGATAGAAGTACGCATCGATCCCTCTGAACCTACCGTATATTCATACAACACGACCGCTAAGATTGATGGACAACGTCTGCGACAGTTAAATTACGTTTGGTGGTTTCCCGAACGTCCGGAGATGGTGCAAGATGATCCGGCAGCGGGCCACATCGACGGGGCGATGCTGCGAATCACGCTTGATGGTAGCGGGAATCCGATTATTGTTGAGTCGTCGTTGAACTGCGGCTGCGGACATGTTGTTTTCGTTTCCAACAGCTTAGAGTCTTCCGCGCGCGAGGCATTCGGTTCGCCGCTTCCCGGTAAACGTTTTTCTGTTGAGAAGAATGTGTTCGTGAAGAAGAACGTTTTCGTCATCGGTACGTTCGATGAGAGTGGGTCGGAAGTTCGCCCAATCATACTGTCAGCCGCAGGCTACCACGAAGTTTGTCAAGTCAGGTTTAATGCAACGGAATCGCTCCGAGCTTTGAGCATAGCGGAAGATGATTCGTATCGACTTGCGGAATACAACACACTCGACCGCCTGCCTTTCGGTGACGGCATCGCCAGCATGTTCGGTCCGGATGGTCTCGTTCACTATGCTGGGCGTCCTGAGGGTTATTTGTTTGCGCCGTCAGGAATCCTAAGTGCTGGTCAACCACGAAAGCGTGGCACACAGCGAATTCGCTGGGATGATTATCTGCACGACGATCCATGCCTATTGGAAAAAACACTGCGTATTCCGCCACTCAATTGAAAGTGCCGCATGTCCAGTGTGACTATCATACTCCTGGCTGGGTGGGGCGCTATTTGCAGTGTTTGGTTCGGGCTGATCGTCGCTCAAAACCGGGCAAAGCGCGACGGGTTGTTCCTCGAAGTCGCTTCGACGGCAGGCGCAGAAACGATTCCGCGCGAAACCCTCCCCAACGTCTGCGTGGTTATCGCCGCAAGAAACGAAGCTGCGGGGTTGGTTGACTGCCTTCGCAATATACTACAACAAGACTATCCGAAACTATCAATCCGAGTGATTGATGATCGTAGCGAAGATGACACCTTCGCCATCGCTCAGGAGATCGCGCGCACTGATCCCCGGATTCGCGTCGATCGTATCGACCAGCTACCACCCGGTTGGATGGGAAAGTCGCACGCGCTGTGGCGAGGCACGCGAAATGTTTCCTGCGACCGGTTCCTCTTTACGGACGTTGATTGCAAACTCGCACCCCAAGCCATTTCTCGGGCGATCCAGGAAGCCGACAAGAGAAACGTGGAACTCCTGACGCTCTGGCCACAGCAGTCAGCCGGCGGATTCTGGGAGCATACGATCATTCCTTTGTGCGGTGGGATCATTGCACTTTGGTTCGGGTCGCAGCGAGTCAACAGCCCGCACAGCTCGCTCGCATTCGCCAATGGCCAGTTCCTACTATTTGAACGGGAGGCCTACGAACGTATTGGCGGCCATGAAGCTGTTCGCTCAGCACTCATCGAAGATATTCCGCTGGCTGAGCAGGCCAAGAAATCGAATGTGCGGTGCTGGGTCGCCTCCGGACGCGATCTCGTCTCGGTGCGCATGTATGATAACTACAACGCAATCATAAACGGCTGGGCAAGGATATATGTCGGGGCGTTGCGTAGTGGTAGCAAGATTGCAATCAGTATCATCTGGTTGCTATTCGGTTCACTGCTTCCATACGTCGCGGGAATCTATTTGATAGTAAGGTTTCTCGCGATGCAGGAGGCAGGTGAAACGATCAGTATGGACTTCATCGGGTTTGCGGTCATGTGCGTCAACCACTTAACACTGATGATGATCGCCAGCTATCGTTTCTGGGGAATGGGAGGGTGCCGCCGCCTCGATCTACTTTGGTACCCGCTATCCGTCTGCGTCGTGATAGGAATCCTGATCCGATCCTGGTGGTGGCTGATCGTCCGCCGAAGCATCCCGTGGCGAAACACACGATATGTCATCGACCGTCAGGCAACAATCGTGGAGTGACTGGACAGGAACGAAGAGCCGCCAAAACTCCGCCGTGCAAAACGGTGTATGTCACTGACTGGATTCTCTCACCGGCCTTCTTCTATGCCGTTCGCGTTCGATCGAGTAGAATTCGTTGAAATGGATATTTCACCACCACCCGCTTCTGATCCAGCGATCGGTACCACGATTGAATCCTCAGGTGCGGTGCGGCGGCACTTGCTTTCGCCATTCCGTGTAATCGACTGGTTGTCGTCGAAACTTGCAAGCCACCACACACCTTTGTACGCAGCGATTCTCACAGTCATCTTAACGTTGCCTGGACTGTGGTTGGGATGGCAGACGGATGATCACTTGCATCGCGCGACGCTGACCGATGAGTTTCCACGATTAGCCGATGCGCGGCGACCGTTTCCGGACCTGTTCGCTTTTGTCAAAGACGGGTTGGTTGCGGAGGGCAGTGTGATTGATCGTGGCGAGTTGCCTTGGTGGTCACCGCCGAATCTCAGGTTGGCGTTCTTTCGTCCGGTCGCCGGCTTGTCGCATTGGATTGACTACCAACTTTGGCCGCACACCCCCGCGTTGATGCACGCGCAGTCCATCGCCTGGTATGCCCTCACTGTTGCGCTGGCGGCTCTTCTGTTTCGCAGATTCTCGGTGTCACCATACGCAGCCGGACTCGCAGCATTGATCTACACCATGAGCGACGGACACGGGCTGCCCGCAGTATGGCTGGCCAATCGCAACGCAGTGCTCGCCGCTTGTTTCGGGATCTGCACAATCCTCTTGTATGATCGATGGCGTCGCGACGGTTCGAGGTTGGGCGCATTCCTTGCGCCGATCACCCTATTAGCCGCAGTCCTATCAAACGAAGGCGCTGTGGCTGTCGGAGCGTACCTTCTGGCATACGCGCTGTTCATCGACGTGGATCGCACATGGCGGCGATTCGCGGCATTGGTACCTTCAATTGTCGTGGGAGTGGCTTGGTGGTCGATGTACAAACTCGGGGGATACGGTGCGGTTGGGTCCGGTGTCTATATCGATCCTGCCGGCGACCCTGGGCGGTTCATGCTTTCCTTTGTGGAGCGTGCCCCAATACTCTTTAACGGTCTATTCTCTATACCCCCGTCAGATGCCCACATCATCCTTTCGCAACCGGCAGTTCGCATTCTTTGGATTGTCGGCATTTGCATTTTCGGGTTGATCGTCTGGTATGCTATGCCTCATATTCGATCCGACAAGTACATTCGTTTCGCTACGTTCGGCATGATACTTTCGATCGTGCCGGCGTGCGCCACGTTTGCATCGGATCGATTGCTCATGCTCGCCGGTCTGGGAGCCTCCTTGATCGTCGCTCAGTTAATCGTTGGCGTGTGGCGACCGATCGCGTTGGTTCCACAACTCCGAGGTGCGCGGTATGTCGCGGGGGTGCTCGTTGTTATCCATTTGATTCTCGCACCCATCGGTTTGCTCACCGCTGCCCACAACGTCCGGGGTTTTGGAACGCATTTTGAGCAAGCGGGTTTGAATTTGCCGAACGATGATCGCATTGACGGGCAACGATTGGTGATTGTAAGCACGCCGTCGGCATTCGTCTCCAGCTTCGCGTCGATCTATGCGGCGACCCTGCACCGAAACGTGCCACAAAAATCGCTCGTTTTGGGTTCGGGTGTGTACGAAGTTACGGTCGAGCGAACGGATGAGCGGACACTGGTAGTTTCGCAGGCGGGCGGCTGGCTGCTGCTGCCCGGTCGTTGGCCAACCGACGCACCGGACCAGTTCAAATGGGTCAGCTTTCAATACCTGTTCCAGACATTCGACGCGTTGTTTCGCGACGATCAACCGTTCATGGCAGGCGAGCGCATCGAACTTTCAGATTGCACCATTGAAATCGTAGAGATCACCACAGACCACCGACCGGCAACAGTCTGCTTCCGATTCGACAAGCCGCTCGAAGATGAGGCGCTCCGCTGGGTCTACTGGAAGACCGATCGATTTTCGCCATTCGATTTACCCAACGTCGGAGAAACAGTCACCCTACCCGCGCCGCGCCCGTCGAGTCCATGATAACTACGGGTAGGCGTGAAACCATCGTCTATGTGCGTTGGCACCGTGTTCGATTCCAGCGATCATCCCTATCCTGCCGAAGAAGTGAATGTTTGGCGGCAAGTCAGACTCGCTCTTCTTACGAGGGCGCGTGTTCGCGAAGAAGAGGGCTGGATGAATGACATTGGTTGATTCATGTGTGCGCCGTCATCCTGTTTTCACCGCACGGTCTGTGCGCTGGGTCTTTGTGGTTGCGGCGATGGTCATTTTTCTTGGCGGTTGCGGTACGGAATTAGAAAACCTGCTCTCAGGTATTCGCGTGCTGCCTGATCCGGACACCATATCGCTGGACGTTCGCGAAAGTTGCGAGGGCGTCATGTCTGAGGACGACATCCTCGCGGGAATTCTGGCGGCTCGCATAGACCGAGCCAATGGTTTTACGAGTGCAGAGGAACGCTCGACCGTTTTGCGCAACTGCGCCGTAGATGCACTTTTCAATGGCGTCAGCCCCGACGGCTGCAATCGGTGCAAACTGGCGATCCTCGACCAAGTGTTCGGCGAAGTAGGTCTTCCTGCCAGCGTGCGGCCGACATTCCCGGTCGTGGCCCAGTGAACGTCGATAGAATTGCCCTTGCCGGTACCGTGAGCAGGGGAAAGGGATGGCTGTAGCGAATTAAAGTGTCTCTGTGTTGTCGGAACAAAAATCACAGGAAGTGTGCGATATTCCCTTGAAATGCTCTGCCGGCTCGGGTACCGTGATTAGTAGAGAGAAATATGGGAGGGAATCCACGAGAGAGAAGGCGGATTTGCCCGATTGTAGTTGGGGTGCATCTGCAATAACAAACCGGTTCTGTGTCAGGGCGGCTAAGTACAGGGCGGCCTAAGTCAGAGCAATCTGAATTGTTCGCGTTGACTGTTTGGCCATGACCGGCGGATTCCCAAAAAGAAAACTGAATAACGGAAACTTGGACAGGTGAGTGCCTGTTCGTCATCGATTCATGCGTAGCGGTTGCGCTGCGCGCTTCTCTTGGGAGGGAGATGGGATGACACATTGCGCGGGTACTGCGCGTCTGGCGATCTTGATCGCCGCGATCGCAGGTACAGTGGGTATCAATCAGGTTCAAGCCAGCTCGTTCACAGTGGCAACCTTCGCCGATCCGTCACCCGGGTCGGAGATGCCTTTGTTTGAATTCTCTGCCGACGTGCTGTCGGGGGGATGGTCCGGAACGGGCTTGACGCTTGAAACGCTGGTTGGCGACTTCGACGACGTCACGTTCACCATGACCGACACGACGGTGGTGCCAGTTGGCGGGGGTGTTCTGCAATTCTTTGATTCGATGTCCGATCTGCTGTTGAAGATCGAATTCGATTCATCTTCGTTTTCCCCCATCGGTTTCGGTTCCAGCGATCCCACAGGTGTGGTTACCATGTCTGGCCCGGTGATCGAAGTCGGGTTCGGTGTGCTCAGCATTGGCGGTGAAGAGACCTTCAGCTTTGCGTTCGCCAATCAAGTTGGGACACCGGCAGATTTTACGACCACGGCTGCTTTCACATCTTCGACGACGAGCACTCCGATTCCTGAACCCGTGAGCCTGATGTTGCTCGCAGGTGGTGCAGGGTTTGTGATGTTGCGTCGTCGCCAAATCAAAATCAAGGGGGGGAAGAACAATGGGTAGGTTGTTTTCAATTAGAGGCGGCGCCTCAGCGCTGTTTATTGTCGCATGTGGTTTTGCCTTCGCGGCAACGCCAGCTTTGGCAGTCCCATTTACGGTGGCTACCTTTGCAGATCCGGCGACTTCTTCTGCGACACCGTTGTTTGAGATGGTCGGTGATAAGCTATCGGGCGGTTGGTCAGGCGCTGGCTTGACTCTTCAAACACCGGGTTTGCCGAACATAGATTACACAGACGCGAAATTCACGATGACAGAGATCACCGTCAACATGGACGAGACGACAACCGGTGGGATGGTTTCATTTTTCGCGTCAAACGATGACCCCCTGTTCACCATTACATTCGCCAGTGGCGAGGTCAACGGTGACCTGGGTTTTGGAGCGGCTGACTTTGTGGGTAACGACGTCACGATCACCGTGCCGGGTTTTCCGTTCACATTGTTCGATGAGGCGTTCTCATTCAGCTTCGCAAATAAAGTGACGACGCCCAATGGTTTTACGGTGACCGCGGGCTTTACATCCTCCGCAACCCCCGAGCCAGCCAGCATGACCCTGATCGCAATCGGTGCTGCGTTCGTGCTGCGACGACGCAGGTAGCTCGCATAAGATTTTCGTTCAAGAGTGATCAAAGAAAAGCCCGCACCAATTTGGCGCGGGCTTTTTTTGTCTCGACGTGTATCGACCTTCTCGCGGATCAGAAACCCGATTCCATAAACGCCAAAGCAGCCGGTCCCGCCAGGACCACAAAAATCGCCGGGAAAATGAACAGAATCAGCGGAAGCATCAGCTTCACCGCACATTGCTGCGCCTTTTCCTCTGCGGCTTGTCGCCGTTTCATCCGAAGCGAATCGGCTTGATTTCGCAGAGCGCGGGCGATGCTCGTACCGAATCGTTCGGCTTGGTTGATCATCGCCACCAGGGCGCGTATTTCATCGACCATGGTTCGGTTGGCGAGGTTGTCGAGCGATTCGGAACGCGGGATACCCATCTGCGTTTCGAGCACGGCAATCTGAAACTCCTCGCTCAGTTCCCCGTGAACGTTCTTGAGTTCATCCCCCACACGTTGAATAGCCGCATCCAACCCGAGACCGGCTTCGACACCGACCACCATGAGATCCAGCGCGTCGGCGAGTCCGTGGCGGACCTTTTCTTTACGCTTGCTCGCTACGGATGCGAGCCAGATGTTGGGTGCCAGGAAACCGAGGGCGATTCCGAGTACGACGACACCAATCGCGTCGTTGAAAGAATACCCCTTCATCCACGAGAAGAGGACCCCGCCGAGCAAGCCCGCAAGTCCGATGATGGTCTTGCTCGCCAGAAACAATTGAGCCGCATTGTCGCGCCGAAATCCGGCGCTGCACAACTTTTGGCGCAGCTTCGACATTTCGGCGGAGTTCTTCGGCATCACGGGTTTGACCGCGATCGGAGCCACCTTCTGCATCACCCTCTGGGCGACCGACTCGTGCGCTTGTTTGCGCAAATCGCCAAGCGTGTCCCCGCGCTTTCGCCCCGTCATGCGGCGCTTGACGCGATCTTCATCGTCGTTGCCCGCGGGCATCAACGCATAAACGACCAGCGCCACACTAATGACCGCCAAGACGGGAATGATATAAATTGGCATAACATTTGTCCTCAGTACCAACCCAACTCGCCAGTTCCAGTATCAACCGGCGAACCCACTGTCGGTAGGTTCGTGTTCTCTGCCGTCGGTTTGATCGGGCCTCACACCTTGATGTTGACGATCCATCGAATCATCGCCAAACCCATCAGTTCCATACCACACGCCGTCGCGAGCATGATCTTCCCGGTGGGGTGCGTCCACAGCAGACTCGCGTATTCATAATTTAATTTGATCGTTGCCATGAACACGATGATCGGAAGGGCAAAGAGCACCCACCCCGACAATCGGCCTTCGGAGGTGAGACCTTGTACCATCCCAAACAGCTCAATTCGTCCGCGAATCACCGCACCGATCTTGTCGAGAATTTCCGCGAGATCACCACCTGTGGTTCTCTGAATCAGAACCGCCGTGACGAACATGCGAACGTCGAGCGAGTCCACGCGGTCGGCCATCCCCAGCAGGGCATCTTCGATTTTGATACCCAGGTTTTGCTCGTGGAATACGCGGCCAAACTCGAGGCTGATGGGGTCGGGCAACTGCTCATGCACCAGTTGAATGGCACTGGCGAGAGAGTGTCCCGCCCGCAGCGCCTGCGACATCATCTCGAACACATCGGGAAGCTGATTGACCAGCTTCTTCATTCGCCGCTTGCGACGCATTGACACATACCCGATCGGTGCAAAGAACACCGACGCGCCAATACCACACGCAGCCAGGACGCTGAAGTTCAGCATGACCAAGCCAGCCGACAGGATTAGCCCTGCGCTGAACAGGTGCGCGATCATCTTGGTCGCCGACCAATCCAGGTTCGCTTGATCCAGCAGGTTTTGCAGCCTGGGGATGAACGCGAGCTTCCCGAACGTCTTGTTGATGATGTTGCCCGCGTCTTCCGTGAGCGTGTTGCGTTTCAGAATAGAGGCAGCCGCAGCATCCTTGGCCCGCGTCGATTCACCGCGCAAACGATCGAGCACTTTCTTGCGCTCGCCGTTTCGGCTTTCGACGATGACCTGAAAGATACCGTAGCTGAGCATGATCGCGCCAACGAGTGGCAGCACGATTTGCACCAGGTCTATTTCAGCCAACAGCAAGGTCATGACGTATTTACCTCATTTCGAACCAAGCGAATCACATTCGTTCTAATCATCTAATCAATTTCATCGCGGACCAGTGTCCGTCGTTCAAACATAGCTGTGTCAACGTGGCAGCCGGCAGCCTGGAGTCGCTCCAAACACATAGGCCGCAGGCCCGTCGAAACGAGTTGTCCATAGGCTTTACCTTTGGACGAGGTGCCCAGTTGCTCAAATTTGAAGATGTCCTGCATCGTGACAATGTCGCCTTCCATGCCTTGCACTTCGGTGACGGTCGTGATTTTTCGTAGACCTCCCGGAAGCCGTTGCGCCTGCACCAACAGGTGAATCGCCGATGCAAACTGCTGCCGGATCGCCCGAAGGGGCAACTCGAAACCGGCCATCATCACCATCGTCTCGACACGCTGTACCGCGTCGCGCGTGCTGTTTGCGTGAACCGTCGTCAGCGAGCCGTCGTGTCCGGTGTTCATCGCCTGGAGCATGTCGAGCGTTTCCGCCCCACGACACTCACCCACTACAATACGATCCGGACGCATACGAAGGCTGTTGATTAACAAATCTCGAATGGAAACCCGCCCCTTCCCCTCAATATTGGGGGGGCGCGATTCGAGGCGAACCACATGCGGCTGGCGTAGGCGAAGCTCTGCTGCGTCCTCCATCGTGACGATCCGCTCGGTCTCCGGGATGAACGACGACAGGTTGTTGAGCAGGGTCGTTTTTCCCGATCCCGTTCCCCCCACGATCAAAATATTCATGTGGGAGACGACGCACGCTTCGAGGAAGTCGCGGATTTCCGGCGTACACGATTTGAAGCGGATATAGTCGTCCCATGTCAGTGGGTCGGCACCGAATCGCCGAATCGACATACTCGGACCATCAAGGGCCAATGGCGGAATCACCGCGTTGACACGCGAGCCATCCTGCAAACGCGCATCGACCATGGGCGATGTTTCATCGCACCGACGACCCACCGAACTGACGATCTTGTCGATGACGTGCAGCAGGTGGCCGTTGTCTCGAAACTTCACTTCAGTCAGTTCAAGAATTCCGCCGCGTTCCACATACACCTGCTTCGGGCCGTTGATCAAAATGTCGCTGATGCTGTTGTCCGAAAGCAATACCTCCAGCGGTCCCAATCCGAACGTCTCGTCCAGAACTTCGCTGATGAGTCTCTGCCGCTCGTTGTAATTGAGCAGCGTGTTCTCCTGTTCACAAAGACCTTCAACGATTTCTCGGACCTGACTGCGAAGCTCTTCCTCGTCGCCAACCAATCGCGTCATGTCGATTTGATCAACAAGATTTCGGTGCAGGCGTTGCTTTAGTTCGCTGAACTGATCCTGCTTCTCGGCGCTCGGTTTGGAATTGTCCCGCGCTGCAGGCGCAGAATCCGGAGGCCGGTCTGACTTACCCGGTGCCGGTGGCAATTGCACGGTGTTTCTTTTTCCAAACAAAGCTGACTCCCATTCACTGACGAAGTACGATCGCCGATCGGGGTTGTGACCCCGGAGAAGGCGGTCTCTTATGAACGATCGCTGTCACGTCAAAAAATCTTGCTGAGTATCCCGCCCTTTTTCGTCTCTTTGACTTCCTCGTATCCTTTGCCCGTTGGGTCGTGCACACGCAATGCCATACCACGAATCGACTGGCGCACTTTGCTCTTCGCCGAACTGACCGAAAGTGGTTCGCCGATGTTGATGGCTGCGTTCACCGAGTTCCAGTCGTCCGGTACTTCACCAAACACATCCATGTTGAGCGTGTCGCGGACGTCCTCCGTTGTGATCCCGCCGCTCTCGCCCCCCACGCGGTTGCATACGAGCTTCATCCGGTCGAGGTTGAATCCAACCTCGGTCATTCCCTCCAGCATCCGATGCACACTTCGCACGGTGGGGACGACCAGTTGCAGAACGAGCATGTTGAAGTCCGAAATATCCAACACCGCTTTTGTGCCAAAGTCGAAGCGAGTCGGACCGTCAACCACGACATAGTCGTTGCTCGCCATCAACGCCGACAGAACCCCAACGCAGTGGGCGGCTGTGATGTTGTCGGCCTGCATAAACTGATTGGGCCGACTCAACACATTCACCCCCGAATGATGTTTCACGAGCGCCCGATCGATCATCTGTTGCTCGAGCTGCGTCGTACTCTCGCACAGGTCAGCCATCGTGTAGGTCGGATCGACATCAAGATGCGTGGCGACCTGACCGAAACGGTGATCCAAATCAACGACGGTTACATTTCCCTGCGTCAACGCTTTCAATTCGACGGCAAGGTTCACCGCGATCGTCGTTGCTCCGACACCACCTGCCCCTCCGATGACCGTGATCAGCGTTCCTTGTTTCGCATCATCGCTGTGCCTGACAGCCACCTTCCCGAGGGCGCTGCCCAATACTTCGTCGTCGATCGGTTTTGTCAAAAACTCGCGGATGCCATGTCGCATCGCAGCCAGGATCAGTTGCCCATCCGTCGAGTTCGACACCGCGAACACTTCGACCCCGCGATTCGTCTGAGCCACCTCTTCCAGCATCGGGAGGATGGCTTCGGGCATCGGGTCGAGATTCGCGACCAAAACTTCAGCGGGAAACTGGGTCAGCGCCTGGGCCATCAGCGCAGGCTCATCAACCTCCGCGACGATCTTCACGCCCTCGAACGAGAGAAGCGTTGACCGAAGCGTGGCTGTGTACTCCTCTTCTGCGTTGAAGACCAGTACCCGAACTGCCGCCATGGATGACTCCCCGTCTCTTTGATGGTCACGCAGAGCGCGATGTTCACGTTACTCGTAAGACCATGCAGCCCCGTCTTAGAGATTGCATGTATTGACTAATTCGTACGCTTCATCGCGCGTCGAGTCGCGACGCCTATGTTGACATCGACACTTTCGCGGAGTGATTCTCACTCGACCAACTCAATGTCGGTCTTCCAACTGCGCCCGATAATGGCCGACGCGAGGCTCCATGTTAGGAGGTTCGCGCAAAGAGGCGGCCCGCACGTTTGCGCGAGCCGCCGGTCCGAAAACCATGCAAGGTGACCGATCAGTATGAACGAACCTATCGAATCAATTCGACCGGTCGGGCACCGCCCAGCTTCTGAAAGATCTCAGCCAACTGAGCACTGTAGTTCGTGATGGAACCTTCTGCCTGGAAGTGATCGCCACCACCGACGTCAGCAAGGTAGTCCATCAAATCGATATCAGCCTCTGAGCCAACGCTGACTGAGAAAATTCGGATACCCATCGCGGCAGCATTGTCGCTCATGTTGCGGGCATGGAGTTCCCCATTCTCATAGTCGCCAACGGCACCATCCGCCGTGACGTTTGCCCGGCCATCGGTGAGGACGATCATCACCTTTCGTGAGTTGGGGCGGGCGCGTGAACTGCTTAGCTCCTCAATTCCTCGCTGGATCCCACCGCCCATGTTCGTCCATCCGTCGTAGTAGCTGGCCTGCATTTCGGAGAGGCGATTGCTGACCAACTCGTAGTTCGCGGTCAGGTCGACTTCGTGTCTGGCGGTTTCGCCATAGATTTCGAGCGACAACCGGTCGTCGGTATCCAACGTCGCAAGCTCCGCCGTCATGAACTCGACCGCATCCTTCACAGCTTGCATCGGCTGCTGCCGGGTCGCTGCCAGCTCTGGCGTCTTGGCGTTGGTTGATCGACGCTCCAGTACATAGTTGACAAACGTCTTGACTCCGAATTGATACTGGAAGTCGTTATTAGCGCGATACATCCGCGTCCAGGTCTTGTTCATGTAATTGTTGATATAGTCCTTCCAGATGGTACTGGACGTTGCGGCGCTGCGATCACCGAACGTCTCGGTCCACTGTAGTTCGCTTGATCCAACCCAATTGTTACCGTTTCCGGAGGCTCCACTTGCAAGTAGATTTGCTCCAGCTTGTTGTCCGATATTGTTGGCTTGATTGGCGTTCTGCGAGTTGGCCTCCCACCTACCACCCGGAATACCACTATTCCAATCCGCCAGCCCGAGAGCAACCGCCGTCCTCTCGTCCCACGCGTTGTTCCCGTCGTAGGTAGCCGCAGTGATTGCATCAATCTCTTGAGAACTGTAGCCACGCGCCGCAAGACTGTCATCGATGGCCGCGTCATCCCAGGTCACGTTCTTTGGTAGGTAGACGAGGCCGGGGTCAACCGTGGGATCGTAGTTGGCGTCGAGGTTTTGCTCGCCATACCCAAGTTGTTTCATGTAGCCCCATGCAGGACCGGCCATCTGGGGACTGTATCCGTCTCCGTCCAGCGCGAATTCCGTCCCTTCCCATCCCGACCCGACGTCGTTGATCCCCCCAGGGAGATCATCCCAAACCTCGAACAGATTGATGTCGGTGGTTTTGTAGCGGCGTAGTTCGCTGTCTTCTTTGTGAGACCCGGAAAGGTCTGCGACGATGGCAATATCGCGAGGGACAAGCATCGCGATCGCTTCGGCATCGATGTCTGCGGTGTCATATCCAAAGATGCGGGCGAAGTAGAGCGAGAGCGCGCCGTTTGAGGAGCCCTCCGTCAGACGAACCCGAACCCGAACAGCATCCGGATTGACCGACGTGGGTTCAAAATCGTAACCGCCTCCAGGAACGAGGACGGCTCGCCCGAATTCAACGTCTGATCCGTCGAGCGTGACGCTTCTTCCGAAGACATCATTCTGTTCCGCGTACAGCAACGCCTCCGCGCGGGCGAGTGTGGTCGGGTTCCCCTCGTCGAACGCCGAGAGCTTGGAAGCAGCAGCCAAGGCGGCCGCGTCGGCTGTCCTTTGCAGGTCCCCTTTCGCGTTGTACATCGAACCCACGTCAACGCTCAACGCGGCAAAGCCAATGATAGCAGTCATACTAACAGCGACCTGGATAGCCACTGCGGCGCGTCGGCGACTGCGCACCAAGCCCCTCTGGATTAGTACATTTCGACCCATGATTTTCCCCCCCTGGCTGGAACATCAACAAGACTGTGTATAACTTATGAAAAAGGTTTCCTACCCGTCATCATTCGTCGAATAACCCCACGGGCCTTTGATCGATGACATGTCATCGGATTGGCCTCTGAACGGAGCGACTTTTGGTTCGCCGTGCGTGCGATACGGGCTGCGCGTGTCCTCCAGGACTTCCCCTTCTTCGTCTGGAATTTCGCCTTCAAGTTGCCCCAAAGCATACAATTCATAATCGTTGGGCGGCAAGTAATCGTGACCTGGAACATCCGGTACCTGATGCGGATTCATGGGTGCGATAATTTCCGGCGTGACCAGGATAACCAGCTCGCTTTCGCGCCGACGGTAGGACGTTGAGCGGAACAAAGCCCCCAATACCGGGACATCACCCAAACCAGGCAGTGCGCTCGCCAAACCCCGGACCTCTTCACTCAGCAAGCCCGCAATGGCAAGCGTCTGTCCGTTGCCAACTTCGACGGTCGTTTCAACACGTCTCTGCGTCAAACCCGGGACGACGAATCCTTGAATTTGAATCGCATTCGAGAAGTCCGTTTCGGAAACCTCCGGCGCGACTCTCATGCGAATGCGCTGATGCGCCAGCACGACCGGCGTGAAGTCGACTTTGATACCAAACTCGCGAAACTGAATCGTGACGGAGCCAGCGGCTGACCCGGACTGCGGAACCGGAATCGGAAATTCGCCACCCGCAAGGAACGAAGCCGTTTCACCACTGATCGCAACAAGATTCGGTTCTGCCAGGATCTTCAAGAGCGAATTGTCTGCCATCGCCTTGAGGAATACCTGCATCTGCACACGCGGAAAACCGAACGAAAGCGTCGACGTTGGCGCGAGCGGAATGCCTTGGTTACCCGTCAGGAAAGGTATCGTACCCGTGATCGCAGTGTCGGCAGCCGCTCCGATGTTGATCGGATTGAACCCACCAATCTGACTGACGGTGAACATATCCCGAAGGTTCTCACCTCCGAGAAACCCGTTGATGCCCAGTTCGCGGGCAGCCGATCGGCTTACTTCCGCGACGGTGCAGCGCAATAACACCTGCTGTTGCCCTGCCACCTGCAAGTGGTTCTGGATGAGCGTTTCCGGCGACTGGGCGTCGGGTGACACGAATAGCGCAGCAAAACGCTCCATGCGTTCTGCCGACGCAGCACCACTGACCGTGCCGGTCAACACGATATTGCCCATGATCGACGTAGCCACCGCGTCGGCTTGTGGATCGAGATCGCGCAGCTTTTCGTTGAGCAGGCGAACGTCAAGCTCGACCTGCACATCAATCAGCTTTCGCTCGCCGGACTCCGACCAGACGATCATCTGCGTCATGCCGTAACCGACCCCGGTCACCAGGTACTGCTTGGGACTGAGGGACTCGACTTTCGCGATCGCCGATTCAATAATCTGAACACGACTCGCGGGTTCTGTTGTTTCGACAACCATGCTACCGCGCAAAGGCACGATGATGTGCGCCGCGCTTTCTTCAACTTCACGAACCGTGATGTCGAACCCACCTGCGTACGCGATGGGAGCACCCACCATCACGCCAACAGCCATCAACACACTCAGCAAATTGCTTTTCATCCTAGCACCCGCTTTCAATCGCCCGCTCCGTCGGGCGCCGTGTCGAAAATCGTCCATGATCGTGGCCTTCATTATTCCGTGTCCTCGCTAGGGTCTGACGTGTCGTGGTTTTCCTCGGCTGCTTCTTCTTCTGTCGGAGCAGGCGAGCGTCGTTCGATAACCGGTGCTGCACGGCGACGCGAACCCCGACGACGCTTGCGTGTGCGGGGTCTGTCTCCCTCGTTGATTTCCAAGACTTCCATCGAGTTTTCATCACGAAAGGTGACATGAAGCGCGGCGTCCTGGCTGTCCTTGTCTGCACTGCTATTGATGACCGAAACGGTCTTGGGTTCGGGCTGCTCAACAGGCTCAACTACCGGTTGGGGCGTGGCGGTTGCCGGCTGATTCTTCTTCGCGTTCATCGCCGCAAACATAGCCGCCAGCGCGGAATTGTCGGGCCCTGCATTCTTTTTCTGAGCGTCTGCTTCCAAGTCGTCGTTTCCAAACACCTCCGAACCCGTAGTCTCAGCCGGAGTATTCATCGCCAAGTCCTCCGCGCCGCGCATCGCCAGCGTGATGCGGCCCCTTGATTGTGCGAGGTGCAACTTGGGAACGTCCTCTTCCTTCACGATGAGCGTGACCGTTTGGGCCACGCGATTTCCGTTGTCTTCGGAGTGGCGCTGATTGAGGAGCTGACCAACAGCCCCAACCTGCACGCGCTGCAAGATCACGCGGCTTATGGTTTCGGATCGCGAGCGACGCTTGACGTCCATGACCACAATCACGTCCACCCAGTCGCCCGGATGAATGAGGTAACCCACGCCCGAAGACTCGCTGATCTTCACACCAACGGCTCGAAATCCCTCTTTGACGCGAACAATCAACCCCGGCAATGTGCCTTCGGGTGCGATCATTGACATCGTGATCGGCACGCCCTGCGGGATCGATTTGAGCGCAATACGGTTGATGATTTCTTCGGTACTCGACACCGTGTCCATCGCTAGGAGCGGTGTCTTGACCGTTTCTGTGACGATCAAAACGTCCGGTGTGATCTGGACTGTCGAGGGGATGTCGGATCTGGCCATCACCACGGAGATCAGGTTCGTGTCCTTTGCGCCATTGGCGGCATTTACGGTGTCCATGGTGTATTTGATCGCGATAACTCCAACGACCAAACCAACCACCAGTGGAATCAATGCCTTGCTTTTCATGGTCAACCTTTCGCCCAAACCCCAAGCTCATTGCAGGCAAGCGTGTCCCTCACGCTGCGCCCAGACGGCATCCCGCGCCGGCGATGCGCGAAGATGAACAACTGATTTATCGGATCGGATTTGCTTCGGGCGAACCTAAGCACGAATTTGTGCGAATTCGCCGCGATCAGGCTGTCGTGTGTCCCTGAACAGTTCGTCCAGGCAATAGCCGAGTCGCATTATCGGACTCGGCTGACCTTGCGGGTTGTTGGGTGCCGTCCCCGGTGACGCCCAACGCCTCAAAATATTTGCCGCGTGCTTGTTGGCGGCGGGTTTTGCGGTTGAACAAACTTCAAGCTGCATTCGGTTTCGCGCCCGATGCGATGATCATCGGGGTTCCGCCTTCTGCAAATATCAGTGCCGTCTTGCACCAGCCGACCCGTGCGCGATGAACGGGCAGCGATGTTCCTGGGTATCGAGATGTTCCCGAGTGCCCGTCACCGCCAGGCGGCTTGTTGAATCCACCTGGCGGTCCGCGCTGCGTGGTGCCCTCACCCGAGGCGGAGCATCATGCGCTACACACCTTCTTTACGCATCGAACAGGTGCCCGAAACGTCGTCTGTGATCCGTCCGATGAAACCCGTGACTGAGATGTCATCATATGGCACCGTGATCGTCACGGAAATCGTCGGGTTGCCGGGCGTGTCTTCCGTGATGGATAACATGCCACCACTGAACGTCACCCCGCCTGCCGTCATGATTTCCTCGATCCGCTGATACACCGCACTGCCCGATGCACTGTATGGCTTTGCGCTCGATTGAAGCACCGCGATTCGGGCACCTTCACGAGCGGCATGCTGCGCCGTCTGGCGAACCCGAAACAACTGGCCGAACTCCATGATCCCAAACAGGATCGCAAGCAGGACCGGTGTCACCACTGCAAACTCAACAAGGGCAGCCGCCCGTCGCTGCGAAGTAGAACCCGACCGCTTCCAACCCATCACCGACCTGTTCAAACCAATCAATCGTCGCATTAGATCACCCACCAATCGAAGACATGGCCCGCCAGAATAATGAGCGAGCCTGCCGTCAAAGGTACCCCATACGGGAGCAACTGTGACGAGTCGCCAAAGCTCTTCGCCGAACCGAATTCACCAAACATCGTGTCGGTCGATTGCATCTTCGCCCAGATCACGTTCATGTTCGCCAGAGCGTGCTGCGTGCGTCCGGTTGACATGATCATCACCATCGCGACCGCCCCACCAATCATCGCACCCAAGGCAAACGAAACCAGCGTCATGTAAGGCCCGAACCAAACTCCGATTGCGGCCATCAATTTGACGTCGCCCGCACCCATACCGTGCATCAGCCAAGGTACAATCAGAACCCCGAACCCAACCAACAAACCAAGGGCGCCGTTTCCGACCCCCACTGCTCCATAGAACCAACCTTGTACGCCAAAACCGACCAATATGAGTGCCAGGTTTAACCAGTTTGGTACCTTGCGCTTGGCATAATCAATCCACGACGCCAAAAGCACGCCGGGAACGAGCACCAAACATGTCACAAGCCAAAAGGGTTCCATGGTGAGACCTTTCTTCAAAAACTGTCGTTTCTAATCGCTCGAATGTCGAGTGACATTCACATGGCATCCGGTCCAATCTTGTCCCCTCCGGACTCCATGGCAAACAGGGTTGCGGGCATCGCCATATTGGCAGATGCCCGGAACTCCCCCCTGTTCGACGCGACTGCCCCCGGTAGCATGAACCACCGGGGGCCCCCGCGAGGTTTGACTACATGGCGTTTCCGACCGCCGTGAACGCAGCCGAAGCCTTTGTACCAATGGCCTTCACCGCCGTAATACATACGACAATAATGAGGGCCAACATCACCGCGTACTCAGTGGCTGTCGGACCATCTTCACTACGCAGGAAGTCTTTTGCACGACGCATGATTGCTTTCTTCATACCGATTTCTCCCATTCGTACGGCTTGCCGACCCTGCCTTTGCAGCAACCGGCAACTGGTTCGCGCTGTGGCCCGTCCGTTTGCCAAAGCACATTATTAGTCCGACCGAACCTCCCAGGGTCTCGGTAATCCGACCATCCGTAGCCGGCGAAGTCTCCTTCTTGCCGTCAGATGCCGAGGCGTTTCCACTCCCACATCCCGACGACAAGCCAAATCTAAGAAACAGAAGGGTCAGGAGCAAACGACTTGCAAAGTAATTTTTGAGGCGCTGTGTTGCATCAAAGCGTGCATAACTATTGGACCGTAGTACGATTGCGCCCAATGTTATCGGTATCCGTAGGGTGCGCCCCGGACGCACCGAACAAATACCAAGACGGCGCATTCAAAACGAACACAACAAACGCCGCTACGTTGCGTGCTTACTCGGATGCGGACAAAGCAAAACCGCCACCCCTCCCACAACACCCGCAAGGATGATGCCACCAAGAAGGTCCGATAGGTAGTGCCACCCCGTGGTAAGCGTAGCCAAAACAATGAGCGCATTGACAACAATACCAAACGCAAACCAGCCTTTATGTCGCCAAAGCGCACAAGCCAAAAGAATAGCCCATGTCGTGTGAAACGATGGGAACGTAACCAAACCGGTAGGAACAGCCACATGCAGGGGCCCAGCCCCCCGAAGCGCCTCCAATTGACCCAGGTACAGGCCCTGCATCGGAGTGGCATCGTACGCATAGTAGTCAAAAGGACCGGCGGCTGGCATTAGCGCGAAGAACACTAGCAATGCGGGCTCACACAACATGAACCCGATGACAAAGCGATTCAAGGAAACGCGATCCCGCTTTAGCGAGAGCAGGAAGAGAACGAGGAACGTCTCGACAATGATCCCGTCATACAAAACCGCAAGAACGTTTCGCAGGTAGGGCAGACTGTCAGCCCAAGCCTTCACGTCGGCGACGCAGAATCCAAGACTCGCATCGATGCCCGCAAGCCAACTGTCTGCCAGTGGGCTTCCGAAGGTGGCGACGGCATATAGGGCGTGGATCTCGCTCACCCCTGCCGACGCAACCCATGCGAGCGCACAGAAAAAAAGGCCCGTCCGGGTCCACTTTTGATAAGTGCAGATCAACCCCGCACCGGCGAGAATCAGAATAGTAGGCAGCGGTGCCCACCATCCTGTGGCGAAACTGATCCGCTCAGGCAGTTGAAACATCGCCCAGACATTGAGCCCCATCGCCACCGCCAGAACGATGGCCTTCGCTCGCGTCGCACGTTCGACCCTTGCGAGCAGGTGCGGGCGGAGACCGTCCGTCTCGCGGGCTACCGAAGGAATGAATGGGGCGTGGATTTTGGTCACATTGAATCTACCATCACATTACTGAGCATCTGTAGGGTACGGCTTTGCCGCACCGTCTTGCAGATTCATATTCGGTGCGTCCGGGACGCACCCTACGGAGAACCTCAATAACGGTGCGCGGGCGCAGAGGCACCGCTTGCCCCGCGTCCAAGCATACGTTGTGATCGGTGGGGAGACGGTTGAATGCTACTTCTCAGACTCAGAATCGACAGCCAGCAGCGTCGAACGTCCTGTAACGAACGCACGTCGGCGCGTTCGTCAACGGACGTTGAAATACTTCGCTTCGGGATGATGGCATACCAGCGCGGTCGTCGTCTGTTCCGGTTCGAGTTGGAACTCGCTGGAGATTGAAACGCCGATTTGCTCCGGGTTGAGGAGCGGCCAAAGTTTCAACTGGTCGTCAAGCCGCGGACACGCGGGGTATCCAAAACTGTAGCGGCTTCCTTGATACTTCTGCTGGAATAGACGGGCGATATCGCGTGCGTCGTGCGTGTCGATGCCAAGTTTGACGCGGATTTGTTTGTGTACATATTCCGCCAGCGCTTCGGCTGTTTCGACGCCCAGTCCGTGAAGATGCAGATAGTCGCGGTAGCGATCATCGTTGAACCATTCGAGTGCGATGTCGGTGACTTGCGGACCCACGGTGACTACCGAAAACGCCACCACATCCATCTCACCGCTGGAGGTCGGCCGGAAGAAATCGCTCAGACACCAAAACGGACGCTTGCGCTGGCGTGGGAATTCGTACCGTGAAAGCTCGCGTTTGTGGTTGTTCGGATCGAAGACGATCAACGAGTCACCCTCAGCCATACAGGGCCAAAAACCGTAGACAGCTTTTGGGCCGAGGATCTTCTCGGTTTCGCATTTCGCGACCAGCTCACGATAGATCGATCGCACTTCGGTCCTGATGAATTGTTCGTGTTCCTCGGTCGATAGTTTTCCGCGTTTGTATTGCCACTGAACACCAAAGAGCATTTTCTCATTCATGTAAGACAATACTGTTTTGAGCGGGATATGCTCGACCAGTTTCGCCCCCCAGAACGGCGGGATAGGGATGGGGACATCCCGCGCGATTGTCGAGTGGGCAGGCGTCGCAACATCAACCTCAACTTGCGGCTTTGCAGCGACGGGCGCCGCGGTTGAAGCACCCGAGGACGCAGTTAACTCACC